>NZ_JBECOX010000008.1:0-249870 GCF_040104525.1 Pseudoalteromonas sp. XMcav11-Q
GCGAACTAGAATCTGCTGTTAGAACTCAATCTGTACGAGTGCCCACACAGATGATTGCTTCATATTTTTAAAGAACGTTTCGAAACATTTCGTTGTTTCGAGGGATGTGCATTCTAAGCATTCCCAACTTTTTGTCAACACTTAATTTTGAATTTCTTGAGAAGAAGTTTCGAACTTAAGTTTTATTTGACGCTAACTCGTTGCTGCTTTGCTTTTCAGCGTAGCGCCCCGTGTCAGTGGGGTCGCATTATAGGGCGATCCGATTTTAGTGCAACCCTTTTTTAAAGAAAATTGCGAAAAAACGTTTGTTCGAGCAAAAAGAAAACAATCCGAATATAAAACAAACAAAAACACCCGCATTAGGCGGGTGTTTTACTATATTTAAGCTCGGATAAAGTCTATAAATTAAAACTTATACTCGATACCTAAGCCTAGATAATCCTTTTCTACTTGGTTGTCTGCATCGAATGTTGAGTAGAAACCATAAACCTTCGCGTTTTTAGCAAGCTTGTAATCAACACCGACAGAAACACCATCTACTTTGTCACCGGCATCGAAGTCAATAACTTGATACTGTGCTTTCAAGGTTGCATTGCCCAATTTGTACGCTGCATTTAGTAAGTACCCATCGGCCTCTGCACTTCCATCCACCTTTTCCTGTGTCTGGTACATTGCACCAAGTTTGAAGTCAGCTACCTTACCTTGAACAGTGAAACGAACCGTGTCATAGCCATTTACTTCGCTATCTGCTGCAATCGCTGCATAGATAGTTGACTCTTTCAATCCTGCATCGCCATATGTTAGCGCAGTAGAGAAACCGTTTTCACCTTCTTCGCTGTCTTCAGCAATAAAGCTTCCTAGTACTCTAAAGCCATTAAAGCTTGGTGACTTGTAGGAAATTGAATCACCTAAGCGATTTTCGCCTTTAAAGAGTACCTTAATGTCACCCTCAAGGTCGTTGAACTGGTCTAACTTACCTTGAGACTGTTTTAATGCGGTGTCATTACGGCCGATAACGATTTCACCGAAGTTACCTTTTAAACCCACGTACTGATTACGTGCAGTAATATTGTCTTTATCACCTTTTGAATCAGCGTCAGAGACATCTACTTGGAACTCAAGCTTATAAATAACTTCTAAACCAGAGTCTAATTTCTCAGAACCTTTGAAACCAAAGCGAGAGGCGTTACTTTTAATTTCAGTAACCGAGCCAGCACCATCGTCAGAAGATTGTACCGATACATTCGCTTTACCATAAACATCAACTTCAGCGTTTGCTTGAAAAGTGAATGCACTTAGTAATGATAGCGCTAAAGCAGTCTTAGTTAGTTTCATGTGTATTTCCTCAATATCGCAACACGTATTTTCAAAACACGCGCAGTTTGACACTGGTAAATGACAAAAATATTACACATAAAATATTTCTGAAAATAAAATGACACCCAACCTTAAGAAATACGTCACAAAAGTTTCATTGTAAGAATTACTTCACCGCCCCCAGTAAATTTACGATGGTTTCTATCTGTTCTAGTTGGTCGTTGTCTTTGTGGTATGCCACAAATATCTCTCTTGAGTTACTTTCTACTTCATCAACCTGAGTCAACCTTCCAGCCTCAATAGACTCTAACGCTAGCGCTTCTGGCACAAATGCGGAACCACCACACTGAAGAATAAGATCGAGTGCTATTCTGCCTGTGCTGGTTCTAAAATAAGGAGGGGTTGCGCCAGTAAACTGTTTTGCATGCCATAGAGAAAAAGCGGTTCCCCAATCAACATAAACATACTGGTTGTCAAAAAAGTCTTCCTTTGTTGCGTTATCAAAAGTGCTTACAGGAATAATAGCAAGATCGCTAATTGGCTTAACAACCAGTTCATCCACTTTTGGCGGATCGAATAATACAGCAAGGTCCAGTGTTCGCTCTAATAATAGTCGTGTGCTTTCTTGCTGTGCTTTCACTTCAGCAACAAGCGATACACCAGGCATAGCGGATACAATATGGTTAATTCCGAATTGTAAAAATGCGTCCCAAATATTAGCCGTGCCGCTCAATGACAATTGCTTGTGCATATTGTTTGCCAATGCAACATCGACTTTGGCGCGCTGCATCCCAGTTAAGATCATTTTGGCATGTGGTAATAATCTTTCACCTGGCGCAGTTAGCTGAATATTGTTACGCTGGCGAATAAAAAGATTCACCCCTAAACTTTGCTCAAGCTGGCGGATCCTAAAACTTACAGCTGACTGAGTGATGTATAAATTTTCTGCCGCTCGACCGAAGTGACGGGTTTTGACAACTTCGACAAAAGTTTTTAATAGATCTATGTCCATTTTTCTTCCTGACGATAAAAATTACTCGTTTAAAAAATTATAAAACTTGGTCCATACTCCAGCCAGATAATCTTAGAGGACTCAGTTATGGATCATAATTTAGCGACTTTGAAAAATGCATTTGCAAGCCCCAGAGCCTTTTATGATGACGCCAACTTCCCTAGAGGATTCGGACGCAGTGGTCACTTCACGCTACAAGAAGCCGAAATTCTTGAACGTTGTGGTGCCACATTAAGAAGCTTATACAGCAAAGCAGAAGAACCTCAAAACAGTTTCCAATCTCAGTTTGTTCAGGTGATGGAAGGGTTAATCCCCCCAACTAACGCTGTAGAAAAAGCTTGGACCAAATATTTGAAGCATACTACGTGTAAGACAAAGTTTCACACGCTATTTGGACGCTCTAAAGTTCAAAACGACGGTAGCGTGGTGATCCCGGTAGATATTGACGACGAGCTATAAGCAAAATCGTCTAAATCCTATCAAGCTTAGACGCCAACAGAGTGGCTTTATTTCTGTCGTTGGCGTCTAAGCACTTCTATTATCAATCCCATTTCAATCTCGATTACCTCATCAGCCTCTATCTGTCTCGTATTTTGTTCTTAGTCATTACTTGTTTATTAGCACAAGCATTGCAATTAAGCGCAGTTAGGTTAAGAATTAGTAAAACAGGAAATGGTTGGCGAAGGTTGTGTTACGGAAAATCTTAATCATTGAAGACACCCCCACAATTGCGAAGGTGCAAAAGCATATTGCGACCACTGTGGGATACCATGTAGATATTGCAGAGTCTTTGGCCGAAGCCAAAGCATTGTTATCACAGCACGATTATTTTTGTGCCGTGGTAGACTTTGTGTTACCAGATGCGCCGCTTGGAGAAGCTATTCCCTGCACGGTTAAAGCTGATATTCCTACCATAGTTATGACTGGTAACCTTGAAAGTCAGACTCGCTCAATCGTTGAGCAATACCCCATCATCGACTATATCACCAAGGAAAATAAACAAGCCTATCATTATTTACGTCGCCAATTAGAACGCCTGCCAAGAAATGAAAATGTCAGAGTACTGGTTGTGGACGACTCTATTTCGTCGAGACACTATGTCTCAGCACTCCTCACTCGCCATAAATATCAGGTACTAGAAGCCTGTGATGGCATAGAAGCGCTCGCGGTATTAAAAGACAACCCGGATATTTCAGTGATCATTACCGACAATGAAATGCCAAATATGCGAGGCGAAGAGCTATGTATCGAAATTAGGCGACTCTACACTGATGATGATAAAGCGATAATTGGTATATCTGGAGTTGAAACCGAAAATTTATCTACACGATTTTTGAAAAATGGTGCTAATGACTACCTCAGAAAGCCCTTTAACGCTGAAGAGTTTTACTGCCGTCTTAGCCAGAACGTCGATATGCTAGAACATATTCAAACGATACGCCGACAAGCAAATACAGACTATCTAACCAGCTTGCCAAATCGACGCTACTTTTTCGATACCGTAAAGAAAAGCCTAAAAGCAAGACATAAAAAGGAGCTCTACGGGCTGATCGCTATGATAGATATAGATCATTTTAAGCAAGTAAATGACAAATATGGTCATGAAGGCGGCGATGCAGTGCTTGAATCAATTGGCCAAGCGTTTGCTCAATACTTTCCCAATGATTTAGTCGCTCGATTAGGCGGCGAAGAGTTTGCGATATATTTTAAAGATACGGTGGCTGAACATTGCAAAGAAAGACTGGAGTGCTTCAGGGAATATTTAGAGCAAAGTAGTAACGAACTGACTGAACAGCAGATCTCGTTTACTGTTTCAATGGGACTTGCCGCTCAGGTGACTACGGACATAGAAAGCCTGATAAAACAAGCCGATGAGCGTTTATATCAGGCGAAAGCTTCGGGAAGAAACCGCTTAGTTCACTAAGCGCTTTCTTTTATCTCGATAAGAATCAAAGCTAAACATCACCAGCGCTCCCCAAATAAAGGCAAACGTTATTGCTCGTTCTGCATCAAAGGCTTCCCCATAAAAGAGTACCGCCAATATGAACATTAAGCTCGGCCCGATATATTGAAAAAAGCCAAGTGTCGTGTAGGGTATCCGTTTTGCTGCTGCGGTAAAGCATAACAAAGGCAAAGTTGTCACCACACCCGCACTTATCAAAAGCGTGTTGGTGTACCAATCATTATTCCAAAGGTTGCTTGTGGCACTGGGCTCAACCCACCACCAATAAGCCAGTGCAATTGGGGTGAGAATAAGGGCTTCCACCAGCAATCCAGGAAGTGACTCAACCGCTAAGGTCTTACGCAACAATCCATATATTGCAAACGATCCTGCCAGTGAAAACGCAATGACTGGGAATGAGCCAAAACTGATTAACTGTAATACCACACCCACTATCGCTAATAACACAGCAAACTTTTGCGCTGTTCTCAACCTTTCCGATAAGAATAACATTCCCAATAGCACGTTAAGTAATGGATTGATGTAATAACCCAAACTCGCATCTAGCATAAAGCCGTTATTAACAGACCAAATAAATAAACCCCAGTTAAAACCCAACAGCAACGCAGTGAGTGTCAACATCGCCAGCAATTTAGGATTAGCCAATATGGCCTTAATTTTGGGCCATTGCTGCTTTGCCAGCACAATTAGTGCAATAAAAAAGACAGACCACACAACGCGATGAATGAGTATCTCAATCGCGTCAACATGGACGAGTTGCTTAAAATAGATGGGTGCAAGTCCCCACATAAAAAAGGCGAGTACAGCGAGTAAGTGGCCTTTCTTTTGTTCTTCAATCACGGGCGTTTAACCTTTGGAGGGATCAACTAAGAGGTCAATCATTATACTCATTTTTACTAATCACGGCGATGAAAGTTCGATGAATTCACAATCACAAAGTTTAAAGCCTACAAGTGCTCAAAACTTATTCAAGTCTCTTAAGATTAGATAAAAAGCAAAGACAAGGTTCAAAAAAAGCTCTAAAATGACACCGATGGATACCCTCGTAAGCACCCCAATTAACGACCCTCATTCAGTACTGAAAGATGTGTTTGGCTACAGTACGTTTAGAGATGGTCAGCTTGATATTATTCAGTCTAGCTTAGCTGGTCAGGATACGCTTGTACTACTGCCTACCGGCGGCGGTAAATCACTCTGTTACCAAGTCCCAGCAGTATTATTTGCAGGCGTGACAATTGTTATATCGCCACTTATCTCATTAATGCAAGATCAGGTCGCGCAGTTAAAAGCACAAGGCATAGCCGCTGAATATATCAACAACAGCGTCGCTTGGGAGCAGCAAAGAGATACCTATGACGCGCTTTTCCAAGGCCGTTTAAAGCTGCTGTACGTTGCACCAGAAAAGGCCTTACAACGAGACTTTATTGAACGCATATCCAACTGTAACATCAGTTTGTTTGCCATTGATGAAGCCCATTGTGTATCTCATTGGGGACATGACTTTAGACCGCACTATTTTCGTTTAAAAGAATTACGCCAACATTTTCCGTCCGTTCCGATGATGGCATTAACCGCAACGGCCGATTTAGCGACACGAAAAGATATTGTCCAGCAATTAGGTATGCAAGCACCATTTATCTATACCGGTAGCTTTGACAGACCCAATATTCGTTACACCATCGAAGAAAAGTTCAAACCCCTGTCGCAGTTGATCCGCTATTTAAAAGAGCAAAAGGGGCAAAGTGGCATAATCTACTGTGGTAGCCGTAAACGTGTTGATGATATTGCCGAAAAGCTGATTGATGCTGGGTTCAATGCTGCAGGTTATCACGCAGGTCTAGATAATGATCAGCGCCAGTTTGTACAAAACCGCTTCGCCCGAGATGACATTCAAATCGTAGTTGCAACCGTTGCTTTTGGGATGGGGATCAATAAACCCAACGTGCGATTTGTGGTTCACTATGATATTCCTAAAAGTGTAGAAGCGTATTATCAAGAAACCGGCCGTGCAGGGCGAGATAGCTTAGCAGCTGAAGCCGTTATGTACTTTGATCCTGCGGATATTCCCCGCGTTAGGCGCTTTTTTGAAGATATTCCAGACGAGCAACGTCGTAAGGTCGAAGAGCAGCGCTTTCAGGCGATGTCGAGTTTTGCTGAAGCGCAAACCTGTCGTCGTCAAATTTTGCTCAATTACTTCAGCGAATATCAACGTGAAGCATGCGGAAACTGTGATATTTGCCTTAACCCACCGAAACAATTTGATGGTACATTAGTTGCCCAACAAGCGTTATCGTGCGTATACCGCGCAGAACAACGCTTTGGCATTAGTTACATTGTGGATATTTTGCGTGGGGCAAATACCGCAAGGATCAGAGAACAAAATCACCATACCCTCTCAACCTATGGGATCGGGAAAGAGCACAGCAATGAATTTTGGCTGAGTATCTTACGTCAATTGATCCATCATGGTTTATTGAGTCAAGATATTACTCAAGGCGCAACGCTTAGATTAACAGAAGCCGCCCGCGCCGTACTTCGCGGCGAATATGTGCTACAACTCGCAGAACCAAGACTTGTAGCAAAGCATGTCTATCAAGATAAACTGGCTCAGTTTAATTACGATAAGAAACTATTTGCTAAGCTTCGTGCACTCAGAAAGCAGCTCGCAGATGAAGATGATGTACCACCGTATGTTGTATTTAACGACCGAACGTTGGCTGAAATGGCACAAAGAACGCCAACAACTGATAGTGAGTTTTTGCAAGTATCTGGTGTCGGTTTTACTAAGCTCAGCAAGTACGGTGCCCCTTTCATGCAGCTCATTCGCAATTATTTGGAAAGAGAATAATGACTACACTCACTTTGGATAATTCACACGAGGTGATTATCGTCAGCTGTGAAATTACACCTCAAGACGATGAATTTGAACTTTGGGGGCAAATATTCTTACATCAAGATGAGATTCAATTAATTGAATTCTCTGCTGGAGCGGATAGACATCAGTGGCGTTTTTCATATAAAAGCTGTAATTTTAATTTAAATTTTGAACATTACAGTGAGAGTGTGTGGATAGCTCCTGATGGCGTTGATGCCTTAGAACTCCTACCTTTCCTACGCCAACAACTTTCTTGTTAAGTCCACATAAAGCTCTTTAAGTCTATAAATATTATTACTTTTGTTGCAGAACTAAAGCAAGCTGCAACAATATAATCCATACTAAAGGAATATTAGACTTAAAGGCTCTGTGATGAATGTAAAGAGGATTTCGTGTAATAGTATTGTGCTAATGTGTAGCCTAAATGCAGCTGCGCAAGCTGAAAAAGTGCCTGCTGTTGATTTTGCTAATAGCTGTGGTAATAACCGAGTTGAAGCACAAAGCGACCAAAACCTTTCACGCCAGCTAGACAGCAAACAAGCCTATCCTGAGCCCGCAGAGGGTAAAAAGGTCGTCGCTATCACTCTAAAACAACTTAATGTTTTCGATACCGATAAACCTGAAGAAGACAATGCCCTATTCCGATTTGCCAACCGTTATCATATTCAAACCAAGCCCGAAGTATTAAAAAGCGTGCTCCTATTTCAGGAAGGGGATGCTTACAACCCAAGAAAACTCAGTGAATCCGAACGACTCCTTCGCAATCAGTCATACCTATATGATGCACGTATCTATGCCGTAGAAAACTGTGATGGTGATATTTTAGTTACGGTTGTAACGCGGGATCTTTGGACACTATTGCCCGATTTAAGTTTTAGTCGTAGTGGTGGGGAAAACACTTCTCGAATTGGGTTTAGAGAAAGTAATTTATTTGGCTGGGGAAAGCGCCTTTCTTTTACCCACATACAAGAGGTCGACCGCTCTGGTTATCAGTTTGTCTATGATGACCCTAATATTTTAAACTCAAGATATCGTGGTCGCGTAGAATATTCAGATAATGACGATGGTGAGCGCCACTATATCGATGTGAGCTATCCATTTTTTGCAACCGATACTCCATATAGTTATGGTTTTACGAGTTATTCCGACAAACGCGAAGAACCCATATATTCTGAAGGTGAAACAATCTCAGAGTTCAGTCAATCCACGGATGTCACGCAAGTCTACTTCGGACACTCAAAAGCGCTATCGGGCAGTTGGACTCGCCGTCTCATCGCAGGCGTTAGACATGAGCAACATACCTTCCGTGAGATAGCAGATACCACTTTACCCATTGCACAAGATAGAACGCTCACCTACCCTTATGTTCAAGCTCAGTGGTTTGAAGATTCCTATGTAAAAGTACGCAACTTCGACTCGATTTATCGTACAGAGGATCTTAATTTAGGTTGGAATATTAATGCTCTATTTGGCTATTCAGCCGAATCTTGGAGTGACGATACTGAACGTCTTGTCTATTCATTTTCTGCCAATACGGCACACTACACCTCAGATCACAGCTTGTGGCGTTTTTATTTTGATGTCAGTGGCAACTGGAACAAAGACACAGATAAAACCGAAAACCTAATAGCGAAAACGACCTTTCAATACTATTTAAATACCAGCTTGTATGAGTCTTGGTTTATCAACGCAAGCTATACCTATGGGAATAACCTGACCTTTGATAATCAAATTACGTTAGGGGGCGAAACCGGGCTTCGCGGATACCCAATAAAATATCAGCAAGGTAGTCGCAGTATGCTACTCAATATCGAAAAACGCTATTACTGGGAATATGACTTACTGCGCTTATTCAAAATTGGTGGTGCAGCTTTTTTTGATGTAGGGCGCGCGTACCACTCTCACCTGCCGATTGAAGCAGATGAATCAGTCCTAAAAAATGTCGGTATTGGCTTGCGTTTAGCACCTAGCCGAGCCAATTCAGATATCATGGTTCATATTGATTTAGCCGCACCAATTAATGGCCCGGATAACGTCGATAGCGTACAGTGGCTATTAACGGTAAAAAATCGCTTTTAACGGTGTCGCACAACAATAAACATGATATAAAGCAGAAAAAATTTCTTAGGATACGATTTTGCATTTGTTAGATTTCGCACTCAGTCAATACAAGCTAATTGTAACTTTGGTGGCGCTATTATCCTTCCCACTATTAATGAAGGCATGTTGCAAACTCTTAGAAAAAGTAACACGCGGAAAAATAGACTCTCATCGTAAACAACGTGCCGACTTACTCGTTCGTGTACTTGTTGCCTTTGTATTCGTCTGCTTTATGCTTGTATTCTGGGGCATAGAACTTCGTGGTTTACTGGTGCTTGGTTCATCGTTATTTGCGATGCTTGGTGTTGCCATGTTTGCCGGTTGGTCATTACTTTCCAATCTGACTTCATTTTTACTTATGTTTATTCAAAACGATTATCGCGTTGGGAATTGGGTAAGAATTGTTGACGGTGCAAACTTTGTTGAAGGCTGTATTGTAGAGATGGGGTTGATGAGTGTAGTGCTGCGCCATGTTGACGGCCATAAGGTCGTATATCCTAATAACTTGTTTGTTACTCGACCCGTTATGGTGCTTAGTCAAGAACCGACTAAACCTAAACAGGTTCCAACACCAAGAAGAACATTAGGCCCTAAGAAATAGGGCCTATATCGTCAATAAAAGTTTCTAGCTGTTGTTCAACAATGCTATTTGCATGTGCAAAGTAAGCCAAATGAAAAACTGCGTCTCCTTCATTCACCAAAGGTAGCATTTGTTGGCCAATCACTATCCCACTACGAGGTGCGATAATCGCTTCTTCGCTTTGACCTAATGGACTGTCTATATAAGCCAAGATTTGACCTTTTGATACGCGTTCCCCCAAGTTAACTTGTGCTCGAACAATACCATCAACGTCTGCACGCACCCAACTTGTTGCAGCCGCGATAACTGCGTCATGACGTTGCTTCCTGCGACGTCCACGCAACATTCTGAGTTTGCGCATGACATTTTCAACCCCTTGCAATCCAGCTGCAATGGCCAATGAGTCAAACCGCAACGCTTCTCCCGCTTCATAAGTGATAACAGGAATGTCCAATCCCGCAGCTTCACTTCGTAGCGAACCATTACGCAGTCGCGCATCTATCGCAACCGGCGTACCAAACGCCATGGCCATTTCTTTGGTCATTTCGCAGGACAAGTCACCACGGATCTGCGGTAAATTAGAGCGATGAATCGCGCCAGTATGTAAATCGATAATATGGGTGCACTTTTTTACCACCAAATCGAAAAACATAGATGCCATTCGAGCCCCTAACGAGCCTTGCTCAGAACCTGGAAAACAGCGGTTTAGATCTCGTCTATCAGGTAAATAGCGAGACTTATGAATAAAGCCAAAGATATTTACGATAGGCACCGCTATCAAGGTGCCACGTAGCGTTGCCGCATCGACTTTACTTAATAGCTGGCGCACGACCTCAACGCCATTTAATTCATCTCCATGAATTGCGGCACAGACCAAAAGTACCGGCCCGGCCTCTGCGCCATTAACGACTTCAATCGGAATGGTCATTGGTGTGTGAGTGTAGAGCTTGGCCACTTCCAACTGGACAGTCTGCCTTTCAGCAACACCCACTCGTGTATCTAATAACGTAAAGGGTTGGTTGATTTTAACCTTTGCCACGTGTAGCAGTCCTTTTCGCCGCTGCATTCTTCTCGATAAAGGAGATGATCAAGCTAGCAATGTCTTTACCTGTTGCCTTTTCAATGCCCTCAAGGCCCGGAGATGAGTTCACTTCCATCACCAAAGGACCTCGCTCTGAACGCAATAAATCTACACCGGCAACATTTAGGCCCATGGCTTTTGCTGCAGCAATTGCAGTGCGGCGCTCTTCCGGAGTGATTTTTACCAATGTCGCAGAACCACCACGATGCAGATTTGAACGGAATTCGCCCTCTTGCGCTTGACGCTTCATCGCGGCAATGACACGGTCGCCGATAACGAAACAGCGAATGTCCGCACCACCAGCTTCTTTAATATACTCTTGCACCATAATATTGGCTTTTAAGCCCATAAATGCTTCGATAACGCTTTCCGCCGCTTTACGAGTCTCAGCTAACACCACACCAATACCTTGTGTGCCTTCTAGTAACTTGATCACAACCGGTGTGCCGCCAACCATTTCCAGTAAGTCTTTAACGTCATCAGGCTTACTGGCAAAGCCTGTGATTGGCATGCCTACGCCTTTTCTTGACAGTAGCTGTAATGAACGCAACTTATCTCTTGAGCGAGTGATTGCAACAGACTCATTCAATGGGTACACCCCCATCATTTCAAACTGTCTGAGTACCGCACAACCATAAAACGTCACAGAGGCACCAATTCGCGGGACAATCGCATCAAAGCCGCTCAACTGCTGACCCTTAAAGTGAATTTCAGGCTCACTACTATTGATATTCATATAACAACGTAGCGCGTCAATAACCTCAACTTCATGCCCACGCTGCTCTGCCGCCTCAATTAAACGACGTGTTGAATATAAAGATTGATTCCTTGAAAGAATGCCAATTTTCATGATTTATCCGTTTTATTACTTAAATATGACTGTTCTGGATCAACAAGGATGCGGCCTCGCATCGCCGTACGACCCAGTAACATTCTAAATTTCATTGTTTCTCTATCGCTTAGCGTGATTTCAATTGGCCAAGCCTGATTGCCGATAGTTAAATTTGTTTCTATTACATAACGTAGTTCTTTATGACCGCCCGAATCGGTAACAACGCGCTCATCTACTACTTTTGCTTCACTACAGACTTCATAGTCGGTATTGTCTTGTTTGGGATGGATCCAAAACCTTACCCAAAGTTCATCTTGTTCTGTTTTGAAAGGCTCAACCTTAAAGGCGTGCAGACATGATGTTCTTGCTCCAGTATCTACTTTCGCTTTGATTTTTTCGATACCTAAATCGGGTAAGGAAAGCCACTCTCTCCAACCAACTGTGATCATATTATGCTCTCGTACAAAATGAGTTCGGACTTATACGCTGATTCAAGTCACTTGAAAAACAAAATAAATTTATCCTAAAGATAAAAACGCTCTGTTAAGCCAAGCACCTTAACTTACAGTAACACCACTTACACATTTTTCAAGGTAAAGCCCTATACTGAGCTAAAGTAAAATAGAGTATTCAAACAATTTATTTCATCGCCAAGATTTTTAAATGAATTTGAAAATTAAATTATCTATGTCAGTCTTGGGACGAACTTTTTAATAGGAATTAGCTATGACTGGATTACTCCATGCGTTTGTGCTCGACGGTCAAGGTGGCGGTAGGCTACTTTGCGATCTGAGTGAAGTAAAATCCGTAATTCACAAGGAGCCACTTTGGCTCCATTTTGACTACAGCTTCGACGAAACGACCGAATGGCTGAAGCAACAAACGTTTTTGGATGACTGGGAAAGAGAAGCGCTAACCGCAGATGAAACTCGTCCGAGAACGGCTAATGGCGATGAAGGTTTGCTAGTGTTCTTGCGTGGCGTGAACCTTAATCCCAAGCAAAGCCCTGAAGACATGGTTTCTATTCGCTGTTTTGCAAACGATAAACTACTTATCACCTGTCGTAAGCGCCATATTATGTCTGCCCAAGATATGTTGGCATCGCTTAAAAAGGGTCAAGGCGCAAAAAGTATCGGTGAGTTACTGTCTACATTGGTGATGCGACTTTCTGTGCGAATGCAAGACATCATCTGGCAAATAGAAGAACAGCTTGATGAATTTGAAGACGCGATGGAAAGCAGTGAGCAGCTGCCAAACTATCAGCAACTTTCAACATTAAGAAGGCAAACCATTGGTTTAAAACGCTATCTTAAGCCACAAAAGCTTGCTATTAGCGAACTGCTATTGGCAAAGATTGCTTGGCTAGATGAAGATCATCGACACATGATTGAAGAGGCGAGCAATGCCTTAAGTCGATATATCGAAGAATTAGAGGCTGCGATTGAACGTGCACAAGTGATCCAAAATGCGATCACCAACCATCAAAATGAACAGTTAAACCAAAGAATGTACGTGATGTCCGTCGTTGCAGCGTTATTCTTACCACTTGGATTTTTAACAGGCTTGTTAGGGGTGAATATTGGCGGTATTCCTGGCACTGAATGGGGTGGCGCATTTGCCTTTTTTGTTATTATGTTGGTGGTACTAACTGGCGGTATTGGCGTGTACTTTAAACGCAAAGGCTGGTTGTAAGTAGGAGTAATCATTGGCGCTCTCGCTAGGGATCGAACCTAGAACTCAGCCTCCGGAGGGCTACGTGATATCCATTTCACCACGAGAGCGTCGCCAACATAATAATGCTAAGTGCAGACAATTGCCAGACAATGTTTGCTATATGACTAATTAGTAACCTATTTTTTAAAAAAAGCTGTACTTTGGGCAAAAAACCAGTTATTCAACTATGCTTTGAAAATAATAAAATAGACTGATATTGCTGCCCGTTCAGAAATATCGCGATACATCATTGAGGATCCCAAATATGACACCGATGACAACAGAGCAAGTTGCAGAGTTTCTTGACGTAAAGGTTGAGCGCGTAAGACGCCTCGCACGAGAAAACTTGCTAGTCGCCAAAGACACAGATGCCAATGGCGAACCTATCTTTGACAAAGCCGATGTTGAAAAATACAAAGAGCTAGCACAGCGACTGGGTGGGATTTAAACTACCCAATAGTGATGGCCAGTAATGTGATCAAGGAATATCACATACTACTGGCTCAGCTTGTAGCTACAATATCCACTGCTTCAGTAACTGCCTAAGCTTTTCGGCTTCTATCATTACGCCGCGCTGCTCGTACCATTGAATACTAACAATCAAATAAATTTGGCAAAATACCGTCAGTTTAGCTTGAGCGTATGAAGGCATGGCTTGCCGCTTTAGAGAAAAATAAGACTCAACCACCGTAAGTGCTGCTTCAACACCACAGCTAAAACTACACACCAGCGCTGCTAAATCAAAAAATATGTCACTATGACAAGCATACTCAAAGTCGATTAACCGAATCCCCTCTGGGCTTTGAATAATATTGCTCATGACTAAGTCATTATGGCAAAACGCTTGATCCACGGGTAAAGAAGCTAAGCTTTCGATAAGCCATTCGATGTCAACTAAGTGACGCAGTTTCTCATCAATAGCCTGAACATAACCGACTAAGTCCAGCACCTCGTATACTTCAAGCTCTAAGCTATGCACCTGAATAACTTGTGCTAACAACGCAGTATTTAACTTTGGCTCAGCACACACTTCTGGCATAAAGGTGAACAGTGCCATACGAGTGCGTAGGTCGTACTGCAGTACTTTAGAAGTAATGCCTTGCTGTGCTAACTCATTCTGTGCCTTTAATGCCTCAGTAGGAATACCATGGCTATAGCATTTTAATAGGTAGCTTTCGCCCTTACTCACCATCAGGTAATTATTGTTACTCACACCCTTAGTTAGCTTTTCTAATCGCTCAGCTGAAACCTTGAATACGGTATCCACCTTTACTTTTAATTTTTCAAGCTCAGAGTGCTGCAAGCGTCTTTCCTTGCTTAGCTTCATATTCTTCGTACCAACGCTTGTAGCCCCAACACGCCATCAAGGTGTAGAAAATAAATAGTACCAGCGTAGGATAGAAACCTTTAAGGTAATAAAGGTAGATGGAGGCTGCATCAATCACGACCCAATATAACCAGTTTTCAAGAATTTTCTTAGCCACTAAATAGGTCGTCACCACCGCAAAGCACGTGGTAAAGCTATCTAAATAGGCGAGATCTGCTGCCATATAATGCTTGGTGAAATACCCGAGCACAACGGAAACCACTGAAGTGATAACAATGATTGAAAGATGTTTTGATAACGACCAAGAAACAATATCACTGGGCTTGTTTTTGTCACCCTGACGCCACATCCACCAGCCAACAACGGCCATGACCATATAGTAAAAGTGCAGCAGTGATTCCATCACTAGTGCTCCGTTCCAGTACAGCACGGTATAGATGAAGGTATTAATAAAGGCCACTGGCCAACACCAAATATTCTCTCGAATTGCCAGCAGTAAATAAGCTACAGCCAGCACCACAGCGATATACTCCCAACTCGACATCGCTGTGAACCCTGCAAAGGTTTCAGTAAACCAGTCCATTAATCGCAGGCACTATCAGCTGGAGATAAATCGCCTGAGATAAACTTACAAACAAAAATACATTTTCCGTAAGCTTCAAATGAGTGTTTCATTTCTTGATTCAATACTGAAGTCACTAAATCAAATTCACCAAAGACCTGAGTTGACATCGTGTTTGTGATCACCTTGATCCCTTCATGCTCATTCAGCCTATCAATAAAATCTTTAATAAAAGGGATATAGTCTTGGTGCAGTGGGTACTTGCTTATTTCAACAGAAACTTGCATGGGCGCTCCTTACAAATGGCAGCCGATTATTAATATTGCTGGTTTAGATTTTCCCCACCGGTAAAATCCGATTTTGGGGTATAGTTAATCCAGTCTTGCTGATAGATAATTTTACCTTTTTCGTCAAACTTTAGCACTATCAGAAATCGCCAAGGCCCTAACTCGCGTGACGCATAATTAAAGCGATTAAAAACGCCTCTAGCAACCACAGTTCTAGCCGTGGTATCGACTATCTTATCTTCTACCACTAAGACGGGTTGCTCATCCAGCACAGCAAAATTCCCAGCAGACCAATTTAAAAAAGCCGTAATTTGATCTTTACCTTGTGCCTTATGGCCAAAAACCATATCTTCCAGCACGGCATCTTCTGCATAGAACTCGATAAACTGGGTAAAGTTCTGCCGCTGAGCATAGGTATTAAAGTAAGCATCGGCATGGCTGATGAATGTATTTTTCTTACTGATATTAATCGAGTTACTACAACCACTCAGTATTAATATAAAGAATAGCAAGAACCGATAGCGCATCATAGCCACTCCAAAAGCCGTATTAATCGAGTATAAAAAAAGCGCCTGTAGCGCTTAATTCGACGATGATAAAATGTGTATTTTTATACTGTCACTATACCCAATGGCTTAGCGGTTTTCCACGCTCCACGGGTAAAGTCTGGAATACTCAATGATTCACTGCGATTAGCGACTGATTGAGCCGATAATGGAGAAATTACCGACCAAGCGGCACCGTCGTATACGTCTTGATCTAGCGCCTCACCATTACGCAGGCAATAGATCATGCGCCAGAACATTAAAAAGTCCATACCACCATGACCACCATTGCGCTGCGCTTCTTCACCCATTTTAGTCCAAAGCGGATGATCGTATTGTTCATACCAAGGATCCATTTCGTAATCCCATTCATGGAAGCTCTTAGTACCACCTTGCTCTAACGCGATACGATTAGGGAAACCAGCAAAGACCCCATTAGTTCCTTGAATTAGATTGTGACGAGAATAAGGCCTAGGCGTGGTCGTATCATGTTGTACCATGATACTGCGTCCTTTGATGGTCTTAATCATCGTGGTATTCATATCACCCGCAATATAATGTAGTTGATTGCGTTCATGATCTGCCGGAAATTCGCGTTTTGCATAGGCTGCACGACCTAGGGCCGGAGAACTCATAGAAGTTAAGTAATCAAAACGATCACCGCGGTTAATATTCATGTACTGAGATACTGGACCTAAACCATGAGTTGGATATAGGTTACCATCTCGCTTAGTATGCCAGTGTGTACGCCATGAGCCGGTCTTGTGCTCAATTTCCTTCATCTGCCAACGTAGCTCATGAATATATGCAGCTTCACCATGCAATAACTCACCGAATACACCTTGGCGAACCATATTCAGTACCATCAACTCATCGCGACCGTAATTGACATTTTCCATCATCATACAGTTCTTTTGCGTGCGCTCTGCGGTGTCGACTATCTGCCACATTTCTTCAACGGTCAACGCTAAAGGCACTTCAACAAACGCGTGCTTACCGCTATTCATGGTATCAATTGCCATCGGCGCGTGCCATTTCCAGGGTGTTGAAATTATAACGATGTCAATATCATCCCGGTTAAGCATTTCTTGATAAGCTAAGTCACCACCACGATACAGCGCAGGTTTCGGCAAACCTCGCTCGCGCACAAGATAGTCAGCCGATTTTTCAAGCACTTCATCATGGGTATCACAAATCGCGACAATACGTGCACCATCGATGTGACTCATGCGCTTTACATGACCATAGCCACGTTGGCCAACCCCAATAAAACCTACCCGAACCACGTCCATTTTTGGTGCTACGAGCCCAATGACAGAGCGGCCTTGTTGCTTAGGTACAACGCTGTTATTTTGATTAGAACTTGCGCACCCAGCTACTACACTCGCAGCCGCTGCCGCTCCTGCGGCTTTTAAAAAGTCGCGGCGGTTTATATTTTTCATTCTTACTCCTAAACGATACTTCTTAACAGCACTAATACTGCTCGCTATCAAGCTAACCTATCCCAATCTTAGGTTCAAAACATTGCGATAAAGCCGCAAAAAAAGCGCTTGAAGCGCTTTTTCTTAAAATATATTAAACTGTTAAATTGCCCTGATAATATTATTCAGACAATCCTCTTTTTCTAGCACACTGGAATACAACGCAAACTGGTTCTTCGCACGGTCGAGATTATGATTGGCTCTGTGGGTTGCAAAATAATTATCTCCATCTAAGTGATCTGTTAAAAATCTCAGACCTATCATGAATGGCATCACTTTGGCGCCAAGAATAAAGCTGTCTTTTTCTGCTTCAGTCACACTGTCTTGTAACGGTTCAATATACCCTTGCGCCAGCGCAGCAAAGATATTTTCTCTTACCTGCACATTACTCAAGTTCGTTGAGTCTTCAGCTTCTGGCGAACAGAAGGTACGCACCATATCGCCAAAATCAAATAACCAGTTACCTGGCATACAAGTATCTAAGTCAATAACGGCTCGCGCTGCATCACTCTGTGTTGAAAACAGCATGTTGTTGATTTTGGTATCGTTGTGGCAAGCTCTAAGTGGCACTTGTTTTTGTGCCTGCTGCAGCTCTTCTGCAAGCGCAAATTGCTGCTGAAAAGCAGCGATAACATCACTGCACTTGTCCGCTCGACCATGCTCGTCTTTCGCTAGCACTTGGTTAAATGCATCAATACGCATCGCCAAGTTATGAAAATTTGGAATGACATGATGTAACTGCGCCGCATCAAAATCATTTAGCGCATGTGCAAACTGCCCAAAGGCGTTTGCAGCCGTTAATGCTTGTTGTTCGTTTGCCACTACGTCTTCGCTATAACTGCGGCCAATAAATGCAAGCGCACGCCAAACTTCATCATTAATATCGACTAAATATTGGCCTGAACTCGTCGCTAGATGCTTTATGATAGCGAGACTATATTCACCATTTAAGGCTTTTGCTGTTAAGTGCTGTTCAATCGCTCGCGCATTTTCAACAAGATGCAAAGGGTTTGGAAATACCGTGGTATTTAGCTTTTGTACCACCATGGTTTTGTGGTTGTCCTGCAACAGCATAGTCGTGTTGATATGGCCACTACCGATCGGCTTCATTTTAGCTTCTTCACTAATGAGACCGTATTCATCAGCAAGTTGTTGCGCAACGGCTTGATACTCCATATTCACCTCAAAAGGAGTTAAGTCGGATGTAGTTGTGTGGAGATGATTATCTTCCTTGACGTGCTTCATAAATCTTTCTCGCGACAATGTCTAGTTCGCTCTTATAAGTTATACCGTACCAATGTGATTTAGCTTGGTAGACCGACACGGTTTGTCGGCCCTTATTGATACTGTGTTGGATACAATCTGGCAGATAATACTCTTTTTTGACACCGTTGTCATAATTCCTTAAAAACGCATTAAACCCGGCTTCTAATGAATCAAAAAGTGACGGCGTCACACCCCAGCAGGTCATCGAAGCAAGTGCAGAGCTTGCTATCTTACACCGCTTACCTGCAATATCACCTGACAACTCACCGTTTTCAAAGCGAATATCCAATGCCTCTTCAACCGAGTGTAGTTGTTGCGCTTGTACCTGACAAACGCCACGGTTTACTCCACCTTGATCTGATAAGGTATTTATAATTGGGTATGCGACCATCGCCATATTGCTATGATGCTGAAAATGTTCAACAAGCTGCTCAAATGCATCTGGCCCGTAATAATCATCCGCCGTAATAACTATCGCAGGCTTATCAACGTATGGTTTTGCACACAGCAGCGCATGTCCTGTGCCCCATGGTTTTTCTCGCCCTGCCAAACAGTCGATAAATTCATTCGGAATATCGCTAAGCCGCTGCTGCACTAAAGTAATGTTCAGCGCCTTCGGCAATCGTGGCAATATCACATTTTCGATTAGGCTTCGCACTTTGTCATTGATGATCAAAATAACATCTTGCACACCAGCATGATGCGCGTCAATTATGCTCAATTCCATAATGCTTTTATCGATACTTGGCAGCTCAGCAACCTGCTTATTACCACCAAAGCGGCTTCCTAATCCACCTGCCAAAATGATCAGCTTAGGGGGTTGTTCGATTCCTATCATTGAAAAAATATCAAAACTCAAATAAGCGGGTAAGTGTACTGAGCTTTTGCGCAGAATAAAAGCAATTGCGAGGAAAGACGTCCTCGCAATTAGTCTTACACCAGTGTGAACTAGCTAAACTTTTGACATAAGTACTTTATTTCTTGGTATTCAAGCAATCCTTCCTGTGCCCCTTCTCGACCAAGACCTGAAAACTTCACACCACCAAAAGGCGCTACTGGATTGGATATGATCCCTTCATTAATCCCAACCATGCCATACTCAAGCGCATGACTTACTCGCCTTATTTGATTGCCATCATTCGAATAAAAATAAGCAGCAAGCCCTTCTGGCACAGAGTTTGCCATTCTTACCACTTCATCTTCACTCTCAAAATCAATAATGCTGACAATCGGTGCAAAAATTTCTTCATGGAAGATCCGCATGGTGCTATTTACACCCGTGATAACTACCGGTGCCATAAATTGGCCGCTTTGTTTATCACCTTGATAAGCGATGCTCGCACCTTTAGCTAACGCATCTTCTAACAACTGCTGTGCTTTTTGTTTGGCTTCAAGTGAAATGAGTGGACCAATATCAATACCCTGCTCTAGACCATTTCCCAAGGTGAGCGTGCTAACCTGCTGAGTGAGTGTATTGAGTAGCTCTGCCGAGATACCTTTCGCGACAAACACACGATTTGCGGCCACACAAGTTTGTCCTGCATTTCTGAACTTCGCTGCCATCAAACCACTTACCGCTTGCTCAACATCAGCGCTGTCGAAAACAATAAATGGTGCATTACCACCAAGCTCCATTGACGTTCTTTTCACTGTGTCGGCACATTGCTTTAACAACGCACTCCCCACTTGTGTTGATCCCGTAAACGTGAGTTTTCGCACTTGTGGTGACTCAGTAAGGTGTGCTACTAACCCTTTAGAGTCGTTAGTCACTAACACCTGAAAAGCGCCAACTTCCATTCCAGCCTGAATAGCCAGCTTTGCAAGGGCGATGGCCGCAAGAGGAGTTTTCTCAGAGGGCTTTAAAATAAAACTACAGCCTGCTGCATAAGCTGGTGCTACTTTTCTGGTGATCATCGCCAGTGGAAAATTCCACGGTGTGATCCCAAGTACAACACCAACCCCTTGCCTGATTGTAGTTAGCTCATGTGATTGAGAATGACTGGGAATAACCTGACCATAGGCGCGCTTGGCTTCTTCGCTATACCATTCAATAAATCCTGCAGCATAATCCGCCTCGGCAAGTGCCTCCTTAAGCGGTTTGCCTTGTTCCTTAGTGACGATTTCAGCCAAGGCCTGGCGATGCTCTATTACCAATTCGTACCATTTTCTAAGTACTTGACTACGGGCATGTGCTGTCGTGCTAGCGAGTTTTTCGAAGGTTTCAGCCGCTGCTTGCAGCGCTTTATCGGCAGCCTGATTATCCGCCTCCGAAACCTGAGCAAGGTGCTCTCCAGTTGCAGGATTAACCACATCGACATGCGTTTTACTATGATGTGCTTGGCCATAGATAAGTGAAAATTCGGGGTTACTGATGAGTGACATAGCGTTCCTCCTAGAAAAGCAAAAAGCCGTAGTATAAGACTACGGCTTTATTAAATTTGTCAGTAACAACCTAGGTTGTTAGCAGCACTTAATGGTCTTCATTAACGATATTGAGATTGTACTTTGGAATTTCAACCACTAAGTCTTCATCACTAATTATCGCTTGGCAACCCAAACGAGACTCAGCTTCGAGACCCCATGCTTTATCTAGCATGTCATCTTCTAACTCATCGCTTTCTTCCAGCGAGTCAAAACCTTCACGAACAACGATATGGCACGTAGTACATGCACATGATTTTTCACAGGCATGTGGAATACTAATTCCGTTTTTCAAAGCCACATCGAGTACAGTTTCACCCGTTTTCGCTTCGATTGCAGCACCTTCCGGACATAACTCTTCATGGGGTAAAAAGATAATTTGTGGCATATTACACCTCGTCTACCGACTGCCCTTGCAGTGCCTTTTTAATTGATTCATCCATACGGCGTGAAGCAAAATCACTACTCGCCTGATCGACTTCTTCGATCGCCTTTTTAATCTGCTCTGGATTGTCTGCACTTTCGCGAATTTGTGCAAGTTCAGTCATTGCACCGCGCAGTGTATTGAGCTCATCTTCTGCCAACAAATGACCATCCGTTGCAAGCGATGCCTCTAACGCTTCTAATACACGCAGTGCTTCAACCTGCTGCTCTTTAAGCATACGAGCGCTCATGTCTTCTTTGGCATTGCTCATCGAATCTTTTAGCATTTGTGCTACTTGGTCATCGCTCAAACCAAACGACGGTTTTACCTGGATCTCAGCCTGCACGCCTGTCGACTTTTCTTCAGCCGAAACACTCAATAGACCATCAGCGTCAACTCTAAAAGTGACTCGAATATGCGCAGCGCCTGCCGCCATTGGTGGAATGCCTTTTAGACTAAATTTAGCTAAGCTACGACAATCATCAACGAGTTCACGCTCACCTTGCAATACATGCAATGACATAGCGGTTTGACCATCTTTAAAAGTGGTAAACTCTTGTGCACGTGCAACAGGAATAGTGGTATTGCGCGGAATGATTTTTTCAACCAATCCACCCATAGTTTCTAGGCCTAAAGACAATGGCAATACATCAAGCAGTAACATATCAGAGTCAGGCTTGTTACCCACTAAAATATCAGCTTGGATAGCAGCACCTAATGCCACCACACGGTCTGGATCGATTGATGTTAGCGGCTCTTTGGCAAAGAAACTCCCGACTTCTTCACGCACCACTGGCATACGAGTCGAACCACCGACCATCACAACCTGCAAGACTTCTTCTGCTGTGACACCGGCGTCTTTTAACGCGCGGCGACAAGAGCGTAAAGTCTTTTTAACTAAAGGCATTGCCATTTCAGCAAATGCTTGACGCGTGATCGTAACAACCAACTTTTGCTCGCGAACTGGTAGCTCTACGTTTACCGTTTCATAGCTTGAAAGCGCTTCTTTACAGGCTCTTGCCTTATTGATAAACAAGCGTAGCTCTTTTGGGTTTAAATCAAATAGCTGCGTTTGCTGTTTAAAGAAATCGACCAACAATGAATCAAAGTCATCACCACCGAGGCTTGAATCACCACCGGTTGATAATACCTCAAACACTCCTTGGTTTAAGCGTAAGATAGAAATATCAAACGTACCACCACCAAGGTCATAAACCGCGATCACGCCTTCTTGACCAGAGTCTAGGCCGTAAGCTACTGCAGCTGCAGTCGGCTCATTGAGAAGTCTTAATACTTTTAGACCAGCAAGCTCGGCTGCGTCTTTTGTACTTTGCCTTTGTGCATCATCAAAATATGCAGGTACAGTGATCACCGCGCCCATTACATCCTCACCAGCAAAGCTATCAATAGCACGTTGGTGTAATGTTTTTAAAATTTCAGCGGAGGCTTGCACTGGGCTTACAGCGCCAGCTACGGTTTCAATAGCAAGCGAACCGTTATTATCGACAAAATTATAAGGCAACTGACCATAGCTTTGTTCTATTTCAGATTGCGTTTTACCTAAAAAACGTTTTACAGAAATAAGCGTATTAGTCGGGTCTTCAGCAGAAGCAGCTTGGGCTTGTTCACCAACAATAACCTCTGAGTCGGTGTACCTTACTACCGACGGCAGCATAGGTTTACCCATTAAATCGCTAAGAGTCTTCGTTTCGCCACTTTGTACTGTTGCCACAAGAGAGTTCGTGGTACCTAAGTCAATACCAATCGCTAATTTATGCTCATGAGGTGCCGCGCTCTGCCCCGGCTCAGCAATTTGCAATAATGCCATAATGCTCTTTTCACTTTAACGTTTGTTGATGCTACACATCATCAATCGAATAATTCATCTTCGATACGTGCTAATTCGTCGCGTAACTTGTAGACAAACTTTAGCTTACGAATATTGTCTGCTGCGGCTTCTAATGTGCTCATGTCATCGCTTTGAAGCTGCTCGGCAAGGGAAGCGCTAAACTTTGTATCTAACGCTTTAATCTGTGTTTCGAACTCTGTAATCGCGCTGTCAGGATCCGCCGCATCAGGTAATTCTTCTAATGCTTCGCGCAGCTCCATCTGTTGCATTAAAAACATCGGATCTTGCAACGTTTGTTGCTCTGCACGTATGTCTACACCCTTTTCGCTTAGCATATACTCGGCGCGTTTAACTGGGTGTTTGAGCACCGCTAGCGCGTCATTGATCTCTGCGGTTTTCTGTACCGCGAGCAACTTCTCACGCTCACTTTTACCAGCAAATCTATCTGGGTGAACTGCACGCTGTAGCTCTAAATAACCTTGATTTAGTTTGTTTAAATCAACGTGATAATCAACAGGTAAATCAAATAATTCAAAATAACGCATACGCACCTAATACAGCAAAGCCCCACCAAGGCAGGGCTTTAAGCTATTCACTGTTGCAAACTATACGGTGAAGCTTTCGCCACAGCCACATTCGTCTTTCTGATTTGGGTTATTGAATTTAAACCCTTCATTCAGACCTTCTTTTGTGTAATCAAGCTCTGTGCCGTCGATATAAACTAAGCTTTTTGCATCAACGATGATTTTGACATCTTTGTCTTCAAATACTTCATCGCCTTCATCTAAATCGTCGACAAATTCGAGAACATAAGCAAGACCTGAACAGCCCGTGGTTTTAATACCAACGCGCAGCCCTATGCCTTTTCCACGGTTACTCAAAAAGGCTAATACGCGATTAGCGGCTGCATCTGTTAACGTCACTGCCATAATAGTCTCTTACTTCGCTTGTTTACTCTTATAATCTGCAATCGCAGCTTGAATCGCATCTTCTGCCAAAATTGAGCAGTGGATTTTCACTGGTGGCAACTCAAGCTCAGCACTGATATCAGTGTTTTTGATAGTAGAAGCTTCTTCTAACGATTTACCTTTCACCCACTCAGTCACAAGGGATGATGATGCAATCGCGCTGCCACAACCATATGTCTTGAATTTCGCATCTTCGATGATGCCTTCTTTTGACACTTTAATTTGTAGTTTCATTACGTCGCCACATGCAGGTGCCCCCACCATGCCCGTTGCTACGCTTGGATCGTTCTTGTCTAAAGAACCTACGTTACGTGGATTCTCAACGTGGTCGATAACTTTATCACTGTAAGCCATAACTATTTCCTCACTACCTGCTTGCGGCTGGATAGTATCCAGCCAGCGGCTAAAACTTGCTTAATGGTGTGCCCATTCAACGCTATCTAAGTCGATGCCATCTTGGTGCATTTCCCAAAGCGGTGACATCTCACGTAAGCGACCAATAGAATTCTTAAGAAGATTGACGGTGTAATCGATCTCTTCTTCTGTCGTAAAACGACCAATACTGAAGCGGATAGAGCTGTGTGCTAATTCGTCATTACGACCTAGAGCACGCAGTACATAAGATGGCTCTAAGCTCGCCGATGTACATGCAGAACCTGAAGAAACCGCAATGTCTTTAACTGCCATTAGTAGACTTTCACCTTCAACAAAGTTGAAGCTAATGTTTACAATGCCAGGTACTGATTGGTCGATAGCACCATTAAAATAAACTTCGTCCATATCCATTAGGCCGTCCAATAGGCGCTGACGAAGCGCACTGATGTGTGCATGGTCTTTTTCAAAGTCTTGCTTAGCAATTCTAAATGCTGTGCCCATACCCACGATTTGGTGAGTAGCAAGAGTACCTGAACGCATACCGCGCTCATGACCACCACCGTGCATTTGTGCTTCTAAACGCGCACGTGGTTTACGGCGTACGTACAACGCACCGATACCTTTAGGGCCATAAACTTTGTGGCCAGAAAATGACATAAAGTCTACTTTCAATGTTTGTAGGTCGATTAGTACCTTGCCAGCGCTTTGTGCCGCATCAACATGGAACATGATCTTGCGCTCACGACACATCTCACCGATAGTCGCGATATCTTGAATAACACCTAGCTCGTTATTAACGTGCATTACGCTCACTAAAACAGTGTCTTCGCGCATGGTTGCTTCAAGCTTTTTCAAGTCAAGTAAGCCGTTGTCTTCAACATCCATATACGTCACTTCAAAGCCTTGACGCTCAAGCTCACGGCAGGTGTCTAGTACTGCTTTATGTTCAGTACGAACGGTGATGATGTGCTTACCTTTCTTTTTATAGAACTGTGCAGCACCTTTGATTGCAAGGTTGTTTGACTCAGTTGCACCAGATGTGAAAACGATTTCACGCGGATCAGCGTTGATTAAATCAGCGATATCATTACGCGCCTGATCAACCAGTTCTTCTGCTTGCCAACCGAAACGGTGTGAACGAGAAGCTGGATTACCAAAGTTACCATCCATTGTCAGGCACTGCATCATCTCGTCTGCAACACGCTGATCAACCGGAGCGGTTGCTGCATAATCTAGATATATCGGTAATTTCATTTATCTCTCCGCTTGACGTCAACCTAGAGTTGACAGCTCACTTGAATATTGTCTAATTGCTCGATAACACGTTTAACGTGCTTATCTTGCCGCGTTGCTACGGATTGAACATCCGCGTCGGCGACTAACTCGGCTAGGGAAATACTGTTTAAAAATTCTTCAATTCGCACACTTAAATCAGACCACAATGAATGAGTTAGACAGCGCATACCGCTTTGGCAACCGCCGCCTTCGCCGTGACAACGTGTTGCGTCAACGGACTCGTCAACAGCATTAATCACATCACCAACGGAAATTGTGTGTGCATCACGGCCCAATAAGTAGCCGCCGCCTGGACCACGTACAGAGCTAACTAAGCCATGTTTACGTAGACGGGCAAATAATTGTTCAAGGTAAGATAGCGAAATCTCTTGTCGTTCAGAGATATCGGCTAGTGGAACAGGGCCAATACTTGCGTGTAACGCAACATCTAACATTGCTGTCACGGCGTATCTGCCTTTTGATGTCAGTTTCATGCATAGCCCCCGCTAATTTACCAAGCTGCAAATTTTAATTACTTGACTAAGATAGTCAAGTATTAACCAAGCATAATAACGGCTTTAAATCTGTAACCCTCGTATGCCTACCCGAAATACCTGAGTAATTTAATCAGGTATTATGGATATTGTAATTACCTGAGTATTTTAGTCAAGTATTAGTGATGAAGATTTATGCAAGATTTCACAAAAGGAATGGTTAATATTTAGACAATAGAAATATAACAGTATTGGCGCGCTGAGTTGGCCAATACTGCATCTTGTCTGGTTTACTTGTTAGTAGATTTATCTATCGAACTTAGGATCCCACGTAGAATATTAAGTTCTTGATCTTCCGGTCTAGCACGGTTGAACAAACGCTTTAGCTTGGTCATTACCATGCCCGGATGCTGTTTGATGATAAAGCCAGTGTCATTCAGGGTATTTTCAAGATGCTCGTAGAATAACTCCATCTGCTTTGATGATGGGTAAATCGTTTCATCCACTTCTTCTGGCTGCTTTTGTTGCGTGTCTAAGTATGTCATACGCGTTTCGTAGGCCAACGTTTGCACTGCCATCGCAAGATTAAGCGAGCTATACTCAGGATTAGCCGGAATACATACGTGATAGTTGCATAACTGCAGCTCTTCGTTCGACAAGCCACTGTTTTCTCGACCAAATACCAATGCAACTGGGCCATTCACCGATTCAGCAACCAATTTTTGTGCACACTCACGCGGGTCTACCATTGGCCACGACAAAGTGCGTGAGCGCGCACTCGTGCCAATAGTTAAAGCGCAATCAGCAATCGCCTCTTGAAGTGTATCGACTTTAGTCGCTGCACCCAACACGTCGGTTGCGCCAGCCGCCAATGCACTTGCATGGCTGTCCACTTCACATGCAGGGTCAACTAAGTAAAGCTTAGATAACCCCATCGTCTTCATCGCTCTCGCAACAGAGCCAATATTGCCAGAGTGTGAGGTGTTCACTAATACAATTCGAATATCTTCTAAAGCCATTTACACGAGTCTCAAACAAAAATAATGGCGCAGTGTAGCATATCTAATTTGCGTTTTTCCAAGCTCCACAACCAGAAATTAAAAATCTTTATGTAGCAACGAAGTACAAAAAACAACCAGAGAAATTCACAATTGGTTATTTACTTTAGAGAAAAAACCGCTAGAATACGCCGGCTCAAAATGATCCTGTTCTTTTACAACCTAAAGGTAATGCTATGCATCCAATGTTGAACATTGCGGTACGCGCTGCGCGTAACGCAGGTAAGATTATCCTACGTGCAAGTGAAGATTTATCGCGCGTTGAAGCTACTCAAAAAGGCACAAATGATTTAGTAACTAACATCGATAAAGATGCGGAATCAATCGTTCGTGACACAATTTTAAAATCTTACCCTGATCACGCTATTGTTGGTGAAGAATTTGGTCATCACGAAGGCAAAGATGCAGACTACCTTTGGGTTATCGATCCTCTAGACGGTACAACTAACTTCGTTAAAGGTATCCCTCATTATGCTGTTTCTATCGCGCTAAGAGTTAAAGGTCGCGTAGAGCAAGCTGTTGTATACGATCCAATCCGCGACGAATTATTTACTGCTTCTCGTGGCCAAGGCGCACAGCTAAACAACAAACGTATTCGTGTATCTAAGTCTATTGAATTACAAGGTACTGTGCTTGCAACAGGTTTCCCTTTCAAGCAAAAGCACCACATGGATGCCTACCTAGAAGCGTTCAAAGCATTATTCATTCATACAGCTGATATCCGCCGTGCGGGCTCTGCAGCTTTAGACATGGCATATGTTGCTGCAGGTCGTATGGATGGCTTCTTTGAAATTGGCCTTAAGCCTTGGGATACAGCAGCCGGTGAGCTGTTAGTAAAAGAAGCAGGCGGTATGGTCACTGATTTTGCAGGCGGTGCTAACTTTAACCGTAGCGGCAACATCATCTGTGGCGCACCTAAGCTTTGCCAAGCGATTGTAAAAGAAATTCGCCCAGTATTAACTGAGTCATTGTTAAAATAATAACTCTGGCTTAGATGAAAAAACCCAAGCTCTGCTTGGGTTTTTTTGTATCTGATTGAGTCTAAGAATAACCATAGTAAGAGCTAACTGTTATTCCAAACTCAGGTATTTACGTTGAGCGTCAGATACCTACTTAATTTCAACACGGGCTGAGCGCATCACGATTTCATCGTTTAGCTCAATACCAAGCCCCGGTTCTTCTGACACTGTAAAGATACCATTCTTAGGCTGTGGGTCTTGCAAGCATAGCTCTCTGTTCCACTTTTTGATTGCGTAAGTATGGTGCTCATGGATCAGGAAGTTTGGGATCGCGGTTTCCAAGTGTAATGAAGCTGCGGTTGCTACCGGGCCGCCACAGACGTGCGCCTGAATACGGATATCAAAGATATCAGCGTAATCACATACCTTCTTAGTTTCCGTAAAGCCACCACATAGGCCAATATCTGGCTGCAGTACATCAATACTTTGATCTTCAAAATAAGGGCGAACACCCCAGCGATTATATAAACGTTCCCCACCAGCGATT
The DNA here is from genome assembly GCF_040104525.1 of Pseudoalteromonas sp. XMcav11-Q. Taxonomy (NCBI): domain Bacteria; kingdom Pseudomonadati; phylum Pseudomonadota; class Gammaproteobacteria; order Alteromonadales; family Pseudoalteromonadaceae; genus Pseudoalteromonas; species Pseudoalteromonas sp. XMcav11-Q. Next base: position 29,312 of record NZ_JBECOX010000008.1, read on the forward strand.
GGCACAGAGGTCTTGTTGGCTACCTTTGCATGTAAAGAGTGGTTAAGATAATTCACTGGCTCTTCATAATACATACAATCAAATTCTTCAGCGATGTCTGCAATTTGAATGGCTGATGTCGCGCCTGGTAAGCTGTGGCACTCAAAAATAATGTCCACTTCATCACCTACCGCTTCACGTATTGCTTTCATTCTTGCACGGTATAATTTCATTTCCGCGCGCGAGATAAGCTTAGTTCTATCGTAATAGGTGTTACCATCTTTATCGTACTGAATTGGGTCAACTTTAACCGCATCGTACCCTTCAGCAATGGCTTTGTGAGCCGCTTCAGCATATTCGTGTGGTTGAACTAGTGCTTTAAACTCGCTATCCCAGTCAAACTGTAATTGCGAGGCATAGGTGCGAAGCTCAGGGTTCACTTTACCACCAAGCAATTGATAAACAGGTAGGTTTAAGGCTTTACCTTTAATATCCCAAAGCGCGGTATCTATTGCTGACATCGCCGCATACACCACAGGTCCACCACCTAAACCCCAAAAACTTTCTCTGAGCATACGCGACCAAAGCAGCTCGGTTTGAAACGGGTCGTGACCAATCAAAAAGGCTTCAGCCATTTCTTTGATCATACTGGCCGCAGCGCTGTGGCCGAGGTCGTATGCAAGCCCAGCTTCACCAACCCCTGAAATGCCTTCATCGGTGTGAATACGAACAAAAACGGGTGTCCAAGCAGGTCTATCTGGACAATGAATATCGAAGACTTCGACGCGATTAACTTTCATGTTGACTCCTATTGAGCAAAGCTTGGGTCTAGGCGGTAAGCTTTACGAAGCATTGCGGGCCATGCTAATTGACCACCGGTGCTACCGCTATGCACGACATTCGCTTGGTTATATATGTTATCAATAATCGGTTGTGGTACAGGTACGGCTTGTTGTCCCGTTGCTTGAATCGCAACTTGAATCTCGCATGCACGCTGTAAATCATAAAAACGCATAAAGGCATCGCCTACCGTTGGTCCAACAGTTAAACCACCATGGTTCACCAGCAGCATATGATTGGTTGTACCTAAGTCATCTTGCAAGCGCTTTTTTTCATCCATATTCACTGCTAAGCCTTCATAGCCGTGATACGACAGTGATGGTAAGGAGAACATACTATGCTGACTCAAAGGCAATAAACCACATTCTACACTTGCGACTGCGATCGTCTCTTTGGTATGGAGGTGGATAACGCAATGCGCATCTTCTCGCACCTCATGGATTGCACTGTGAATGGTAAAGCCCGCTGGATTAATCTTAAATGGTGTATCATCAAGAATATTCCCTTCAAGATCGACCTTCACCAAATTAGAAGCGGTGACTTCATCAAAGGTCAGGCCAAAGGCGTTTACTAAATAATGATCCGTACCCGGCAAACGCGCCGACATATGCGTATAAATTAGATCTCCCCAACGAAAGTGCTCAACCAGTCGATAGCAAGCGGCAAGGTCAACACGCAGCTGCCATTCTTCTGCGCTTACTTTGTCTTTTAAATTTAACTGAGGTAATTCGAACATGGGGATCCCTTATTGACTCCACATTTGGATGTATAGAAGTCTAAATTAGCTTAATTATATCTTCAACTAAAAACCACCGCGAACGGTGGTTTTTTATCATCTTTGATATCTAACTTTGATGTTATTCAACTTTAGATAGATACTCTGCAATCGCATCGATTTCAGCGTCAGTGACATTAGCAATCATCGCCTTCATTGCTGCTGTCATACCGTTATTACGTTTACCTGATTTGATATCTTTCATTTGCGCCGCTAAATACTCTTTGCTTTGACCATTTACCTTTGGATACAGAGGCATGATCGGTGCTTTACCTTCTGCACCATGACAGGTTTGGCACATCTTTGCTGTATACAATGCTTTACCATCTGCAGCCATTGAACTTGCTGAACCTAGTGCGCAAATTGCCACCGTAGTCCCTACTAGTAGTTTTTTCATCTTGCTCATATCATTACTCTTTTTATTGACGGTTAACGTTGTAAGTCAGTGTAGACTAAAGTTTGACCTAAAGCCTAATCACTACCACATCAAATCATCTGGGACTTCAAAGTCAGCGTAAGGATCATCCTCATCACCTTGCTGGTTGTCCTCAACATGGAAAACGATATACTTCTCGTCTACCTCTGCAATCTTTCTAGCAGGTTCATCTTGTAGCACATAGAATTGCCCTTCTAAAACACAAATCGCTAAACGCCCCTTTGATAGCGCTTTTTGTGTTTCGGAATTAACTTCTAACTCCTTCACCTTATTTTGATATGTGAAGTTAAAAGTCACATTACCGCGGATCTCATCTTGGTTATGGTGTTCTAAGATCTGCTTCACGCGAGCAATTTGCTCTTTATCTTTTAGCGTTTCTTGCTTCGCTTTATTTAGCTCTTCGGCACGCTTTTGCTGCTCAAGCTTTGTCTGCTCAATATGTTTTTGAAGGTCTGTTTGGTCGCTCGTTGCGCCCTTTTTCTTTTTCTTCTGCTGTTTACGCTTTTGTGTTTTTGCAACTTTCGCCTTGTGCTCAGTTGTTAGGCCTGCTTTTAGCAACTGATCTTGCAGTGAACCCATCATGCAACTCCGTAAAATAGACTTTTCACTATTTTAACTCAGCAATTTCGATTGACCAGAGAGGAATCGGTCAATCTAATGTAAAACTACCAAAATTATTGTTGCACACCGTGATTTAGCGCAAAAAATTGTCATCTAGTTTGCTTTAATTTAAGCTAACTCATCGAAATAAAAAGCCTTATAGCTTAATGCCTGTCATTCATCTACTGCTTTGCTCCGTTACCATTTTTTTTGTGCTCTATGCACCGCAGCCGCTGCTGGCTGAGTTTGCGGAGCAATTTAATGTGTCAGCGTCAGATGCGGGCATGCTGATGTCAGCAACTATGCTACCTCTGGCTATCGCGCCAATCTGCTACGGATTATTGCTGGCAAAGTCCAATCCGCTGCGCATTTTAAAATGGACCATGCTGCTCTTGGCACTCAGCAGTTTAGCATTTGCTTCAATGACTTCGTTTTCAGGGCTCTTGTTTACTCGGTTAATTCAAGGGTTATTATTACCTGCTGCACTCACTGCGATGACGGGTTATATCGGCCAACAGTTTAGTGGCTCACAGTTGAAAAGAAACATGAGCTTGTACATCGGAAGTACCATAGCCGGAGGTTATTTTGGCCGTACACTTGCGGCCAACTTTACTGTCTGGTTTGAGTGGCAAAGTTTCTATTACCTAAACGCATTGTTATTGATTGTGCTGGCATTTAGCATTCGAGCCAGCAAGAACAAACCACCAATAATTCACGCGACAAGGATCAGAGACTACCTGGCACCACTCAAGCAATCGCGCCTAGTGAGATTATACAGCTCTGTATTTTGTATGTTTTTCTGCTTCGCGGGGCTACTCAACTTTTTACCGTTTATACTCAAGTACGACTTTAATTTAACCGATCCCAGTAAAGTGGGCTGGGTCTATACAGGCTATTTGGTTGGTGCTTTAGGGTCTATTGTTACACCTTGGCTACAAAGTAAATTTCATTCTACCTGGCGATTTTTAGCTGTGATGTTTTTAGTCTACGCTGCAACCATTGCGCTATTACCCGTGGCGTCTGTGTTCTTTTTTGTAGTCTTATTTACGCTGTTCTGCGGCTGTATGTTTGTGATCCATTCTACCGCTGCACCATTAGCCAACAGTATTAGTCAGGCACCTGCAACCGTCACCAATGGCGCTTATGTTTCATTTTATTATTCCGGAGGCGTGCTGGGATCTTACCTTCCGGGTTTGATTTATGAGCAAGCTGGTATCGCTTGGTTTTGTGCGTCACTTTTTATCGTTTGTACAGTCGGCTTAGCTCTGAGTTTGAGAAACACAGTCAACCCAGTGAGGTGAATGTCCTGTGACTTGCCAAAAGCGCTTTAAATCTTCGAGCGTTAACACCCAAGTTTTAGTATTCACTAGGGGATGGCACTGCCATAAGTGCGCAGATTGCAGTTCACTATCAAGCCATAATTCGACTCGTTGCTCGTTGTCGTTATGCAGTGTGAGTACTGACACACAGCCTTGTTCCACCCCTAAATACTTCGCTAATCTGTCCGTCGATGCAAAACCTAAACGCGACACCCCTTGAGATTTAGACAGCGCTTTTAGGTCGACTTGCTTATCTGCAGGAATAATAAAAAGAAAGTGTCGCTTTCCATAGTTATCTCGGAGGAAGAGATTTTTCAGTCGCGTCCCTTTTCTCTCTAACTTCAAGTTGTCAGCATCTAGACAAGTATGTAACGGTGGATGCTCATAATTGAGATAGTTGATATCTAACTGAGCGAGCCGCTCGGCAAGTGCACTTGGATTGTTTCTGATCACAAACACTTACCTCGTAACTGAACGCTACGCTGTCGCCAGTATACATCGGTAATTTTATGACCTGAATTACAGTAGTCCGCCTCAATCAAAGCCGGTTTTAATAAGGCGACAGCTTGCTCTTCTAGCTTGAGTTTTAGAGAGGGGGAATCTTCAATACGCTCAAACTCGGCAAAGCGTTTTAACTCTCTTCTTGATATTGGCTTACTTGCATCCAGCTCCATTCGAGGTGTTGCTTGTACCGTTACAATGAAAGCAAATTCTTTATCACCAGTTGGCGAAAGACGCTTATGAAGAGATTGTTTTTCGATAATAAGTTCAGGCTCATCAGGCTGTGATGCACAACTCGCTAGCAGCCCAATAATGAGAATAGAAAAGATATGACGCAGAACCATAATTCGCTTAATTCGTTTTATTTTCAGTTCAGTGTAACAAAGACTATAAAAAAATAGCGAAATTTTTTGTCTGGGGTTGACGGGAATATAAAAAATGATTAAATTTCGCTTCGTCCACTGACGGAATGTGGGGCTATAGCTCAGCTGGGAGAGCGCCTGCCTTGCACGCAGGAGGTCAGCAGTTCGATCCTGCTTAGCTCCACCACTTTCCGCACTTCTTACAAAATTGACCCTCTAAATCGAAAAGAAAAAAGCCCAAGTCTTTCGACCCGAGCTTTGCAGTTACTTATGTCATTCTGTGTATACCACTGAGTATAATTCTTCCATCTACTCAAGCAGCATCAGTTCATTATTCTCTGATTTGGCCTTCACCATTCACTAAAAACTTTTCGGTTGTTAGCGACTCCAAGCCCATAGGTCCGTAAGCGTGCAATTTGGTGGTAGCAATACCAATCTCGGCACCTAAACCTAACGCTGAACCATCACTAAAGCGTGAAGAGGCGTTAACCATCACGACGGAAGCATCTACACCGCGTTGGAACAAATCAGCAGCTGCTTTGTCTTCCGTACAGATAACTTCGGTATGGTGACTACCAAAGCGATCAATATGTGCAAGCGCTGCATTAAAATCAGCAACCTGACGAACCGCTATTTCAAGACTCAAGTATTCTTCGCCAAATTCGTCATCGCTTAACTCAACTGCATTATCAAAATAAGCTACGGTTTGCTTACACGCATTAATTTTCACACCCCTTTCTGCTAGTGCTGCAGCAACTTTCGGTAAAAAAGTCGGAGCGATATCTTGATGAACGATTAACCCTTCAAGCGCATTACATACACCAGTACGCTGCGTTTTACCGTTTAACAGAAGCGCCATTGCTTTATCGAGATCGGCCGCTTTATCTATATACAAGTGACACACGCCCTTAAAATGCTGGATCACTGGCACCGTACTATTCTCAGTAACGAAATTGATTAGACCCTCACCGCCACGTGGGATGATAAGGTCGATATATTCTTTTTGCTGCATCAGCTCCATTAACAACGCGCGGTCTGGATCCGGAATAACAGAAACCAACGCGGCAGGTAGATTATGTTTTTCGAGCGCCTGATGCATCGCTTTTGCGATCTCTAAAGAACTTGATAACGCTTCTTTACCACCACGCAAAATAACACCATTACCTGATTTAAAACATAGTGCACCGGCGTCAGCGGTGACATTGGGGCGCGCCTCATAAATCATGCAGACAACACCAAGTGGCACTCGCATTTTACTGATTTTAATGCCATTTGGTCTTACACCCATGTCTCTACGTGCACCCACTGGATCGTCCAGTTGAATGATAGTCTCAATGCCCTCAGCCATGCTTTCAATCCGCGCTTGGTTAAGCGTTAATCTATCTATCATGGCGTCGCTAAGCTGGTTATCACGAGCAGCAGCTAAGTCAGCTTCATTGGCTTTAATAATGGCATCGCTGTTATCACGGATCCCTTTTGCCATATCTGCTAACACTGCATTTTTTTGCTCTGTAGATAATAGTGCTAACTGTTTCGCTGCTTTTGCAGCCTGTGATGAAATATCTGTGATTAAACTCATGTCTTATGACTTCTCCAATAATGCAATATCTTGTTCTGAAATAACGGGTCCGATACTATCTTGAATTCTTTCGCTGATCGGATTCTCTTCATGTTCAGTTAAAAAGTTTAATAGGCAGCTACTGTAATTGGTGGTTGCTTTGGCTAAGCGCTTACCATCTTTGCTTCTCACGAGTACGGTATCTCCAACAGAAAACTCACCTTTTACTTCAGTGATTTCATCGCCACTTAACTGACCCACCACTTGATTTTCACCTGAGCCATAATCGCTATCTACGACCAGCTCACCTTGCTCTGATGCTGTGTGAGTCATCCAATGCACTGCTTCTTGCATCGGTTTATCATAGGCTGTAAATACCGTGCCTGGATTTTTTCCCGCTAACAATAATTCAAAGGTTGTTTCTTCGAAGCCGTTAACAATATAAGTATCTATACCGTGAGACGTCGCCTTTTCAGCAGCTTCAATTTTGGTCTTCATACCACCGGTGCCAACCTTGCTCGTTGGACAACCTGCCATATCGTAGATTTCTTCAGTGATCTCTGTCACTTCTGAGATCAGCTCTGCATCTGCGTGTAAATTAGGATTTTTGTTATATAAACCACTGACATCGGAGCAAATAATTAGCCCATCGGCATCTGCAGCCCCCGCTACCATGGCAGACAAATTATCGTTATCTCCCACCTTCAAATCGTCTGTGGTCACGGTGTCATTTTCATTGATAATAGGCAGTATTCCATGATCGAGTAAAGTGAATATTGTTTCACGAATACTGGTATATCGCTCCCTGTCACGCAGGTCGCCATGAGTCAGCAATATCTGCGCCGACGGAAAGTCGAAGAAGCGGTCCCACGTAGCCATCATCTCGGTTTGGCCAGCTGCCGCCATCGCTTTTTTTACCGCAATGCTCGGCTGCTCTGAGTTTGGAAATAAGTGCGACCCTGCTGCGACTGAACCTGAAGAGACGAGGATCACTTCGATACCTCGGGCTCGACAACGCACGATGAATTGCGCGATGCTGAGTAAATAGCGGGATCGACACCCATCTTGCTCTGGCGCGATCAACGCACTCCCGATCTTGATTACTATACGTTTTGACTGTTTCATCGACATAAATTCCTGCATTAAATTAACCACCCACTCACGAGTTGGTACTCCAAATATCTCCTATTAGAAGACAACAGAAAGCGCAATGCATCGACCAAAAAGTCGGCAAATAGATAAAACAAACAGACGTGCGGCGGCGAAGACCTTAGTCCCATCATGTCGCCACACATGCTAAACCCAGACGCAGTAACAATCGTTAACTGGCTGACATTTCACTAATAGAAGATTGATTGTGACATCAAGTACTTAACCTTTGATGTCGAGCCGTTTCCAACAGGGCCACCATGGTTTGGTGCGGCCGGAAAGGCTGTACCGCAATGAATAATTGCGTAATGAGTAGATTGTGAATGACGGCGCGATTTACTCCACGCCTTGAACGTTTATTACCTTAACGTAAGCAAGGGTAAGATTGCAACCCTATCCCATGTTAATTATTTATGACCACCATAAATCAATTTTATAATACCTTATTTTCAGTAATTTATTCACTTTACCCTCATTCGCGCTGTGTTATAACTGGATGCTAGCTATACTGATAAAAATGTTGGGATAATCCAACCGGGGAGAATCTATGTCAGCAATCTACATTGCAGGTATTGCAGTATGTTCTGTAATAGCACAATGGCTTGCTTGGGCCTTTAAGGTTCCAGCAATTTTGTTTTTACTTCTTATAGGTCTTGCTTTGGGGCCATTTAGTGGCACGCTGGACCCAGATGCCTTACTCGGGGATTTACTCTTTCCCGTCGTCTCACTTTCCGTTGCTGTAATCCTCTTTGAAGGTTCACTAACCCTGCATTTTAAAGAACTCAAAGGAATCGGTAAGGTTGTACGGAATCTTTGTTCTATCGGGATGTTAGCAACCTTTGCGGTGATAGCAACGACCGCAATTTTTGTGCTGGAGCTTAACTGGCAAGTTGCCGCCGTTTTGGGCGCAGTACTTGTCGTGACTGGTCCAACAGTTATTGCCCCGATGCTGAACGCCATGCGCCCAGACAAAGACATAGACCGTATTTTACGTTGGGAAGGTATAGTCATAGACCCAATTGGTGCACTCTTTGCGGTACTCGTATTTGAAGCCGTCTCTTTAGTTGGTGGCGAAGGTATCTTCAGTCATACCCTGTGGGCGCTCGTATCAACACTTGGTGTGGGGATAAGTATTGGCGTCGCATCAGGTTACCTTACCACTTACCTAATAAGAAAAGAGTGGCTTCCTTTCGAGCTTCACAAGTTCGCCATTTTAGCGCTAGTGTTGTTTAGCTTTACGCTATCGAATCATCTGAGCCATGAGTCGGGTTTACTAGCCGTGACTATCTTTGGTATTTGGCTCGCTAACCAAGATGACTTGGAAATAGACTCAGTGTTAGAATTTAAAGAAGATCTCTCAATGATCCTGATTTCGAGCTTATTTATCTTACTCGCGGCACGACTCAAGTTAGAAGATTTAATGCTGTTAGACACTGACGTCTTTATCTTTCTAGCTGTAGTATTATTTATTGCTCGACCACTGTCGATATTCTTATCGACGTTCAATACAGACTTACCGATAAAGTCTCGTATTCTGTTAAGTTGGATAGCTCCTCGAGGTATTGTTGCTGCAGCGGTAGGCTCAGTTTTTGCGTTGAGTATGACCAAATCACAGATAGCAGATGCGGATAAAATGGTGCCGCTTATCTTCACCGTCATCATTGTCACCGTGGTACTACAAAGCCTAACGGCAACGCCTTTCGCACGTCTTTTAGGAGTGCGTCAACCAAAGCCCAATACCTTACTTATCATTGGTGCAAACCATGTAGCTAGAGCGGTGGCTAAAGGCTTAAAAGACCAAAATATTGATGTTTACCTCTCCGATCCCGCTTGGGAAAACTGCAAGATGGCGAGAATGGACGGACTGCCTTGTTACTATGGTAACCCACAGTCGGAACATGCAGAGCGTTACCTCCCATTGACCAGCTTAAAGTCAGTGCTAGCGCTTTCACCTAACCGTCATCACAACGCTTTAGGTGTACAGTACTTTTCTCATTTACTTGGCGATCAATGTGTTTATTCGCTCAAATCATCCACTAACCACGCCAAGGCGAACAAAGATAGCGCCACTTTCCTTTCTCGCCAAATTTTGTTTGGTGACGAAGGTAATTACGCCAAGCTAAGTAGCATGATGGCTAAGGGCGGCAAAGTGAGCGTAACGCGGATCTCAGAAGAGTTTAAATGGGAACAGTATAAAGAGGTTAACAGTGAAGCAATCCCGCTGTTTGTACTCACAGAGCAGAACAAAGATGAGGAACCCATCTTGATCCGCCCGTTTACCTCTGACATGAAAAAGCTTCCAGAGGAAGGCGACCGCGTATTGGCGTTACAACCGCCTAAGTTAACGGTTCTTAAAGATCCAAATGTGAATAAAGAAAGCCAAATTGGTGCAAAGCTTAGCAGCCAGCAAATTACTTAACCTGAGATTTGGATAAGAAATAAGCTAACTTTACGAGCTTTATTTAGAAACAAGCAAAGCGGCGTCACTTACGCCGCTTTTACTTTGCACTCAAAACCTGCTGAAGTAATATCTATTGATCCAACGGAGTTAACCTGAGCCTCAGGTTATACAACCTGAACTCGGGATAAGAAGTAAGTTAATCCACTAAAATCACTAAGTTCAAAAGCGTAGTGTCACTCTAGCCAGAAGTTATTTCTTAATACAAGGCAAATTTGTGCGCCAATAGCTGGCCTATTGCAAGCAAATTTAACGCAGTAGTAAGGGATAGCAGCTGCTAGAGAACAAGTTGTTATCCCGAGTTCAGGTTATATAGGCAATCTCGCACGCTTGACCACACTATCAGGCATTTTGTTTGCCAGTTGACCTAGTGCTACCTGAATCCGCTTATGTAGCTTTTTATCTGCAACTGCGGAATGGAACAACCATCGATAGGCGTCTTCATAATCTCTAGGGCTACCGTGGCCTTGATTAAACACATCTACGAGTCTTAATTGAGCATTTAAGTTGCCAAGTGCTGCTGCTTCTCTCAGATAGGTTACCGCCATCGCTTTATCTTCTTGCACCAACTGGCCAACATCATAGTAACGACCTAATTGTTCAAGCGCCGCGGCAAGGCCCTGCTCTGCTGCCCTTTTCATATAATAAAGGCCGAGCTCAACATCTCTGTCTACACACACGGCATAAGCTAACATGTCACCATAAAGAAATTGATACGAAGGCAGCGCCATGATCTCAGCACGCGCTTCAATATCTTTAACCAGCTGGCACTCATCCGCTTTAACCCGAGCAAGATGTTGATTTTTTTCAATCAGCGCTAGTAGCTCTTGCTGCGTATACAAAGGCACAGCTTCGATAGCCTCTTCGGCAGATACTTTGCTCTGTATACTGAGACTTAAGGAAACACTCAATGCTGAAGCTGCAAAATAACGAAGTAAGTAATTCATCGAAGACCCATCAAAGTAAAGCTGATTGTTTAACTATAGCAGGCTGCAAAGGCAAATTACTTGCTCTGCAGCAACATCGACACTCAAATTTGATTAAGCATTATTTACGCCAAAGCGAAGTCTAATTTTATCATATGAGCAAACATTCGCTTACTTATCGGCAGGAAGACAAAAACTTGTAGGGTAATAGACACAAAAAAAGCTGCCGTAGCAGCTTTTTTCTTTATCAATCGACAGCAGGATTATTCAGCAAAAGGGTTGCGAACAATCATTGTCTCAACGCGGTCTGGGCCTGTTGAGATGATATCAATTGGCACGCCAGTGATTTCTTCTAGGCGCTTGATATAGTTGATAGCGGCTTCTGGAAGCTGCTCAACAGAAGTTGCACCAAAGGTGTTTTCGCTCCAACCAGGCATTTCTTCATATACTGGAGTCACTTTCTCATAGCCTTCAGCAGCAAGAGGAGTCACATTAGTCACAGTGCCGTCTTCTAATTGGTAACCAGTACAGATTTTCACTTTTTCTAGACCATCAAGTACGTCTAGTTTAGTTAAGCAGAAACCACTGATACTGTTGATTTGAACTGCGCGGCGCATTGCAACTGCATCAAACCAACCGGTACGACGTAAACGACCAGTTGTTGCGCCAAACTCGTTACCTTTCTCGCCTAAGTGTCTGCCAACTGGGTCTTGCTTGTCTTGACCATCGTAAAGCTCTGTAGGGAAAGGACCTGAACCAACACGAGTTGTGTAAGCTTTAACAATACCTAAAACGTAATCTAAGTGTAGCGGACCAAAACCTGCACCAGTCGCAACACCACCAGCCGTCGTGTTTGATGAGGTTACGTACGGGTAAGTACCGTGGTCAATATCAAGTAATGTACCTTGCGCACCTTCAAATAGAATATGGTCGCCAGCATTACGCGCTTGATCAAGTAGTTCAGTAACGTCAACAATCATTGACTTAAGTACTTTTGCTACTTCCATTGCATCATCGTATGTCTTCTGGAAGTCTACTGGATCTACTTTGTAGTAGTTAACCAAGGCGAAGTTGTGGAACTCTAGTACTTCTTTAAGCTTCGCAGCAAATTGCTCTGGGTTGAAAAGATCGCCAACACGTAAACCACGACGTGCAACCTTATCTTCGTACGCAGGACCAATACCACGGCCAGTTGTACCAATGGCTTTTTCACCACGCGCTAGTTCACGCGCTTGGTCTAGTGCAACGTGGTAAGGCAAGATCAAAGGACATGCTTCGCTGATCAATAGACGCTCACGTACAGGAACGCCACGCGCTTCAAGCATGTGGATTTCTTTCATTAGCGCATCTGGTGCAAGTACTACACCATTACCAATTACACATTTAACGTCTTCGCGTAGTACACCTGATGGGATCAAGTGTAGTACCGTTTTCTCACCGTTAATTACTAGTGTATGGCCAGCATTGTGTCCGCCTTGGTAGCGAACAACTAAAGAAGCCTTATCTGTAAGTAGGTCAACTACTTTACCTTTACCTTCGTCACCCCATTGGGTGCCTAATACAACGACGTTTTTACCCATTGCAAATTCACTTAGAAAAAATTAGGCGCAGATTTTACCAGAAAACCATAGTCGAAATCACCCCAATTTGCCTAATTTTTCTGCTTTCAATAAGATTGATGATGTAAAGCATCAAGGCAAGTTACATAACTTGTTGAAAAGGTGGGTTAATAGCTGAAAATCAAACAACGTATTTTATTTTTATATCAAAATAGCTGTATTGTTCGGATTAATCGATAACTATCTCTTTGTTATCAAAAGTAAACTTTTATAAAATGTAAAAAGCCCAAAGGTTAACCTTTGGGCTTTTTAAAATATAGCTCAAGCTTGCTGGCGAGCCGTTAAGCTTGAGTGGTTAGCCTATAGCTCTAAATCATCTTCAACTTCAGCAAGGCCTTTATCTTCACCCTCTTCAGGCATAATAACCGCTTGCGCTAGGAGCATTTCTCTTAACTTGCCTTCAATTTCATTGGCAATCTCAACATTTTCTTTTAAGAACTTAATTGAGTTTGCTTTACCTTGGCCAATTTTACTGCCGTTATAGCTAAACCAAGCACCCGCTTTATCAACCAGTTTGTGTTTCACACCTAAGTCTATCAACTCACCTTGTTTCGACGTACCTTCACCGTACATGATGATGAACTCAGCTTGTTTAAATGGTGGTGCTACTTTGTTTTTCACAACCTTAACACGAGTTTCGTTACCAACAACCTCATCACCTTCTTTCACTGAACCGATACGACGAATATCAAGACGTACAGATGCATAGAATTTAAGTGCGTTACCACCAGTTGTGGTTTCAGGGTTGCCAAACATCACACCAATCTTCATACGAATTTGGTTGATGAAAATACATAATGTGTTCGAGCGTTTGATATTAGCTGTAAGCTTACGCAATGCTTGTGACATGAGTCGAGCTTGCAAACCAACGTGTGAGTCACCCATATCGCCTTCAATTTCAGCTTTAGGGGTAAGTGCTGCTACCGAGTCAATAACAACCAAATCAACCGCACCAGAACGAACTAGCATGTCACAAATTTCAAGCGCTTGTTCACCGGTGTCAGGCTGTGATACTAATAACTCATCAACATTAACGCCTAACTTTTCGGCATAGATTGGATCGAGTGCGTGTTCAGCATCAACGAACGCACATGTTTTTCCCATTTTTTGCGCTTCTGCAATCGCTTGTAATGTTAGCGTTGTTTTACCTGATGATTCTGGACCATAGATTTCAACAATACGACCAGTTGGTAAGCCGCCGATACCAAGTGCAATATCCAGACCTAATGAACCCGTTGAGATGGCTTCAATATCTAGCGCCTTGTTCTCACCCAGTTTCATGATTGAGCCTTTACCAAACTGACGCTCAATTTGTGATAGTGCTGCGTCTAATGCCTTTTGCTTGTTATCGTTCATTTGCTTCTCCAATTCAGCGTAATGACACCTAGTATACTGTATGAAATTACAGTATCAAGTAGAATTTTATGATTTTACCATCGCTACAGTATTTTTTAATGCAAATTCAATGGCTTGAAGTCTTATTTCGGCCCTATTCCCAGTAAATACTTGGTGAAATGCCTGAACTCTATCACTATTCGCAATAGCAAACCATACAGTACCTACGGGCTTATCAACGCTGCCTCCAGTTGGTCCAGCGATACCAGACACAGCAATGGCAACTTCAGCATGAGCTGCCTGCTGAGCACCTTTGACCATCTCCAAAACCGTTTGCTCACTCACGGCACCAAATTGCGTTAGGGTTTGTTGTGATACTCCCAATAATTCGTGCTTAGCTTGATTACTGTATGTCACAAAACAACGTTCGATATAAGCAGAGCTCCCCGGCGTATCTGTTAACGCATAACTCACCCCACCACCTGTACATGACTCTGCGGTAGTGATTGTTACGCCGTTATTCGTTAGAATAGCGCCCAATTGTGCCGCATATTCGGCTATCTCTTTGTAGTGCTCCATAGGAAAACCTTTTAGGTATCAACAATGTCGTCAGATCTATATTCAGAACACACTATAAACCAACAAACCCCAATGATGCAGCAATACCTGCGAATTAAAGCTCAGCATCAAGAAATCTTGCTGTTCTATCGCATGGGCGACTTTTATGAACTCTTCTTTGACGATGCTATCAGAGCGGCGCAGCTTCTCGATATATCTCAAACCTATCGCGGTAAAGCCGGTGGCAATCCAATTCCAATGGCAGGTGTTCCCTATCATGCAGTTGAAAACTACTTAGCTCGCTTGGTACAACTGGGTGAATCTGTTGCTATTTGTGAGCAAGTTGGCGACCCAGCGACCAGTAAAGGTCCTGTAGAACGTAAAGTTGTGCGTATTGTTACTCCAGGTACCGTCACCGACGAAGCACTATTGCAAGAACGCCAAGATAATTTACTTGCGGCGGTCTACCAACATCCAAAAAACTTAGGTTATGGCGTTGCCTATCTTGATATTAACTCGGGCCGATTTAATATCGTAGAGCTACAGACTGACGAAGCACTTAATTCCACGCTACAGCGCTTGCAGCCCGCAGAATTGTTATATCCAGAATCATTTCAGAACCTTTTAGTGCTAGAAAGCATTAAAGGCAGTCGTCGCCGTCCAGATTGGGAGTTTGATTTAGACACAGCAAAGCATTTACTTTGTCAGCAGTTTGCAACCTGCGACTTAGTCGGTTTTGGTGTCGACAATGCCAATATGGGTTTAATCGCCGCGGGTTGTGTCATGCAATACGTGAAAGACACGCAACGCACTGCATTACCTCATATTCGTGCGATCACGCTCGAAAAGAATGAGCACGCGGTGATCTTAGATGCCGCGACGCGCAAAAACTTAGAGCTAACTCTAAACCTCTCTGGCGGTGTTGAAAACACCTTAGCGCAGATTTTAGATAAGTCTTCAACAGCCATGGGTTCGCGCTTACTAAAACGCCGCATTCATACGCCCGTGCGCGAACGCAAAGAGCTCAATGCTCGACTCAATGCGATTGCGAGCCTTATCGAACAACAACTATGTATGGAAGTTTACGATGCACTAAAACACATTGGCGATATTGAACGAGTCGTAGCCCGGTTAGCGTTATTTACCGCTCGTCCGCGTGATCTAACGCGCTTAAGAAGTGCATTACAAGCGTTACCGCCACTGCATGATATTTTACAAGATGCGACGGATACGAGACTTCAGTCTATTATTAGCCATTCACCTGCATTACCTAAGTTACAAGATTTGTTAGAACGAGCGGTTATCGACAATCCCCCTGTTCTCATTCGTGATGGTGGAGTAATAGCACAGGGCTACAATGCAGAGCTTGACGAGCTACGCGCATTAAGCGCAGGTGCCACGGATGTTTTAGAAAAACTTGAAGAAAGAGAGCGCGAACGCACAGGGATCTCGACATTAAAAATTGGGTATAACCGCGTTCACGGATTTTATATTGAGATCAGCCGGGCCAATTCGCACTTAGTGCCTGCGGAATACATTCGCAGACAAACACTGAAAAATAACGAACGCTACATTATTCCTGAGCTAAAAGAACATGAAGACAAAGTGCTTGGTAGCCAATCGAAAGCACTAGCACTTGAAAAGCGCCTATATGAAGAGCTCTTTGAACTCATCGCTCCTTATATTGAACAATTGCAAGTCATGGCAGCGGCGCTTGCCGATTTGGACGTACTAAACACCTTAGCTGAACGTGCTCAGACACTAGACTATTGCAAGCCCACGCTTACCGAGGGCACTGAAATTGATTTAGTGGATGGTCGCCACCCAGTCGTAGAACAAGTAAGTAAAGAGCCGTTCATTGCCAATCCAGTAAAACTCAATGATGAACGTAAAATGCTCATTATTACTGGACCAAATATGGGTGGTAAATCGACCTATATGCGTCAAACCGCGTTAATTGTGTTGATGGCGCATATTGGCAGCTATGTACCGGCAAGCGCGGCTACCATCGGTATTGTCGATCGTATTTTTACTCGCATTGGTGCCAGTGATGACCTTGCCTCTGGGCGCTCAACCTTTATGGTTGAAATGACCGAAACTGCAACCATTTTAAACAATGCAACCGCCCAATCATTGGTGCTAATGGACGAAATTGGTCGCGGGACAAGCACCTATGACGGTTTATCACTCGCTTATGCGACAGCGGATTATCTCGCCAGCAAAATTGCAGCAAAAACACTGTTTGCAACTCATTATTTTGAGTTAACCGAATTGGCTGAGCAGCAAGCCGGCCTTGTTAATGTGCATTTGGATGCCGTTGAACATAACGATACCATTGCCTTCAAACACACAGTAATGGAAGGAGCTGCAAGTAAGAGTTTTGGTTTACAGGTAGCTAGTCTTGCCGGCGTGCCAAAAGCGGTGATTAAGTTGGCGAAACAGAAACTCGCTTTGTTAGAGCAACATCAGAGCGTCGTTGGCGATAAGCCTGTTCATGTTACAGCGCCTGTACAGCAGAGCTTAATGCTTGCTAATGAGCCTTCTGAGGTTGAAGCGCTACTTGCAGATATGGATCCCGATGATATGACACCAAAGCAAGCTCATGCTTTGCTATATCAACTTAAATCTATGCTATAGAAAGTAAAAAAGCGGCTAAAAGCCGCTTTTTTAATGTTCTCTCACAATTAGAACTTGTGATTATATTGAAGACCAAAGATCATCGCATGGCCTTTAGAGCGATAGCCCCACTCACTGAATCTGTCAGCTTCAGTGAAAGTTTGTGTTTTACCTCTTAAAACACTGATCCCGAAATCTACAGTTGCTTGGTTAGCAAGTGTATACTCCGCACCAAATGAGTACCACGTACGGTCTGTATCAGGAATTGAGATAGACAGATGGTTTTCATCCGCTGGTGATTCATCATACGCCATACCTGCACGTAGTTTCACCGCATTACTAAGCTGATAGTCAGCACCAACTGCAAAACGTAATGAATTAGAAAAATTCTCTTCTTTAGTGAATACTGAACCTGCGTTACCAACTACAGCTTCAAGTTCATCAAAACTATTCCAGCCAGTCCAAAGTACGCTGTAGTGTAGTGAGGTTTCTTGGTTTAGTTTATGAGAACCTGAGATCTCAGCAATCGCAGGTAACGTTACATCTACTGAACCCGGTAGTGACGCGCCATTCAAGCCGCCAATCGCTGCTGGTAAGTCGTTGCTAAAGTGGCCATCAAATGTGATATCTGTTTCACTACGGTAATGGAAGCCGATTAGGTTGTTTTCATCAATTTGATAAGCAACGCCTAGGTTCCAACCAAAGCCATAATCGTCACCTTCTAAATGTACTGCTTGAGTACTTGCTGGCAAACCTGTCGTTGTCGCGCCAAGGTTACGGACGATTTTAGCATCGGCATAAACTTCATTAATACCAAACGCTACGCTCCATTGCTCATCAATTTGGTAAGCAGCTGAAATGCCTAAGTTAACGGTCTTAATTTCAGTTTCACCCGCGATTTGGCCAGCAACATAATCCTTATCGAATTCTGTAGATAGGCCAAACTGTGAATAGATACCTGCACCAATCGACCATTGGTCATTATATTTGTGTGTTGCATATATAGCAGGAATAATAGCACTTGGTGCGATGCTGTTGTCATTTAACGCTGCTGCAGGGATACCATTGCTAGTACCTGTTCCCGTCAGGCTTACGTCCGGTTGAACATACATAGCTGCTACTGATAATTGCGTGCCTGATAGCTTACCCATCAATGCTGGGTTACGTGCAACCACTGACGCATCGTCGGCTGCAGATGCTTCACCCGCATAAGCACGACCAAGGCCAGATACGTTTTGTTCCGCAAGTTGAAAGGCGGCAGCTAGTGCTTGTGATGACGATAAAATCGCACCTGATGCGATAAGACCTAATAATACTTTGTTCATACTCTAATCCCCTGTGAACTAACCATTTCCTGAGTAATGGTTAAAAAAACCAATTCGAGTAACACTGCGTAGCCTCACTTTGACCTTGCTCACCTAGCCAATATCCAGCTATGCCACACACCCACCAAATTGGCAGAATAATAAATTCATGACACCCTACCTAAAAGTGGAGTAGAAATCTCCTTTTTTGCGACTTTTCGTTGATTAAGTGAACATATAACGAACAAATTACGCACTTTATAAACTCATCGGATGAGATAAATTATCAAATGATAATAATTACCAATATCATTGACGTACCTTCATCCCTTATATACACTCTTCAATCTGAGTATGAGTCATTCTGTGTGCTAATCGTGCCAAGGAGAACAACATGTCGATAGCATTAATCGTTTGCGCATTGGTATTTTGCGGTCTCAGCGTATATTGCCTGTGCAAAGCAAACTACTGTGCCTGTCGCCACGCAGGAGAGTGTGATAATCCGGTCAGTCAATACTGGCTAGGTGCAATTGTCGCAGCGCTGCTATCACTGCTGCTAAGCTGTGCGGCGTTACATTCGGAAAAGGGAACATTACTGTGGATATTAATGATGGCAAGCTGTATGACTGGCGCAATGCTCTCTGCTAGATGGCAAAATCTCAAAAGACGCTGTAAAAACGCTTTCTTTCCGGTCGCGCAATCCAAACCTTAAATCAATAATTGATCTCTTAGCAATCGTGAGAGGTTAATTTGATAATCAAGCGGCCTGACACTTGCGATCACTTTGATGTCTGACTCGCTTAAATCCAAATCTTTTGCCGTAACATGGTGGAGATGTTTGGTATTGTAAAACACTCGTACAAGAGGCGCCGTGGGCGCATGTTTATTGCCTTCGAGTACCAATCCTAATCGCTCGTTGGTCAGTTTAACAATAGTCCCTACGGGGTGAACCCCCATACACTTAATAAAACGCTGCACTAGAATAGGATCAAATTGCTTTTTACTCGACAGCAAAAAGCGTAATGCATTAATAGGCTCATCAGCCTCTTTGTGGTGCTGATCTGAGGTTATGGCGTCGTATACATCCACAATCGCCATCATTCTTGCCGCGGTGCTGAGTGCGTCGTCTTTAATCCCTCTCGGATAACCTGTACCATCTAAGCGTTCATGATGGTTGATGATCATGTCCAGCATGATTGGCGTGATCCCAGACTCTCCTTTGCTCAACCCTAAAGACTGTGCCACATGTTTTTTGACCGCACGATACTCAAGATCGGTAAAATTGCCCGGCTTATTGATAAGCCCCTGCGGTAACTTAGCGTGACCAATGTCATGCAACATCGCCCCCATGGCTAACTGTTCAATAATGTGATGTTGCAAACCGAGGTGCTTGGCAAATACGGTGATCAGAATTGCGCAATTGGTCATATGACGCCAATTGTAGGCATCTTTGTCTTTGATCCGAGTTAAAATCGCCATCGCATTTGAATTACGCAGTACCGAATCGACGATGTCTTTACTTACCTCATTGATGAGGCTCATATCGACCTTCAAACCCGATGTTACATCTCCATAGAGGCTTTGGATCTGACGGTTATTCTTTTCAAACTTTTGCATCGCAACCGCAAATTCTTGCTGCAAAGTTTGTTCTTTACTCACCGTTTTAGCTTTGGATTTTGGCTTGCTGCGAGCGGTGGAAAGACTGCCATCCATGCCATTTTTGGCGGCAGGTTCTTCAGGGGTTTGTGGCGCTTCAGTGACCGGTTCTGCTGGCTGCTGGTATTTCTGTGGTACAGGAATATCGCTCTGCGTAAAGTCTATAGTGAGCTCCAGTACTCCTTTGTCAATCAGCTTTTGAATGATGGCTTCATCTCTGACCATTCCCCGAGATTTGATCTTAATACCCGCGTCAGACTTATGCTTGTGAACATTATCCACAAACATGCCAGGTCTAAGATCTTCAATTGGGAGGACAATCTGCATGAATCGCTTACACTACGTAGTTAGCCAATGAATATTAATACCATTGAATGAGGTGAAACACCATCTATTCAGATTAAATTCACACAAAGGTATGGTGAAATTACAACCACTCAGAAACGCTTGTTATACCAGTTTACTTAATTAAGTGATTTAATTTGAGGTATTTATGAAGTGTTGCAGAAGGGGAAACCCAACACCATATACATGCTGGGTTTTATACAGTTGCTATTCTTGGAAATAAGTTCCCCAGCCGTCGTATTCAACGCCAGCGTCTAGTGCAACCTTTTCTAACTTGTCTACGTCTTCCATGATAACGTCGGTATCCAGTTCGGCTTCTACTACAACATCAAAGCCCCAAATTTTACCGCCGTCTTCGAGCTCAAGCTCTGCTGGTTCTTCAACATCATAGCCCAATTTAAATGCCGCTAATGCTGCTGCTTCCAGCTTGTCAAAATCCTCACTTACAAAGTGATGTTCTACTTCATAAAGCGTTTCAGGGTTTGAACCGTCTTCTAGCAATGAAGAAACGATATCTTCACTTATCTCACGCCAGTTTTCCATTATTTTAATCTCGCTTTTGCATCTAATTCAGCTATTCTTTGAGCCATTTTAGCATGGATCTGAGCAGCGTGATCCCTTGCTGGCACTTCAGGGTCTAAATATTCCGGTTCTAGCATGTCGATATAGACCTTACCATTATTCCAACGATTGAGCTTTATCTGCTCATGCGTTGAACTCATACATACTGGGATAATAGGCACATTGGCGCTCATTGCGGTGTGAAATGCCCCGGTTTTAAATGGCAACAAACCGCGACCATAGCTTCTGGTCCCTTCAGGGAACATCCAAACCGATAGTTTTGACTCGGTGATTTTTTTTGCTGATTTGGTCAGTGTTCCTAAGGCTTTAGAACGATTGGCTCTATCAATCAAAATGTTGCCAGATAGCCAATACATTTGTCCAAAAAACGGGATCCACTTTAAACTTTTTTTCCCCATGCTGACGGTGTTTTTTGGCACCACGGCCGGCAGCGTAAAGAGATCATAATTATTTTGGTGATTTGCAACATACATCGCGGGGACAACATGCTTGGCATTTTCATGCTGCGTTATCACCAACTCAACGCCTATCAACTTTGACATATAGCCATACCATTTGGCTATCGTGTGCACATTGTTAGCATGAAAAGGGCGCACAATGCACAATAACAATCCGCAAATACCACTAACAATGATAAACACTGTTAATAAGAGAATTCGTATAATGGCAATCAATTTAACCACTCCAGAATTAAAATCTTGCGCATTATAATAAAATAAGCGAACACTTGTAAGCTCAAAATGATGATAGTTTAGAGGCTGCCAGAGGAATCTCAGAGTATGATAGTTAAGATACTGATCTATTTACAGAAAATAAAAATGCCGCTGAGTAGCGGCATTTGACACACGATTTATCATTTTTGCAAAATTTAGCTCATTGCGTTTTGCAGCTTTTTCATTGCTGACTTTTCTAGCTGGCGTACACGCTCTGCCGACACGCTATATTTCTCAGCAAGATCTTGTAATGTTGCTTTTTCGTCAGCAAGCCAACGTGCACTTACGATATCTTGAGAGCGCTCATCAAGCGTTTTCAGTGCTGCAAATAGGCGATTATGTGACTGCTCTTGCCACTGTTCTTGCTCAACTTCTTCGGCAAGGTCGCTACTTGTGTCTGTTAAATACTGTACTGGAGAGAAGTTACCCGCTTGGCTTTCATCATCGTCAGCAGATAGGTCAAAGCCCATATCTTGGCCTGCCATACGAGACTCCATCTCGCGAACTTCTTTCTCACTTACACCAAGCTCGTTTGCAACCGTTGTCACTTCGTCTTGGTTAAACCAACCTAAACGCTTTTTATTTTTGCGTAGATTGAAGAATAATTTACGCTGCGCTTTTGTCGTCGCAACTTTAACAATACGCCAGTTCTTTAATACATATTCATGGATTTCTGCTTTAATCCAATGTACCGCAAAAGAAACAAGGCGCACACCCACGCTTGGGTCAAAACGCTTTACTGCTTTCATCAACCCAATATTTCCTTCTTGGATTAAATCAGCCTGAGGTAGGCCATAGCCCGAATAACTTTTTGCGATGTGAGCAACAAATCTCAAATGAGACATAATGAGTTGCTTAGCCGCGTTAAGATCCCCTTCTTCCTGAAGACGTGTCGCAAGTTTTTTCTCTTCCTCAGCGCCAAGCATAGGTATTGTGCTTACAGATTGAAGGTAACCTTCAACGCTTGCGCTTTGCTGCCCAGTTAGTGCTAATGCGTATAAATCTTTAGTCATGTTTCACCTCAGTGATAAACCGTTTCGTGTATATTTAGCACTCTAACATCTAGAGTGCTAAATGCAATCTACTTTATCTGATTTTTAAAATCAACCTTTTTAGAAGAACTTCAAAAGTAAAATATAACCTACTGAATAATATTAAAAATATTGAATTAACTAGGCTTCTTTTTACGATATTATTTTTTTATGACAGTGCTAAATTTAAATAGTTCTGATTGTTTGAGTGCTAAAACCTGATAGTAATTGGCAACCGACTGCTACACTTTAGCAGTCGGTTGGTGTTTGTAGCGTTAAATCATACTTTTTCAGGTTCAATCTCTTTGATATAACGGTGTACAGAAAGAAAAGAGCCTACAAACCCTAAAGTAATCGCAGTGCCAAGTAGCACTAACAGTTCATTCCCTGCCATTCCCTGAAGCACAAAGTTGCTTTGATATACCCCAACAACTGTAGATACAGCTGACTCCAGCCACCACAACATAAGGCCAACACAGATAAAGGCAACCAAACCACCAACTATCCCATACCATACACCAGTCCAAAGAAACGGAGCCTGAATAAAGGTATTGGTCGCTCCCACCAGTTTTAGCACTTGAATTTCTTCTTTCTTGTCCATGATGGATAAGCGTATGGTATTTCCAATAATCAAGATAACGGCGCTAAGCAATAGAAACCCCACGGTGATCACACTTTCTTTTAGTAACCCCAGTAGTGCATTTAGGCGCTCTAGCCATTCAATATCCAGCTTACCAAATTCAACCTCGCGCTCTTTTTCAAGCTTAGTGAGAAGCTCTGTTGCGGCTTGTGGTTTTCTAAAACGACTAACAGGCGTTACCAGCACGACATTAGGCAGCGGGTTTTCTTCTAAATAGTTAAGCGCCTGACCAAAGCCTGACATTGACTTAAATTCATCCAAAGCTTGGCTTTTACTTATCAGTACTACTTTTTCTATTTCTGGATAGAGTGCAAGTCGCTTCACCAGAGTTTGTGTCTGTGCCTCAGTCATTTCATCTTTAACGAACAATGATATTTCAGATGCCTCTTTAAACCCGCTACTTACCTGCTGTACATTTTTCACTACCACATAAAGCGTCGCAGGTAATGTCAGGCTGAGCCCCAAAACTAGAATAGTCATTAAAGAGGCCATTGGCGTACGCCACATTTCCCCAAGGCTCTGTACACCTTGACGAATAATCATCAAACAAAAAAAGTAAAAATGATGAAATATCGACTTTTTACTCTGTTCAGCCTGATTTCCTCGTCCTTTAAACAGCAAACTCATAGCGTGTCCTCCGCCAGCGGATCTTGTAGCATGCGTCCTTGATTAAGCGTGAAGCTACGGTATTTCATACGTGCTATTAACCCCAAATCATGAGTAGCGATAAGAACGGATGTACCACGGCGATTAAATTCTTCAAATAAGTTCAGAATTTCCATCGATAGTTCTGGGTCTAAGTTCCCCGTAGGTTCGTCTGCAAGCAGCAAAGGCGGCGAGTTAACAATCGCTCTTGCTATGCCAACACGTTGCTGTTCACCTCCAGATAACACACTCGGATGGCACTTTGCTTTATCAAGCAAACCCACCTTGTCCAGAGCGGCATGTACTCTTTTGGTGATCTGTTTATGGTGAGTACCTTCAATAACTAAAGGTAGTGCGACGTTATCAAATACGCTGTAACGTTCGAGTAGGCGGTGGTTTTGAAAAATAATCCCAATATCTCGGCGAACAAAAGGAACTTGCCGGTTAGATACCGTATTGAGATCGACACCATTAATGTAGACACGGCCTGCTGATGGCCTTTCCATCACGCTAACCAACTTTAATAATGTACTTTTACCAGCGCCACTGTGGCCGGTTAAAAATGCGAGTTCTCCATTTGCAAGTTCAAAGCTCACTTTTTCCAGTGCTTTGTGCCCACCAGGATAAGTTTTGCTCACTTGCTCAAATTTAATCATGTTGGCCTCTTATACTTATTTTAACCATGACACTCAGTCCGTGGCATTGTAGCAATTCGGCAATCGAATAAAGCGGGCAAATTTGCCCGCTTTATTGCAACTGATGTCTCTATTTATTCTTGACTGAACAATGCCTCGATAAAATCATCACTCTTAAAGGTGCGTAAGTCATCAATGCCTTCACCTACACCAATATATCGAATTGGCACCTTAAACTGATCCGCCACAGCAAAGATAACCCCACCTTTGGCTGTACCATCAAGCTTAGTTAACGTGATACCAGTTAAGCCAACCGCTTGATTAAACAGTTTTACCTGGCTAATCGCATTCTGACCAGTTCCGGCATCAATCGTCAACATCACTTCATGTGGCGCGTCTGGGTCTAACTTTTTCATTACTCGAGCTATCTTCTCAAGCTCTTGCATTAGGTTATCTTTATTTTGTAATCGACCCGCTGTATCCGCTATTAATACATCGATATTTCTCGCTTTAGCGGCTTGGAAGGCATCAAATACCACCGACGCAGAATCAGCACCTGTGTGCTGGGCAACAACAGGGATACTGTTTCTTTCACCCCATACCTGCAACTGCTCTACCGCAGCCGCGCGGAAAGTATCGCCAGCCGCCAACATGACGGATTTACCTTCGCTTTGAAACTGTTTGGCAAGCTTACCGATTGTTGTCGTTTTACCAACGCCATTTACGCCGACCATTAAAATAACAAAAGGTTTCTTATCGGCAGGGATCTCAAGCGGTTGCTCAGCCGTCTTTAAGATCTCTGACATTTCTTTTTTCATTAGATCATATAAAGCTTCACCGTCTTTTAACTGCTTTCTATCAGCGGCATCAGTCAGGTTATCTATTAGCTTCATCGTGGTTTCAACACCAATATCAGCCGTTAGCAATTGCGTTTCTAGATCTTCGAACAGCTCATCATCGATTTTCTTGCCTTTGAATACCGAAGCAAAGCCTGAGCCGATATTGGCCTTGGTTTTCAACAAGCCTTTTTTAAGGCGGGAGAAGAAACCTTCTTTTTTCGGCTTTTCTTGTTCTTGAGCTAATTGTGCTTGACGCTCTGCCTCTTCACGCTCGGCTTGTTCTTTAACTAGCTGTGCCTGATGTTCTGCCTCTTCACGCTCGGCTTGTTCTTTCGCTAGTTGCGCCTGGCGTTCTGCCTCTTCACGCTCAGCTTGTTCTTTAGCTAACTGTTCTTGGCGTGCTGCTTCCTCACGCTCAGCTTGTTCTTTTGCTAATTGCGCCTGACGTTCGGCCTCTTCACGATCAGCTTGTTCTTTTGCTAATTGTGCCTGATGCTCTGCTTCTTCACGCTCAGCTTGTTCTTTCGCTAATTGCGCCTGACGTTCGGCCTCTTCACGTTCAGTTTGTTCTTTTGCTAATTGTGCCTGATGCTCAGCCTCTTCACGCTCGGCTTGTTCTTTCGCTAATTGTGCCTGACGCTCTGCTTCCTCACGCTCAGCTTGTTCTTTTGCTAATTGCGCCTGACGTTCGGCCTCTTCACGTTCAGTTTGTTCTTTTGCTAATTGTGCCTGATGCTCAGCCTCTTCACGCTCAGCTTGTTCTTTTGCTAATTGTGCCTGACGTTCGGCTTCTTCACGCTCGGCTTGTTCTTTCGCTAATTGTGCCTGATGCTCAGCCTCTTCACGCTCAGCTTGTTCTTTTGCTAATTGTGCCTGACGCTCTGCTTCTTCACGCTCGGCTTGTTCTTTCGCCAATTGTGCCTGGCGTTCCGCTTCTTCACGCTCGGCTTGTTCTTTCGCTAACTGTTCTTGGCGTGCTGCTTCCTCACGCTCAGCTTGTTCTTTCGCAAGTTGTGCCTGAAGTTCTGCTTCCTCACGCTCAGCTTGTTCTTTTGCTAATTGTGTCTGACGTTCTGCCTCTTCACGCTCGGCTTGTTCTTTCGCTAGTTGTGCCTGACGTTCTGATTCTTCACGCTCGGCTTGTTCTTTTGCTAATTGTGCCTGACGTTCCGCTTCTTCACGCTCAGCTTGTTCCTTTGCTAACTGTTCTTGGCGTTCTACTTCTTCACGCTCGGCTTGTTCTTTCGCTAACTGTTCTTGGCGTGCTGCTTCCTCACGCTCAGCTTGTTCTTTTGCTAACTGTTCTTGGCGTTCAGCTTCTTGTTGCTCTTTATCGGATTTACCAAAGCCCAACCAAGATAAAAATTTGTTTTTCTTTCCCATATTCACTTATGACCGTGTTAGATAAATTGCATAAACCCAAAGCAAAATGTTGATGATCTTGCTACCATACTCGAAAATGCCAATCCGCATCAGCTTATTGCTTTTACTTGGATTGATATCACACTTAATTTTGGGCTCGAAAGGCAAGCCGAGGATGGCAACCTTAGTGCTTAGACAAAATTGCGTGCAAGTGTACCATGTTCCGTAAGGATGAAAAATCCTGACACCAAGAACCTTTAATAAAGAAGCAAATTACGTCGCTATGAGAAAATCTAAGCCTAAGTCAAATACCAAACAGTCTGGTTTCATCCGCCTGATCAGTGGTAAGCATAAAGGTCGCAAATTACCAGTTCATGATGTTGCGGGATTAAGACCAACAACAGATAGAATGAAAGAAACCGTTTTTAATTGGCTCATGCAGGACGTAAGAGACGCAAAAGTACTCGATTGCTTTGCTGGTGCTGGCAGTCTAGGATTTGAGGCTATTTCACGCTTCGCAGCAAGCGGAACTTTTATCGAACTGGATAAAACCGCGGCGACGCAGCTTAGCAATAATGCAACTTTACTCAAACTGGATAACGTTGAAATCATTAATACCGACGCGTTAACCATGCTGGCAAATAACCTTAAGCAACAGCAATATGACTTGGTTTTTATTGACCCACCCTTTCGCAAAGAGCTTGTGACTCCTTGTTGTGCCTTACTTGAGTCACAATCTTGGCTCAGCGAAGAAGCACTCATCTATGTTGAATTTGAACAAGAGGCACAGCCTGAAACACCAGAAAATTGGCAAGTGATTAAAGAAAAGCATGCAGGACAAGTGATCTGCCGCCTGTATCAGCGCTGAAATTCCCTCATAAAGAATGAAAAAACAGCCGCTAGCGTATGACATGACAGGGCTGGTGTTTTTAGCTATAATTTAGGCTTTACATGCGGTCTTGCTTCAGATTACAATACCGCACCATTTTTGAACCAATTGGCTAGTTTTTAGCCAGATAGAGCTAAGCTCATTAATTAGGTAGGTGAATTTTTAATGCCAGTAATTAAAGTAAGAGAAAACGAGCCGTTTGACGTTGCACTACGTCGTTTCAAACGTTCATGTGAAAAAGCAGGTATCCTTTCTGAAGTTCGTCGTCGCGAGCACTACGAGAAGCCAACTGCTGAGCGTAAGCGCAAAAAAGCTGCAGCGGTTAAGCGTCACATGAAGAAGCTTTCTCGCGAAAACGCACGTCGCGTTAAATTATACTAATCAGTATTGGTCTTGTATCAATGAGCTTATTAGTTACGCTAAAAGACGCGCAAAAAGAAGCGATGAAAGCCAAAGAGAAACTTCGTCTTGGCGCGATTCGTGCGGTACTTGCTGAAATTAAACAGCGAGAAATCGACAACCAAACTACACTAGACGACGCAGGCATTACTGCGGTTTTAGTTAAGTTGGTTAAGCAGCGTCGCGATTCTTATACCCAGTATAAAGATGCAGGGCGTGAAGACTTAGCTGATATCGAAGCTAACGAAATTAGCGTACTTGAGACATTCCTTCCTAAGCCACTTAGCGAAGATGAAATTGTCGAGCTAATTGATGCCGTGATTGCACAAACTGGTGCGTCAGGCATGCAAGACATGGGCAAAGTAATGGGTGCGATTAAAGCAGAAGCTGAAGGTCGTGCTGATATGGGTAAAGTCTCTGGTTTAATTAAGCAAAGACTTACCGCTTAAGCCCGCATACAATTGTATGATTGATAAGTGAACCGAGCCTAGTGCTCGGTTTCTTCGTTTTAGGCGTCATTCGCATCAATGCAGCGCTGATAAAATATCTCACTTGAATTAAGTTGATTTTTTCTCGTTGCTCCTTGATATAATGCGCTCACTCACTAATACAACTTCGGAACTTAAATGAAAGGCAAAATCCCTAGACAGTTTATTGATGACTTGCTCGCAAGAGCGGACATTGTCGAGCTCATAGACGGTCGTGTGGGATTAAAAAAAGCAGGAAAAGACTATCAAGCCTGCTGTCCATTTCACAATGAAAAAACGCCTTCATTTACCGTGTCACGTGATAAACAGTTTTATCATTGCTTCGGCTGTGGTGCTAATGGCAACGCAATTTCCTTTTTAATGGAATACGACAAGCTTGAGTTTGTCGATGCTATTGAAGAATTAGCCGCCCTATTAAACTTAGAAGTACCACGCGAAAACGCCCCGCAAGGGCCGCAGCGTTCAATGGAAGAAAAAAAGTCTGACTATGACTTAATGCTCCAAGCCGCTAAGTTTTACCAGCATCAGTTAAAACACCATAGCAATGCCACTCAAGTAATTGACTACGTAAAAGGCCGCGGCCTGAGTGGCGAAACTGTACAAAAGTTTATGATTGGTTATGCACCACCTGAGTGGGAGTCATTGTGTAATCAAATAGCCCGCAAGCCTGAGCACAAACAACAGCTACTTGATTTGAAATTAGCATCAGAAAAGTCAGCTGGCCGCCAATTTGATTTCTTCCGCGATCGCTTGATGTTCCCTATTCGTGATAAACGTGGTCGTGTCATCGCATTTGGCGGAAGGATAATGGGTGCAGATCAAGGCCCTAAATATCTAAACTCGCCTGAAACACGCATTTTCCATAAAAGTTTCGAACTTTATGGTTTTTATGAAGCTAAACAAGCACATAAGCAATTAGATAAAGTGTTGATTGTGGAAGGCTATATGGACGTCGTTGCCCTTGCAGAAAAAGGCATTGATTACGCCGTTGCCGCGTTAGGCACTGCAACCACAGCTGAACATATGCAAACTTTGTTTCGAAATACCGACAGAGTGATATGCTGCTATGACGGTGACAGAGCTGGCCGCGATGCGGCTTGGCGTGCACTTGACCATGCTTTACCTAACTTAAAAGACGGTAAGTCTCTACAGTTTGTCTTTTTACCTGATGGTGAAGATCCAGACTCATTAGTACAGCAAGAAGGCAAAGACGCCTTTGAAGCGCGGCTGGACACGGCAACCGATTATACGCAAGTATTGTTTACCAAATTACGCGAGCAATGCGACCTTACAAATGATGCAGGCAAATCCAAGCTGCTTACCGATGCCATTCCACTGATCAGCAAAATACCCAGTGACTACTACCAAGAGAGTTTGTTAACTACCTTAGCTAGGTTAATTGGTCGTACTCGTGAGCAACTTAGCGCTAAATTAGCAAGTAACAAGCAGCAGAATAAAATTGAGCGCCAATTTAAAGTCACGCCGATGCGTCGAGCGATTGGCTTACTGCTCCAACATCCACAGCTTGCGCAAACGGTTGAGTATATGCCTGAACTCGGTGAAATGGCGATCCCAGGTATTCAGCTGCTACTGAGCTTACAAATGTTATGTCACGATAACCCGCAAATAAACACAGCGCAGTTACTTGAACATTATCGCGACCAAGCTGAATTCGATGCCTTGAAAAAGCTTGCGGTGTGGCAACATGGCGTTGCTGAAGATAGGCTAGAAGACGAATTTAAAAATACTTTTCAATTTATTGAAGATCAGTGTTTAAATTATCGCCTAGAGACCCTATTAATAAAGGAGAAAACCGAAGGCCTAACAAATGATGAGCGGCTAGAATGCGCACTCCTTACCCAAGCGCTTAAACAGTAGAAGTTCTAGTCAATAGCAATTTTCGGTGCTATAATGTTCTATTCACTGCGTCATCAAAATTTAGCTGTTAAATAGCTGGCGCCTGTTGTATCAACTTTTCAGAGTGGAAGCAAATTTCTCTATGGATCAATCTCCTCAGTCACAACTCAAACTTCTGATTCAGAAAGGTAAAGAGCAAGGTTATTTAACTTTTGCAGAAGTTAACGATCATCTTCCACAAGACATCATAGACTCAGATCAGGTAGAAGATATCATCAGCATGATCAACGATATGGGTATTCAGGTCTCTGAAAATGCGCCTGATGCTGACGAGTTGATGATGCAAGAAACAACAACAGATGAGGATGCTGCGGAAGCAGCAGCTGCGGCTTTAGCAACAGTAGAAAAAGAAATTGGCCGCACAACTGACCCTGTTCGTATGTACATGCGTGAAATGGGTACGGTTGAACTTCTAACTCGTGAAGGCGAAATCCAAATCGCTAAGCGTATCGAAGAAGGGATCAACCAAGTACAGATTTCTGTTGCAGAATACCCTGAAGCCATTACTTATCTTCTAGAACAATGGGACAAGTACGAAGCGGAAGAAATGCGCCTAAGCGACATTGTTTCTGGTTTCTTTGATCCTAATGCTGTCGAGGAAAACGAAGCGCCAATTTCAGCAACACACATCGGTTCTGAGCTAAGTGATGAAGACTTGGATGACGAAGATGATGATGAAGATGATGACGATGACGACTCAGAAGAAGGCGATTCTGGCCCAGATCCTGAAGAAGCTCGCGAGCATTTTGAACATCTTCGTACGCTGTACAATGCCGCGCGAGAAATTTTTGAAAGTAAAGGTCGCTCGCACCCAGATGCGAAAGCTGCAATTCAGGAAATCGGCGATCACTTCCGTACTTTCAAGTTAGTTCCTAAGCAATTTGACCGCATGGTAAATAACATGCGCGACATGATGGATAAAGTGCGTGTTCAAGAACGCATCATCATGAAACAAGCAGTTCAAATTGCCAAGGTACCAAAAAAGGTTTTCGTTAAGCACTTTGCTAATAACGAAACCGATACCGCATGGATCGATGCTGAAATTGCATCAGGTGAAAAACACTCAGCAAAACTTGCTGAAGTAAAACCTGAAATCGAGCGTTGTGTTAACAAGCTTAAAGCGTTTGAAGATAGCACTGGTCTTAGCATTGAGCGTATTAAAGACATCAACCGTCGCATGAGTATTGGTGAAGCAAAAGCTCGCCGTGCGAAGAAAGAAATGGTTGAAGCGAACTTACGTCTTGTAATTTCAATCGCTAAAAAGTATACCAACCGTGGTCTGCAGTTCTTAGATCTAATCCAAGAAGGTAACATCGGTCTGATGAAAGCGGTTGATAAATTTGAATACCGTCGTGGTTACAAGTTTTCAACATACGCAACGTGGTGGATCCGTCAGGCGATTACTCGCTCAATTGCGGACCAGGCAAGAACTATCCGTATTCCAGTGCATATGATTGAAACAATCAACAAACTGAATCGTATCTCTCGTCAAATGCTACAGGAAATGGGCCGAGAGCCAAGTCCTGAAGAATTGGCAGAACGTATGATGATGCCTGAAGACAAGATCCGCAAAGTGTTAAAGATCGCCAAAGAGCCAATCTCAATGGAGACGCCAATTGGTGATGATGAAGATTCACATCTTGGTGACTTTATCGAAGACACTACTATCGAGTCGCCGATTGATTCAGCAACGATGGAAAGTCTTCGTGGCGCGACCAACGAAGTACTGGCAGGTCTTACAGCTCGTGAAGCTAAAGTACTACGTATGCGTTTTGGTATCGATATGAATACAGACCACACGTTAGAAGAAGTGGGTAAACAGTTTGATGTTACACGTGAGCGTATTCGTCAGATTGAAGCTAAAGCACTACGTAAGCTGCGCCATCCTTCTCGCTCAGATCTATTAAAGAGCTTTTTAGACGTTAAGGGCTAAAAAGTAGCAAATAAGATTAAGGCCGCTATTCAGCGGCCTTTTTTATAGTAATTGGATTAAATAGGTATACACACATGGCTTGGATCCAAATCCGAATTTATTCAGATAAAGCCGATGCCGATGCGTTAAGCGATATGCTTATGGATGTCGGTTGTCCGTCTGTCACATTCATGGATAGTAAAAACAATCCCGTTTACGAACCAAAACCTGGCGAAGTCATCTTATGGCCAGAGACAACGGTGATCGGTTTATTTGAAGCGAACCATGATATGCAAGCAGTCGTTCACTTTGTCCAGTCACAATATGACAAGCCGTTAAACTACAAGCTTGAACAGCTAGAAGACAAAGACTGGGAACGCGAGTGGATGGATAATTTCCACCCAATTAAGTTTGGCGAGAGATTATGGATTTGCCCAAGCTGGCGTGATGTGCCAGATCCCAATGCCGTCAATGTGCTACTGGATCCTGGTCTTGCATTTGGTACTGGTACCCATGCTACAACCGCACTTTGCCTGCAATGGTTAGAACAACAAGACCTCAGCGGTAAAACGGTCGTTGATTTTGGCTGTGGCTCTGGGATTTTAGGCATTGCAGCAATCAAATTGGGCGCTGAGCGTGTAATTGGTATTGATATCGATCCACAAGCGCTTATCGCAAGCCGCGATAATGCCGAGCGCAATGGCGTTGCAGATAAACTAGAAGTGTATTTACCTGAAAATCAGCCGCAATTCAGTGCTGATATCGTTGTTGCTAATATTCTTGCACAGCCGCTGAGAGAGCTACACGAAATCATTCTCGGCTTCTTGGGCGACAAAGGTGCCATCGCCATGTCTGGTATTTTAGAAGAGCAAGCGCAATCTGTTGCGGATGTTTATGCACCATTTTTAAAGCTAGACAACATTGCTCAACAGGGTGAATGGACGCGCGTCAGCGGTGTGAAAAAATAAGGCTGCTAACGTAACGCTGACAAAAGTATCAGCGAGTCAATGAAAGTTAGTAAGTTTTAACTGGTAAAGCCTGTAATTAACAGGCTTTACGCATTTTTCACAGCTTAAATTTTCGGCTCAAATTGTACCTTTAAAATTGTTTTTGCATAAATTTCGTGCAAATTATCTGGGCTCTCAGGTTGTTATCAAATGTCAACCCATAAAGTTCAAAAAAAAAGCAATTATGTTCAATTTATAACCTTTGATTTTTGCGAAAAAAACCGTAAACTTAGCGCCCCTTGAGGTAAGGCGGATTAAACTGTAGTGCGTATTGGTCCATACCAACTTGAAAACAATCTTATCGTAGCACCAATGGCTGGGATCACCGACAGACCGTTTCGACAACTGTGTCGACGTCTAGGTGCTGGGCTTGCGGTATCAGAAATGTTGTCTTCAAATCCAAAAGTGTGGAAAACCGATAAGTCGCAAAATCGCATGGATCACAGCGGTGAATCGGGCATTCGCTCGGTACAAATCGCAGGAGCAGATCCTGAGTTGATGGCGCAAGCAGCGCAATTTAATGTCGCAAACGGTGCGCAGATCATAGATATCAATATGGGCTGCCCCGCTAAGAAAGTGAACAAGAAGCTTGCAGGCTCAGCATTGTTGCAATATCCAGAGTTGGTTGACGAAATCGTAACCGCTGTGGTTGCTGCCGTTGACGTACCTGTGTCGTTAAAAATCCGTACAGGATGGGACACAGACAATCGTAACGGTGTTGAGATTGCTCGCATAGCTGAACGTCGAGGCATTGCTTCGCTAGCCGTGCATGGCCGTACAAGAGCATGTATGTATAAGGGCGAAGCTGAATACGCCACGATCAGAGAAATTAAACGTTCAGTATCTATTCCTGTAGTAGCAAATGGTGACATTACGTCTCCTGAAAAAGCGAAACAGGTGCTGGAATACACGGGCGCAGATGCCATTATGATTGGTCGAGCCGCCCAAGGTCGTCCTTGGATTTTCCGAGAAATAGACCACTATTTGCAAACCGGTGAACATTTGCCAGAACCTGAAATAGCAGAGGTTCGAGCAATATTGATGGAGCACTTAGTAAATCTTCATCAATTCTATGGTGAGCCAATGGGAGCGCGCATCGCACGCAAGCATGTATCTTGGTATTTGCAGGCCCATGACCAAGAAGGTCAATTTAGGCGAGTATTCAATGCCTTGGAGACGCCAGAAGCGCAAATCGAGGCATTAGAAGACTATTTTGAAACATTAGGGTGAATGAATTTATTCATCCTTCAGGCTAACTAAGAAAGAGACATAACGATGTTCGAACAAAATGTGACTTCTCCATTTATTACTAACGCTCATGTTCAGTCACAAGAGAAACCGCAACCTTTGCGCGATGCAGTTAAAAAAGCTGTACATCACTACCTAAAGCAGCTTAATGGTCAAGACGTACAAGACGTTTATGAGTTAGTTCTTTCTGAGCTTGAAGCGCCTCTACTTGAAGAGGTTATGACTTATACTCGTGGTAACCAGACTCGTGCAGCGATCCTTTTAGGCATCAACCGTGGCACACTTCGCAAGAAGCTAAAAAAATACGGCATGAACTAAGCACTGCTGGTAAAATTTAGTTGATAAAAAAGCACCTTCGGGTGCTTTTTTATTGTTTAAAATTCAGCAGCTAGCGGACATTTATCCTTTTCATATCGCACTTTTCTCATGTTTATCTCGCCTTTTAACATCGTCATCTTAACAATAATGCGCTAAAATACCGGCTCTCTAAGCTAGCCCTTAACTAATCATTGAGGAAACCTGAACCATCATGGATATACATCGTCCAATTCGTCGCGCCCTACTAAGCGTGTCAGATAAAACCGGTATCGTTGAATTCGCCACAGCACTTGCAGCTCAAGGCGTAGAAATTTTATCAACTGGCGGTACTTGCAAACTACTTGCAGACAACGGCATTAAAGTAACAGAAGTATCTGATTACACTGGCCACCCAGAAATCATGGATGGTCGCGTTAAAACGCTTCACCCAAAAGTGCACGGCGGTATCTTAGGACGTCGCGGTCAAGACGAAGACGTCATGACTGAAAACAATATTTCAGCAATCGATATGGTAGTAGTCAACTTATACCCCTTCGCACAAACTGTTGCGAAAGCTGACTGTAGCCTAGAAGATGCAATCGAAAATATCGATATTGGTGGTCCAACTATGGTTCGTGCTGCGGCTAAGAACCACAAAGACGTGACCATTGTTGTGAATGCGAGTGACTACAGCCGCGTCATTGAAGAGATGAAGGCGAACTCTGGCTCTACAACATACAAGACACGTTTCGACCTTGCAATTGCGGCCTATGAGCATACCGCACAGTATGACGGCATGATTGCCAACTACTTCGGTAAAATGGTTGCGGATTATACGGAAGAAGCAGCAGAGGAAACCAAATTCCCTCGCACTATCAATATGCAATTCACCAAGAAGCAAGATATGCGCTACGGTGAAAACTCGCATCAAGACGCTGCTTTCTATGTTGAAAACAACATTGAAGAAGCATCCGTCGCAACGGCTAAACAACTTCAAGGTAAAGCGCTGTCTTATAACAATATCGCTGATACCGATGCCGCACTTGAGTGTGTTAAAGAGTTTGATAAGCCGGCTTGTGTTATCGTAAAACACGCAAACCCTTGTGGTGTTGCGGTAGATGAAAACATTCTTGCCGCCTATGACCGCGCATTTAAGACCGACCCTACTTCTGCCTTCGGTGGTATCATCGCCTTTAACCGAGAGCTAGACGGCGACACGGCGGAAGCCATCGTAGCGCGTCAGTTTGTTGAAGTTATCATCGCACCTAGCGTATCAGAAGAAGCCGCACAAATCGTTGCTGCGAAGCAAAATGTACGTTTACTAGAATGTGGTCAGTGGTCAAACAAAACCACAGGTACTGATATTAAGCGTGTTAATGGCGGTATCTTAGTACAAGATCGTGACCAAGGTATGGTTGGTTTGGACGACCTTAAGGTGGTTTCAAAACGTCAACCTACAGAGCAAGAACTAAAAGATCTACTGTTCTGCTGGAAAGTCGCTAAATTTGTTAAGTCCAACGCGATTGTTTACGCCCGTGATGGCATGACTATTGGTGTGGGCGCAGGCCAAATGAGCCGCGTATACTCTGCAAAAATCGCAGGGATCAAAGCCGCAGACGAAAACCTAGAAGTTCCGGGTTCTGTGATGGCTTCTGATGCGTTCTTCCCATTCCGTGATGGCATTGACGCCGCTGCGGCTGCGGGTATCACTGCGGTAATTCAGCCGGGTGGTTCAATGCGTGATGAAGAGGTGATTGCCGCCGCTGATGAAGCGGGAATGGCAATGGTGTTTACCGGCATGCGCCACTTCCGCCATTAATCAATAAAGCGCGAAACTTATGAGTTTCGCGCTTTTTGTTTCAGCTAATTTCCAGTATTCTGGCTACAGCATAATCATAACAGAATGAAGGAAGCTAACGATGAATCTAGGTATGAAATCTCTTATCGCTGCTGCAGTATTTACCACTTTAGTGGGCTGTAACGCGACAGAATCTAACTCCAGCCAAGCAGTACCAAGCGCGATTGCAAAAGCCGTTGCTAGCGACAATCGAGCTGAGAGCAATAGAGCCCGAGACCAATATCGCCACCCAAGTGAAACGCTTGCTTTTTTTGGCATTGAGCCATCAATGACCGTGGTAGAAATTGCACCTGGTGGTGGTTGGTATAGTGAGATTTTAGCGCCGCTGGTTAAAGGTCAAGGCACCTATTATGCAGCGCACTTCCCTGCTGATTCAGATGTTGGCTACTATCAACGCTCATTAAAAGGCTACAAAGAAAAAGTAGCAACCAACCCAGACTATAGTGAAGTAAAGATCACGGAATTTGCACCAGTGACGCACAGTAATATTGCGCCACAAGGCAGTGCAGACGTGGTACTTACCTTCCGTAACGTACATAACTGGTACATGGGTAAAGGGGATGAAGGTGTACTTAGCGCGTTCAACGCGTTTAATAAGGCACTGAAACCTGGTGGCATTTTAGGTGTGGTTGAACACCGCCTACCTGAGCACCGTCAACTTGATGATCAAAAGTCGTCAGGTTATATGAAGCAAAGTTATGTTGTTGATATCGCCAAGCAAGCTGGGTTTGAATTAGTTGCAAGCAGCGACATTAACGCCAACCCACTAGACAGCGCCAATCACCCAAAAGGCGTCTGGACTCTGCCACCTCGCTTAGCGCTAGGTGATGAAAAAGCAGCGCAATATAAAGCGATTGGGGAAAGCGACCGCATGACCTTAAAATTCAAAAAGCTTTAATAGGAAAATTTCGCCATGAATGTACTAGTCATTGGCAGCGGTGGACGTGAGCATGCGCTTGCGTTCAAAGCCGCACAAAACCCATCTGTAAAAACGGTTTTTGTAGCACCTGGTAACGCAGGTACTGCGCTTGAGCCTAAACTCGAAAACGTAGCTATCGGCGTTGAAGATATCGATGCCTTGGTCGTCTTTGCTAAAGAAAACAATGTGCAATTAACCATTGTTGGCCCTGAAGCGCCACTGGTTATCGGTGTAGTTGACCGTTTCCGTGAAGAAGGCTTAGCTATTTTTGGACCTACTCAAGCGG
Organism: Pseudoalteromonas sp. XMcav11-Q; assembly: GCF_040104525.1. NCBI lineage: Bacteria > Pseudomonadati > Pseudomonadota > Gammaproteobacteria > Alteromonadales > Pseudoalteromonadaceae > Pseudoalteromonas > Pseudoalteromonas sp. XMcav11-Q. The sequence goes on from NZ_JBECOX010000008.1 coordinate 67,315, forward strand.
CAGCGCAGTTGGAAGGTTCGAAGTCGTTTACTAAAGACTTTTTAGCACGTCATGATATTCCAACAGCGGCTTATCAAACGTTTGAAGAGATTGAGCCTGCGCTTGCCTACTTGAAAGCACAAGGGGCACCTATCGTCGTTAAGGCTGATGGGCTTGCTGCTGGTAAAGGGGTCATTGTGGCAATGACCGAAGCGGAAGCGGAAGAAGCAATCCGCGATATGCTTGCGGGTAACGCTTTTGGCGAAGCGGGCAGTCGTGTGGTTATTGAAGAGTTTTTAGAAGGTGAAGAAGCCTCTTTCATCGTCATGGTTGACGGCAAAAATGTACTTCCTTTTGCCACCAGCCAAGATCACAAACGTGCATACGATGGTGATAAAGGCCCAAACACAGGTGGTATGGGTGCATACTCTCCAGCTCCTGTAGTCACGCCAGATATTCATGAACGCATCATGGCTGAAGTGATCAATCCAACGGTTGAAGGTATGGCGAAAGAAGGTCACCCTTATACAGGTTTTCTATACGCTGGTTTGATGATCACAGCAGACGGCACACCAAAAGTTATCGAGTATAACTGCCGCTTTGGCGATCCAGAAACACAACCTATCATGTTGCGCCTTCAGTCTGATTTAGTTGAGCTGATTGAAGCGGCAAACCGAGAAGAGCTTGATCAAACATCGATCGAATTCGATCCGCGAGCTGCCGTTGGTGTTGTGCTTGCAGCTAGTGGCTACCCAGGGAACTACCCTAAGGGTGACGCTATTTCAGGTCTTCAAGTGAACTATCCTGAAGGTGAAAAAGTGTTCCATGCTGGTACTAAACAAGATGGCGAGCATGTAGTCACCGCAGGTGGTCGAGTATTATGTGCAACGGCCCTTGGCCACACGGTAACCGAAGCGCAAAAACGCGCCTACTCTCTAGTTAAAGACATTCACTGGGATGGTGTAGAGTACCGCACAGATATCGCATATCGTGCAATCGCACGCGAAAGCTAATTCACATTAAGCTTTGCAAGGCCAGCCCGACGCTGGCCTTTTTCATTTTTACACACTGCGTTTCTAAGTTTGTAATGGTATCCTACCCTTTTATGAGCATTTTTAGGGGCAAAGATGCAAGTACAAGGTACACTCAGCAAGTTAAAGTCAGCGCTTGTTGAACCTATTCAATATCAATTACCCGTGGGTGATAACTTAGTATCGCTCAACGAATACTTTGGTAAACCAGTTACCCTTACCTTCACTGGCAATATATTTTGCAGTAGCTGTGGTAAAAAAACCAAAAAGAGCTATTCGCAAGGCCACTGTTTCGTGTGCATGAGAAAACTCGCTAGCTGCGACATGTGCATTATGAAGCCAGAGACCTGCCACTATGATCAAGGCACCTGTCGTGAACCCCAATGGGGCGAAGAGAACTGTATGATCCCGCACTATGTGTATTTGGCCAATACCTCAGGTCTTAAAGTTGGGATCACTCGTCATACGCAGATCCCAACACGTTGGATAGATCAAGGCGCAACGCAAGCACTGCCGATTTTTAAGGTGCAGACCCGTCACCAGTCAGGATTAGTGGAAGTGGCACTGGCTCAGTTTATTGCCGATAAGACTAACTGGCGCAATATGCTCAAAGGCATCAATCCTGAAATAGACCTCAAAGCAGAAGCTGCTAAGCTTATTCCCGAGATCCAAGCAAAGCTCGATGAACTTGCTGAACTCTTTGGTGCAACCGCCATTGAAGTGCTGGACGAAGAAGTGGTTGATCTCACTTTCCCTGTAGAGCAGCACCCGAGTAAAATCAGCTCGTTTAACTTTGATAAAGACCCTGTAGTATCAGGCGTGCTTGAAGGGATCAAAGGCCAATATCTTATTTTTGATAATGGCGTGATCAATATTCGTAAGTTTACTTCTTACGAAATTACCTTCTCTGACGAATAAAATGCATGCCAATCGTCTTCTGTAAGTGGCTTACAGAAGACGTAACCTTGGATTGTATGACAACCAAGCTTGCGCAGGTAACGTTTCTGTACAGGCTTTTCTACGCCCTCAGCTACAACTTGTAGGTTGAGCGCCTTAGCCATCGCCACAATTGCCGAAACAATTTCGCTGTTGCCATATTCATCGGGCACCTTAGCAATAAAACTAGCATCTATTTTTAGGATATCGATGGGCAGTTTAGCCAAGTAACTGAGCGCAGAATACCCAGTACCAAAGTCATCAATCGCCAGTTTCACACCCAGCTCCTTGAGCTTTTTCAAGGTGTACTTAGCCTCAAGCAGATTACCGATAAAGCTATTTTCGGTAAGCTCAAGCTCAAGATACTTACCGTCGACGTTATGCTTTTTTAATGCCTGCGCGACACACTGATAAAGGTCGCCTTGAGTGACATGAGACGCCGAGATGTTAATCGCCATGCGCCTAATCTCAACACCTGCGCGTTGCCATTTAGCCAAGTGCTGACAGGCTTTATCTATTACCCACTGATCTAAGCGAATAATAAGTCCCAGTTCCTCTGCAAGTGGAATAAATTGAGCCGGTGAGATCATCCCAAGATTTGGGTCGCGCCATCGCAGCAAACACTCAACACTGGAAATGCGACTGCTGGTTAAGCACTGCAAGGGTTGAAAATGCAGTTCAAACTCATCATTTTCTAAGGCATTCTGAAAACGGCTTAGCATGGATAAACGTTCAAATGAACGTGCATTCATCGAAGCTTCGAATAACTGAAAGGAGTTGCGCCCTACTTCTTTGGAGCGATACATAGCAACATCGGCGTGTTTAAGCAATGTTTCCGTGTCATGACCATCTTCGGGATAAATAGCAGCCCCCATCGAGGCCGTCGCAGCCACCTGCATATCACCAAGTTGAAATGGACTCGACAATGCCATCAACATTTGGTCGGCAAACTCAATAACCTCCGACATGCCATTCACTTCGCTCAGTAGCACAACAAATTCGTCGCCCCCAAGTCGCGCTAACGTGTCACCTTCGTTTAGAATAGACTTTATCCGCTCGCTAACCTGAACCAATAATTCATCTCCGGCGCTGTGGCCAAGAGAGTCATTCACTTCCTTAAAGCGGTCTAAATCTATAAACATCACACTGAGTTTTTGCTTGTAGCGGTGCGCTGATGCCAATGCCATAGAGAGTCTGTCGTAAAATAAGCGGCGATTAGGCAGCCCAGTCAATTCATCAAAATAGGCTAAGCGAGCAATTTTTTCTTCAGCATTTTTACGCTCCGTAATGTCACTAAAAATGGCTGCGTAGAGCATGTCGTCACTGTACGGCTCTCTGATCTCAATAATCGTGAGCCATTCAACATAAATCTCACCGCTCTTTTTACGATTGCAGATCTCGCCCTGCCACACACCTGTTTCTCTGAGCGTTTGCCACATGCTCTGATAATAGCATTCATCATGTAGCCCAGAGCTCAATATGCTTGGGTTTTTCCCTAGTACTTCGTAATCTTTGTAGCCGGTAAGCGCACTAAACGCTGGGTTGATCTGGATTATTTCACCTGAACTTTTGGTGATCATAATGCCATCGAGAGAAGCATCAATGATGCGGTTAGCTAGATAAAGATTCTTCTCCGATTTTTGCAGTGCAATATCACGTTGTACTAGGACTTTTTCCAGCTCGCTACAATACGCAGTTTCAATTTCAGTCAAAACATTTTTAAGCGCTAATAGCCCTATCACTTGTTGCGAGTCTGGGGAAGTCACCACCAAATGGCGAATGGAGTTTACCGTCATCAGCCGGTAAGCATCGAATAGACTGTCTTTTGGCGTCATGGAGAGCATCGGATAGCTAGCTAATTGCCAGCAAGGCTGACGCCAATCAGGGTTGAGAATAATATACGCAATATCGCGCTGAGTAATAATGCCATACTCATTTAATTCACGGTTATACACCAGCACAGCGGTCAGCTTAAGCTCACGCATATTATTGATAACATCAGAGACGCAGTCTTCACTGTCTAAAATCACAATGCTCGAGTCAAAGTGCTGCTCAATTGGTCTAAAATGCAAATAATGGTCAAGCCCTTGGCTGCGCACAATATCGGATAAAGAGACCACACCACAAGGTAGATTATCCAAGTCCACCACGAGTAAATGACGGATCCCTAATTGGTGGAACTTGACCGTCGCCTCACTCAAGGTTTTATCAATTTGAATTTTTTGCACAGGTGTAGTCATCACTTCTCGGATCGGCATCTGGGCAAAGTCAGGGTCGTTAAAGTTGAGCTTAACGCAATCCGACTCAGTCCAGATACCAATAATGTCATCGGCACGGGTAATAAAGATCGAGCTCACTCTGCTCGCTCGCATTTGCGCAACCGCATCATATAGACTGGTTTGCTCATCGCAACATAACAAGCTATTGGTAAATACTTCTTTGATCTGTAACTGACGTGAATCACCAACCATAAGCACACTCTCGCAATATTATTCCAATTTGAAGTATACTGGGCGACACTTTTGATAACTTGACCAAGAACAAATTATGGCGATAAAAACCTATCCTTTATTGCTGGTATTAGACCAAAGTATAGAGTTTATCGAAGATGAAAAAGCACTTAGGGATGCAACGCATCTGCTCGATGATGCGTCACTCAAACGGTTAATTCTAGTATACCCAAACGATTGCTGCAGCAACGTACACGGTGCGCCCGTGCAGTGTATTGATTTGAAATATTTAACCGAATTAGTGCAACAATATCTCGTTGACGAAGGCCAGTGTTGCGTCAGCAAAATCCAACTGAGCAATACTCAGCAGGCTTTTGATTTACTAAGTCTAAGCTAACCGGCTTCAACCAGCGCTTTGATATGTGTCACGGCGCTGCGGCCTAAAGAAGAAAGATCATAGCCCCCTTCTAAGTAGGAAATAATCCCCAAACAGTCCGATGAGTTTGCAAACTCGACTACTTGCTCAGTAAACCATTGATAATCTTGTTCAACAAACTTGAGTCCGCCCATATCATCTTCTAAATGACCGTCAAACCCCGCACTGATAAAAATGAGCTGAGGTTTAAATGATTGCAGCTTAGGCAACCATTGTTGCTCCACCAAGGCTTTTAAGTCTGTGCCATCCGCTCCTGCACTCAACGGGGAATTGATTAGCGTTTGATGATTCTCAATCGCGGTATTTGGATAAAAAGGGTGTTGAAACAAAGAGCAAAGTAACACGCTATGATCGTCTTTGAAAATATCTTGTGTGCCATTACCATGATGTACATCGATGTCCAATATAGCTACCCGCTCTACGCCCTTTGTCTTGGCATAAGCGGCGGCAATGGCAACATTATTAAAGACACAAAATCCCGATGAAGTACTTTGATTGGCGTGGTGTCCAGGAGGTCTAACAGAACAAAATGCAGCATCAAGTTTACCTGCAACCACTTCGTCCACCGCAAGTATTCCTGCGCCGACAGCGCGTTCAATCGCTTTCATAGAATCAGGACAAAGCCAAGTGTCGCCGTCTAACTCGGTTAACCCTTCATTAGGGATTTTATCCATTACTTCTTTGATCATGGCTTGATCATGAACCAATGCATAGTGTGAGGTATCGGCTTTCAGCGCCGTTTTGTGCTCAATGGCGATATCAAGTCCAGACGCTAGCAACCTGTCTGATATCGCATCTAACCTCGCAGGACACTCAGGATGTTCCTCGGTCATTTTATGCTTGCGGCAATATGGATGAGTAATAATTGCAGTACGCATAACGAATATACATCCTATGTTAGTTTGCGACGTGGTTGATTTAAGTAGCTATCCTTTCACTATATCAAAGCCACATAATTGTGGCTTTGATACTTTGGTATATCCTAATGCTGGATTTCTTTCGCCTTTAAATCCAAGTTATGGAAATCGAAACTAAAGTCGGTTATTTCCGGATTAACAAATTCCATTGCAGCAGACTCAACCCGTTGAGATTTATCCATCACAAAATTGATGTAAGCATCTGCTTCAAGTAATGGCTCATCCCACCGTACCACAAAGGCGTTACCGGTTAGGTGCTCAAGTTTCCCCTTTAGGCGCTTTGTGTGCGTAAAATCAATGCGCAGTTCCTTACCAAGCTTTTCCACCACCACATCGCCATACCAAGCGCTAGTTAGTGTTCCCGTGTAGTTGTTTAATGGTAAAGCAGGCTGTGGTTTTGCAACTTCGATTATCCCAGCTTTAGCGTATTTATCTTGTTGCGCCTTAAAGTAATCATCGGCGATGATCTGCACCCAGTCTTTATCTTCTAGGCCAAGCGCATCTTCAAACACTTCATTGATAATCGCGGAAAGTGCGGGGTATTTTTGTTGGTTTGATAAGACCACCACACCCAATTTTTTCTCTGGGATCATCGCAACTTGCGACACCATACCTAAAATCCCACCGCCGTGACCTACCTTTTTATAACCAAAGTAGTCTTCTACCGCCCAGCCAAGGCCGTACCCTCTAAACTGTTGGTGGTATACTTCTGCGGCTTTTGCTGCGGGAATACGCGTAATGTGTGGATGCCACATTTGCACTTGTTGCTCTTGGCTAAATAGCTGCTCGCCAGAAGGTAAGCGACCACCTTCAAGCTGAGTTTGTAACCACTTGGTCATGTCATCCACGTTAGACGCAATGGCGCCAGCACCACGGAAATCTTCTAGGTAGTTAACAAAGAACGGCGTAAGTTTGCCATCCATCGGAATATGGCCAGTCGCCCAATTACTATTGTTAGCCGGGATCCGAGAGAATCCAGCCTTTGAGTCATCCATATCTAGCTTGGTAAACATTTCCTGCTCAACAAAATTGCGCCAATCTTTACCACTAACTCGGCTTACGACTTCTCCTGCAACAACAAACATCAAATTGTTATAGGCGTAATGACTGCGGAAACTTGAATCAGGTTTGAGATGTGAAATACCTGCCAGCAATTCTGGCATGGTTTTATCAGTATCAGGCCAGATCATAAGGTCACCCGCCCCAAGGCCCAATCCACTTCGATGACTTAATAAATCTCGGATAGTCATCTCTTGAGTAACATAACTATCGTAAAGCTTAAATTCTGGAATATGTTTAATGACTTTGTCATCCCAACTCAGTTTGCCTTGATCAATTAACATCGCCAGCGCTGCTGCCGTGAAAGCTTTGGTGTTGGATGCAATACCAAACAAGGTATCCGCATTGACCTTAGTTGGCTTATTTAAATGCGTCACCCCGAAGCCCTTGGTCATCACAACCTTACCATCTTCTACAATACCAATTGCCAAACCTGGAATATTAAACTTTGTCATTGCGCTTTTTACCGCAGTTTCAACATCCTGTTGGTTTACTGCCGCGCTTGCCTGTGCACTAAGAAAACTCGCAGCAACTAGGCCTGAGGTTAATAGCCATTGTTTTATTTTCATTATTTTTCCTTGGTTTTTTGCCACAACCAATCATGATGTTACCAGTCAAGCTTTGCGATTTAACTTCGTAATATCACATTGATAGATGGCTAATTCTTGTTGTTGTCTGTCACTATTATTATCTGTAACGTGTGATTGTGCCGAAATAGCCTGTAAATAGCTGGTCGGAAACTGATGCTCCTTTGCCCCGGCCAACACATGATGTACGTACCAATCGAAAGGTAATTGATGTTCCACAAAGGTGTTAGCAATATAGCACCAGGCCTCCACCATACCGCCACCTTGCCTTTCAACAGGCAAACAATGACAGTTGTATCGCTCCCCTTCAATGTCGTCCAAACGCGCTTTTTCTCGCTCATCCAAGGCATACAAAACGCCATAAACATGGCTATTTGCTTCAGTACTCGGCGTAATACTACACTTGGCTGAACCATCGGTGCTCAACATATCAAAAGTCAGCCGATAGCCATGCAATTTCCCCACTCCAAGTAACTTCGCTTGTGGTAAGCGAGCAAGCAAACGTGCAGTCGACATATTTGAACCAAAGCTAAAGTTAATAATGTTTTTGTCACACATTAGATCACCAATCTTACTGCAAGCAGTAACATGATCACACCGATCCCGCGATCAAACCAATGTCCTGCACGACGAAAAAATTGTCTTACCGTTGTTTTTGATAAAACTAAAGATAAAAACGAAAACCAAGCCCACGTAGCCAATGCCATATAAACACCGTAAAACAACTGCACACTGCTTGGTGTGGTTGGCTCAATCACTAGGGTAAAAAGCGATAAGAAAAACAGCGTTGCTTTAGGATTTAAGGCATTGACCAAAAAACCCCGTTTTAACGCAGTCCAATTAGACTCAGTAACAGCATGTGCAGTGATATTTTCTTGCTCTGAATTGGGTTTTGCATATCGCAACGCTTGCACACCAAGGTAAGCAAGGTAAAGCGCGGCTATATATTTTACTGCTGTGAACAAGGTTTCAGATTGAGATAGCAGTAACGCAACTCCCAATAAGCAATAACTGACATGTACTAAAATACCAAGACCAACCCCAAAACTTGTCCAAAGGGCGTTTGCTCTGCCCTGCTGTACACTTTGTTTAAGCACTATCGCAAAATCGGGACCTGGACTTGCGACAGCAAAAAAATGTGCCAGCGCAATTAAAATAAACTCATCAAGATAAACGAGCATGTGCATGCTCCTGTAAGGCCAGTAAATCACCCCGCTCTGAGTTATCCATTAAGGTATTAATTTGCTTTTTCGCCTTTTTATACTGGCTCACAAGGTGTGACTTAAGATGCTTATGACCATCTCTCACCCCTTTAAAATGACATACGAGGGCATGCACAAAAACACTCTGCTGCTCCGTCAGTGCAGCTTTTCGGTTGGCATATTGGTTGTAGCAAGAACCACATCCTCCCCTAAAGTGATATACGGTATTAGACACCATGACCCCAAAGCCAAAAAAGCTCGCCAGCACATCACAAGCAGCGTCTAATTGCGCTTCCCCACCCGGAGGTAACACGCCACGCTGTAAAATTAAAACTTTTGCCATGACACCTGCATAACTGGCAATCAGATCTTGAGGCTGATTTATTTGGTTAGGATTATAAGAAATCAAAATAGGCGCAGCCGATTCAGCGATAACCGCTTGCTCACCGCGCCAACGCCCTGCAATGTTTAGCTTAGTCATGCTGGTCGACGCGAGCATGCGTTCAGGCGCAACCAAAGTGATTGGCCACTGTTGTAACCCCGCGTAGGACTTTACGCGGGAGAAAACCACCGCCGCCATCTCTTCAATACTGGATACCGGCTCTGGAAAACAACTAGGAGTCGGAGTAATAATCTGCGTTTCATTTAAAAAGTACTCGCCATCAAAATGCTCAAATGCCCAGACAAAGGTATCAATTAACCATTGGGTTTCTTCATCGCTAAGCAAAGGTGAGACTTTAAATAAGGACAGCATGCTAATAATTCACTCTTTTCTGGAATAACCCCTGATAAATAGCATAAACTCTGAGCCTAATGCAAAAACATGGAGTTTCACATGCCACACTTTATTCTTGAACACTCAGCTAATTTGCCAATTGAAACCGAGGCGTTAGTATCACAGGTGCAGCAATTTGCCTGTGCATGTGGCTTGTTTGATCCAACTTCCGTCAAAACCCGTGCTGTTGCTTTTGAGCATTTTCAGTTAGGCGATGGCAAACAAGGGTTTATTCACCTGCAGATCCATATGATGGCTGGTAGAACATTAGAGCAAAAACAAATGCTCACGGAAGGTGCTCTGAAGCTTTTGCTCGCAAAGGTCGGGGAGCATTTTGCGCTCAGTGTCCATTGCTATGATTTATTATCCGATATTTATCGCAAAAACTAATTTATTATTCGAGTTATTTAACTATGAAATTTCCATGTAGATTGGAGAAATTTTTGAGCCACGTTGCAGAGATGCCACGCAGCAAGGTCAAAATTAATATTAAAAAAGGTCTCGTTACCGTCAATGGCAATATCGTCAAAAAAGGCGACATCCAAGTCACCCCAGCAGACCACATTACTTTTGATGGCGAACGCCTAGAGTATTTGGGTTTACGCTACTATATGCTAAACAAACCACAAGGTTATGTATGTGCAAATAGTGATGAATTACACCCAACAGTATTCGATTTAATTGAAGAACCTAACTTAAAAGATTTTCATGTTGCAGGTCGACTGGACATCGATACCACGGGTTTAGTACTGCTCACTAACGATGGTGATTGGTCTCATCAAATCACCTCGCCGAAGAAACAAAAGTTTAAAACCTATGTACTAGAAAGTCGCGACGAACTCACTGAAGAAGCGCTAACACAGCTTGAACAAGGCGTTGAACTACATGGTGAGAAACAAGCAACCCTGCCAGCAAAAGCGGAGCTTATTGATAAATTTGCACTACGCTTATCTATTTGCGAAGGAAAGTATCATCAAGTAAAACGCATGCTTGCCGCAGTTGGCAACCAAGTAGTTGAACTTCATAGAGAAAATATTGCAGGGATCGAACTTGATCCAACCCTTGCTGAGGGCGAATACCGCCCATTAACTGATGAAGAAATAAGCATAATTAATGCAAGTTAGTCATCGTCTTTAGGTAGTATGAGTAAATATCATCTCAAAATCGCCTCCTTAGGGCATTAACCTACTTACAACTTCCCCCTAAACATGCTAAATCATGTAGTGAGAGTATTTTTAGGGGGCGATCCTGTGTTTTCTAGTTTCACATTAAAAGCAAAAATAATTACCTTTGCCGCCGCAATATTTGTTTCATTACTTGCCGTTGCCTTTGTAGGTCTTCAAGCTCTGCGCCATGCCAGTGAAAGCGATAATATTGCGCGTATCAACCAATTAATGAAAAGCACCGTTAATATTGTTAAACAGTTTGAGCGCTTTGCAGAGCAAGGGAAACTGACTGAGCAACAAGCAAAAGAGATGGCAATTCAGGTTTTAAGAGAAAATAAATACCATGACTCTGAGTATGTGTATGTTGTTAATGACAAAATGGACTTCGTAGCAACACCGCATGACCCCCAGCTGCATAACACCAGCTTTAATGACTTTGAAGATGCTGACGGCAAAAGCATAGGCAGCATGGTGAAGCGCTTAGTCGGTAACCAATTTGATCGGATCATTACCTACAATTGGACTTCACTGCGAGATGGAGAAGTTGTCGACCTGACTTCAGTGGTACAAAAAACACCAGGGTTTGGCTGGTATGTCGGCACAGGTATTAGCTACAAAGAAGTAAACGATCGTTATTGGGACACCGCAATCTGGTTAGTCGCACTTTCTTTAGCGGTTGCCGTTGCATTGACCACCGCACTTGCGCGGTTTGGACTGTCTTTGAATAACAAACTTGGTGCTGAAATCAATGATGTGCTCGAAATCGTAAAACATGTTTCAAGAGGAAACCTAACTACACCTATCAATACTGCTGACTGCCAAGATTATAGTATTCTCGCAGCCATGGACTATATGCAAGGCGGATTAAAAGGAGTAGTTGAAGGGCTTAAAGAAGCAACTAAGGCGCTACAAAACCAAACATCAGACAGTGAGGTACGCTCAGTAGAACTTGAGAATCTAACTCGTAGTTTAAATGCAGAAACTCAAATGGTGGCTTCAGCAATTACCGAACTCACAGCATCAGCACAAACCGTTGTCGAACATGCGGAGCAAGCTGCGGATTCAGTTCAAGAGGCTGAAAAGCAAGGTAATGCTGCCGACAAACTGACAGCTCAAGCAGCAACTGAAATTGCATTATTAGAGCAACAAATTGACAGCGCTGGTAATAATATTCAAGTACTAGATGAAGAAGTATCTAATATCGCTAATGTACTTACCGTTATCCAATCTATCGCCGAGCAAACCAATTTATTAGCCCTCAATGCTGCAATAGAAGCTGCTCGAGCTGGAGAGCAAGGACGAGGCTTTGCTGTCGTAGCGGACGAGGTCAGACAGCTTGCTCAGCGCACTCAAACCAGTACAGAAGAGATCCGTACCATGATCACTAAACTGCAAAGTGCAACTCAAGATGCGAAGGCTTCTGTAAGCTTGAGCATTGCAACAAGCGAAAAAACGGTGAGTATGTCATCTAAGGCATCTCAAGCGCTTGTACAAGTCGCCGATTCTTTAAAATCTATATCGCAGATGAGTCATCAAATAGCTCAAGCAGCCAAAGAACAGTTGGATGCAGGAGAAGATACAGCCAAACGTGTCGTTGTTATCTCTGACACGGCCTCACAGACGGCAAGTGTGTCTGAAAAAGCACATAAAGCGACTGATACAATTAAATCTTTATCTGGAAATCTAGAGATTGAGATGGCCAAATTCAAAGTGTAATAAGTCAACTTTATTCTTATTTTTCATACAATTAGCCAAGTGTAAATTTATATAAACTGTTAATTGAAAAATTTCTTTAATTTTTCATTCACCTTGTGTTTATTTGGTGTTAAGTTTGTACCCACAGAGAGTTTCAGTTTTAGTAGTCTCAAGAGACTTCTTTGTTTGTTATAATTGCAATAATATATGCAACCTAAAGTTTGAATGCTTGATTGCGTAGAGATCAAGCAAACTTAATAAGGACTATGATAATGCAAAAACTAAATTTGAAAGAATGTAAAAAAGTTTCTGGTGGTGGTATTTGGATGCCAGATGAACCAGCAGCTAACAGTGCTGAAGCTAATGCAAATACCAAATCTAGCAAAGCCAATTAAAGATTATTGTTAGTTATGGAAAGAAAATTCGCACTCGGAGACTTACTACTACCATATGTCTTAGTTGTAGTAGGAGTCTTCATTATACACGATGTTAATTTTCACTTTTTTCTGACGTACACGGCACTTATATCTCTCTGTTTTGGTGTGGGATTACGACTGAAGGATGTGAACATATGTATTCTGTCCATCTTATGCCTGACTCCCTTTGTTCTTGAAACACTCGTGTTTTCAACCGGATTAATTAGCCTATCATCTTCCCCTGAGAATAGATTATTTCAGAATAGTTTGATTTTCGGCATTCACCTAATTATCGAGTTAATAGTGCTCGCCCCACTCACTTACCGGACAGAATTAACCAAAAAACTTTTCCCAAGATAAAATTAAATACACCTTTGCGGATAATATATTTCCATGGTTGGCTATCTTAGGAGCTTTGTTCACATTCGCTACTATTGTCGAAAATTACCTAAGAAATGGTAAAGGCTATGATGTGACTTTCTTTTTCTACTCTTCCGATATTGCAGGATATATTCTGTACTCAGCAAAATGTGGAATTATGATAGCTTTAACAGCCCTAACATACAAAGAAGAGTACGATTACGCACTCCCAAGCTTGCGCAAGAAACGCTAGTAGTTTTTTGCAAAGTAAGGGTTATTCAATTTGATGCCTTCACCTTCAGGCGGTAACACTAAACGATATTTTTTTTTTAATCGTTTTAATTCACCAGACTCTTTAAGCTTAGCAAGCCCCTCCTCGAGTGCATAAGCAAGTTTTGGCTTGTCTTTATTCACAAAGAAGTAAAAAGCGGTTGAATACTCAAGGTGAAAATCAGGTACGATCATGAGGTTTTCGTTATTTTGTGCGATCAATTCTGAATTTGCCTCAATCACCGAGCGTGGAAAATAATCCGCTTTTTTATCCGCGATTAAATTAAACATGGTTTGATAATCGGAAATAGGCCTGACCTTCAGACCGTTATAACTAAGAATTTTAGTATCGGGCCAATCGTGTCCTTGTACAGCGGTAAAGCGCTTTAATTCATCAAGCGAACGAACCGTTTTTATGGCTGGATAAACATCTTTATGAACAATCAGCACGCGTTTACCAATAAGTCCATCATACAGTGGGACTTTAATGGGAATAGCGATTTGCTCGCGTGCGGGGCTGGTCATAGACCAGTGTAAATCAACCTTACCTCGGCTTAGTGCCATTAACGTACGCTGTTGATGAGGATGGATCTTGATGTGTTCGATTTGAGCTGAGTACTTAGCAGCAGCCAGTGCCTTTTCTAGTAATTCATAAAGATAAAGATCGCGATCGTACAAGGTTCGCGCTTCTTTCGCGACATAGATTAACTCGGGGGATTGCGCTGCAATACAAGCACTTTGAAACACCAGAGCAGAGATAATTACACTCAACTTTAACTTCATCGCACAACCCTCTTTTAGGGGAAACAATACTACAATCAAGAGTATTCTTACGGATTGCTATTACTATTGCGTAATTAAAAATATAGTCAACCTGCATTTTCCAATCGTACAGTCGATACTGTCGGCTTGCGACGGTTACATACAAATAAATAGCTATTACGATAGCGCTTTGCTTCTTTCTTAGCATCCGTTGCTAAAGCTGCAACTTGGTGCGAATTGATACAGTGTTGTAAATCTGGTCTCACTAAACCAATCGATAAAGTGAGTAAAGGTACAAATTGCTTTTGCCCTTCACGATTTGTTGCCCAGTAACCGCCAGCACTAACATGCTCGGGAGTAAAAAAGGCTTTTGATTTAAGCTCAAACTGAGTGATGATCTCATGACACAACACTTCTGCATCATTATTATCGAACACCACCATAAAGTCGTCACCCCCGATATGCCCAACAAAACTTGAGCTCTGTACACATACATCAACTGTCACCTCGGCAAGTAGCTTAATCACGCTATCGCCACTGGCATATCCATATAAATCATTAAACTGTTTAAAATGATTAAGGTCGATATATGCAAGAGAAAAGTCATGATGTGAACGTAACCTTTGCTCTATTGCCTCATTTATCGCGACATTGCCCGGCAACATGGTTAATGGATTGGCATGTTGAGCATGACGAATTTTTTCTTCTGTGATGTGCTTGAGTATGTCTCTCAAGGGCGCTAAGCCAAGATAACGACCATCTCTAGTAATAATGATATGACGTCGAATATCAAATTCATGGTCGGTTATTTGCTTACTCACCGTATCAAGCTCTTGCTGCTCATCCACCACTAACGGCTGTTTATCCATCAACTTAATCACTGATTTCTTATCGAAGAGTGCATGGCCATATGGTGCCGCAAAGACCTCAGTCAGTTGATCTCGGTGTAGCAGCCCAACAGGCTCTCTAGCATCATTAACCACTGCAAGGCTGGTTAGCTTGCGATCTTGTTCAAACAGCCTATGAGCATCGATACATTGCGTACATTCATGGATAGCATTGGCCTCTTTGGCAAGCCAACCGATTGCCATCGACTGCTCAAATTGATTGACACTGGAACGAGCTTCCGAATGAAGGGATTTTAACAACGCCAGCTCTGTCGGTGGCTTTCGAGTTGGCTTCGCGAGCAGAAAGCCTTGAGCGTTTACAATACCGAGCTGCTCTATCAGCTTTAGCTCCTCCATCCGCTCAATTCCCTCGGCAATTACTTGAGTGCTAATGGCTTTAGCAAGCTCGATAATAGACTTTAAAAACTCGCGTTTCACCACACTTTGGTCACAATGGTCGATAAAATATCTGTCGACTTTGACGTAGTCAGGGCATAACTCCGACCACTTTCTGAGACCAGAATAACCAGCTCCCAAATCATCAATCGCAATTTGAAACCCAAGTTCACGATAATGGGTAATTGTAGTTAGTAGCAGATTCGCGTCATCTACTTTGTCTTGCTCAGTCACTTCAATGACGACACGCTTGGGATCGAGCCCATACACTTCTGTAAGATGTCTGGTTTCGCCCTTTGGGTGGCTCGGATCAAGTAACGCTTTTGGACTAACGTTTAAAAATAACTTACCAGGAAGGTTGAGTGAAACGAACTGCTTAATAGCAGCTTCACGACAGATAATCTCCAGCTCTGACAAACGCTCCTGCTTACTCGCGACCGCAAAAAGCTTGTCTGGAGATTCCAACAATGAGCCGGACATGCCACGACTTAATGCTTCAAACCCTAAGATTTGCCGTTTCGCAAGATCGTAGATTGGCTGAAACAGAGTAAATACAGCTTTTTCTTTTATTATTGTATTAAGTACTAACGTGCGCGAAGGATCCACAGCATTAAACTCACTGTAAAAGTATAATCGCGCACGGTAGCAACAGAGTATGACAGATATATGTCAATCGGGTGAAATGTACCCAATTTGCAATTGAATGATTTTCAACCGCTTACTTTAGCGCCCGCTCTACCTGATCAAAGTGTGCAATCACTTCCACAATTTCCATCTCTGCGCTCTTATAGTCTTCAGCGCCACTAAACCCTTTCATCGCAATTGCTTGAACCGTTGCTGGATGCACTAATAAATCTTTTGCATGGTAGCAAACAGGGTCATCAAACTTGGGTAATTTACCATCTGCGTGATAGCCCGTTTCGATCTCTTCAAGTGGTAAAGTAGGAATGATATCCGCAGCCTTATCCAAGGCATCTAGATAAGTCTGGCACTGAGGGTACTTAGCCACAAACTCATTTAGCAAAGTTCTAGAGAGAGCCACAAGATCGGCGGATTGTGTTTCAAGTGCTGCAGCATCTTTCTCGATACGAATATCTGCAAGTAAGGCCTCTGCTTGAACTTTGTATTGTGCTAAAGATGAGGTTGCTTCTGTAGTTACAGATCCGGTTTGTTGCTCAAGCTCAGGTTGCTTAGAACATGCGGTCATTAATGTCAGTGCACCAACCGCCATCGCAAATTTGTACATAAGTATCTCCTTTATTGATAACGATTATCATTATATAGTAATGTAATATTTTAGAAACAATAAAATGACGTTTTACAGGCAACAAAAAAGCGGCCAAAAAGCCGCTTTCGATTATTACATCAAATTCCATGATTAAGGCATAGCATCTAGGTCTGCACCTTCTTTTTCAACTTCTACCGGGATCAAATCTTCTTTGCTAACGCCCATTGCTACTGCAACTGAGCTCGCTACATAAACAGAAGAATATGTACCGATAAACACACCAAACAGCAAGGCCGTAGCAAAACCATGAATGGTTTGACCACCCCATACGAATAGCGCAATCAAAACGAGAATAGTCGTGATTGAGGTCACTAATGTACGATTAAGCGTTTGTGTCAGTGAAATGTTGATGATCTCTAAGGTGTCATCAATACGTACTTTACGAAAGTTTTCACGAATACGGTCAGACACAACAATAGTATCGTTGAGTGAGTAACCTATTACCGCCAATATTGCCGCCAAAATCGTTAAATCAAATTCCAGACCTAAGATTGAGAACAGACCCATTGTCAGTACAACATCGTGGAAAAGTGCAAATACAGCACCTACTGCAAAGCGCCATTCAAAACGAAAAGCAACGTAAATCAAGATACAGATAAGCGCGGTTAGCATCGCCAAGCCACCCTGCTCTTTGAGATCTTCACCAACACTTGGACCTACGAATTCAATGCGGCGCATCACCACACTTTCATCCGCTTGTTTCAGCGCGGAGATGAGTTGGTTACCTAATACTTCAGCTTTCACGTCGTCCCCACGAGGGGCGAGTCGTACTAATACCTCTTGGCTTGAACCAAAAAGTTGCACAGAGGCATCGGCAAAACCGCTCTCGGCTAATACACTACGTACCTTTGCTAAGTCTGCTGGCTGTGAAAATCCAACTTCAACTGCCGTACCACCGGTAAAATCCAAACCAAAGTTTAGTCCTTTCACCATAAATGAGCCGATTGAAGCCAAGATCAA
This sequence comes from Pseudoalteromonas sp. XMcav11-Q, assembly GCF_040104525.1. NCBI lineage: Bacteria > Pseudomonadati > Pseudomonadota > Gammaproteobacteria > Alteromonadales > Pseudoalteromonadaceae > Pseudoalteromonas > Pseudoalteromonas sp. XMcav11-Q. Next base: position 84,887 of record NZ_JBECOX010000008.1, read on the forward strand.
CAATGCAGAGAAAGCCATTGAAAGCTTTCTTGCCGACATAAAACGGATAGTGCCTTTTAAGTTTAATAATTGCATGTCCGTCTCCTAGATTGATAGCTTTGTGATACGTCTGCCACCGATGATGGCATTAATAACTGCACGCGTACCAACAATCGCTGTAAACATCGAGGTAATGATACCGATAGCTAGGGTTACCGCGAAGCCTGCAATTGGGCCTGTACCGACAGAGAATAGGATCACAGCTGCAATTAAAGTGGTGATGTTGGCATCAAAAATCGTACTAAATGCACTATCGTAACCATGGTGAACGGCTTGCTGTGGACTGCGACCTTCCGCAATTTCTTCACGAATACGCTCAAAGATAAGTACGTTAGCGTCAACGGCCATACCGACGGTTAATACGATACCGGCAATACCTGGCAGCGTCAGCGTCGCACCTGGGATCATCGACATCACACCCACAATCATGATGAGGTTAGCCGCAAGCGCCAAGTTTGCTACCAGACCAAAGCCTTTGTAGTACAGCAACATAAAGGCAAGAACAAAAGCAAAACCAAGCACAACCGCAGTCATACCCGCTTCGATATTTTCCTGACCAAGGCTTGGACCTACAGTACGTTCTTCAACGATTTGAATTGGCGCAACCAGTGCACCTGCACGTAGTAGCAAGCTTAAGTTATGCGCTTCTGCTGGGCTATCAATACCGGTAATACGGAAAGAGCTGTTTAAACGCGCTTGAATCGTGGCAACGTTAATCACTTCTTCCACTTTGATTGGTGGTAACGCTTTGCCATTTTCATCTTTCTTGCCAGATGGTTTGTATTCGATGAAAACCGTCGCCATACGTTTGCCGATGGCCCGTTTAGTAAAGGCATTCATTTTTGCCCCACCTTTGCTATCAAGTTTGATATTCACCTGAGGGCGCTGATATTCATCCATACCAGATTGCGCACCTGTGATATGCGTACCTTCAAGAATAACGCGCTTTTTAAGCACAACAGGATAGCCATCTTTATGTGGGATCACTTCTGTGCCTGGAGGAATGCGACCTTGTGCTGCTGCACGCACGTCGGCATTTTCGTCTACTTCACGGAACTCAAGCGTCGCCGTGGCACCGAGAATTTCTTTCGCGCGAGCCGTGTCCTGAACACCTGGAAGTTGAACAATTATGCGCTCACCACCTTGACGTTGAACATTTGGTTCAGCAACACCTAGTTGGTTAATACGATTACGAATAATGGTTTCGTTTTGCTTGATAGCGTATTCACGCAGCTCTTTATATTTAAGGTCGCTAAGGCTTGAGAAGAAAGCAAGGCTGTCGCTGCTATCATTGATAAAGTCGTTACCCGGGTAACGCTTTCTCAAGAAGCTCATTGCCGCGTCTTTGTCCTCTTCCGAACGCATCGTTACTTGTACACGTTCACTATTAGAAACCCGACGCACCGAGCGATAACGCAATTTTTCTTCACGTAAATCACTCTTGAAATCTTGCTCCATTTGCTCAAGTGCATTGTCCATCGCCGTGACCATATCCACTTCCATAGTGAAGTGAACACCACCGCTTAAATCTAGACCAAGCTTCATTGGATTTGCACCTAAGTCTTTTAACCACTCAGGTTGTGCCGGAGACATATTGATTGCTGAAATGTAATCATCGCTTAAGCTATTACGCAAAATATCTTGTGCTTTAAGCTGATCTTCAACATTTTTGAAGCGAACAAGGATTTGACCGTCTTCTAACACAGAAGATTTTACGGCAAGGTTGTTCTTTTGTAGGGTTTCGTTAACTTGATCTAATACACTGAGCGTCGCATCAGCACCTTTTGTGCCAGACACTTGTATGGCCGGATCGCGACCATACAAGTTTGGTGTGGCATAAAGAATACCGATAGCTAACACAGCGAGAACAAGTAAGTACTTCCACATTGGATACTTGTTTAACACTGGACTATCCCTTTATTGTTATTCTTATAGAGATTTCATTGTACCTTTAGGTAACACAGCTGAAACCGCTGATTTTTGCACTGTCACTTCAGTTTGATCGTTTAGTGCGATTACAACAAAGTCTTTGTCATCAGCAACTTTTGTGATTTTACCCACTAGTCCACCTTGAGTTAGTACTTCATCACCTTTGCCTAATGCACCCATTAGGTCTTTGTGTTCTTTAACACGCTTAGCTTGTGGACGGTAAATTAAAAAATAAAATACCAGACCAAAAATACCTAACATGATTAGCATTTCCATGCCACCACCAGCAGGTGCAGCTGCTGCGGTGCTAGCATGCGCGTTTGAGATAAAAAAGCTCATTTCACTTCCTCGTTTATAAATTAATTATTTTCTGTCAAACCAACGTCAGCCAACTCTGGCACCGCAATGCCACGGCGCGCATAAAAGTCTTCGACAAATTCATCAAATGTACCTTCAGATAAGGCGTTTCTCATTCCTTCCATCAGACGTTGATAATAACGTAAGTTATGGATGGTATTGAGTCGAGCGCCTAGAATTTCATTACACTTATCTAGGTGATGTAAGTACGCTCGAGAGTAATTCTTACAAGTGTGGCAATCACACTCCGCATCTAGTGGGCTAGTATCTGTTTTGTGTGCTGCATTGCGGATTTTTACCACGCCACCTGTCACAAATAAGTGACCATTACGAGCGTTACGCGTTGGCATTACACAGTCAAACATGTCGATACCGCGACGTACCGCTTCAACCAAATCTTCTGGTTTACCAACGCCCATTAAGTAACGTGGCTTGTTTTCTGGCATTTTATAGGCACATTGGTCAAGAATATTGATCATGTCTTCTTTTGGCTCACCAACTGATAAACCACCAAGTGCATAACCATCAAAACCGATTTCTTCTAAGCCCTTTTGCGACTCGGCACGAAGCTCTGGGTACATACCGCCCTGAATAATGCCGAATAGCGCTGAAGGATTATCAGCATGTGCATCTTTGGAGCGCTTAGCCCAACGTAAGCTTAGCTCCATCGAGTCTTTTGCTTCTTTTTCTGTCGCTGGATACGGCGTACATTCGTCAAAAATCATGACGATATCTGACCCTAAGTCGCGCTGTACTTCCATCGCTTTTTCTGGAGACAACATGATTTTCTCACCATTAACTGGTGACTTGAACAACACACCTTCTTCCGAAATTTTACGCATTGCACCAAGACTAAATACTTGGAAGCCGCCTGAATCGGTCAGAATCGGTTTATCCCAGTTCATAAAATCATGCAGATCGCCGTGCTGCTTGATGATCTCAGTGCCAGGTCTTAGCATCAAATGGAAGGTATTTCCTAAACAGATATGTGCGCCCGTTTCTTTGAGCTCATCAGGGGTCATGCCTTTTACTGTGCCGTAAGTACCAACAGGCATAAATGCAGGCGTTTCTACCACACCACGGTCAAAAATCAAGCGACCTCGGCGAGCCTTACCCTGTTTGCTATCTAATTCAAATTTCATTGTTACCTCGTTGTCGGAAAAACAGTCCAACCTTGACTAAAAAACGTGCTAAGCCAATGCTTAGGGCAGTGATCTTTCGATTCTACCAAGATTACTAGCGCAATTCTAATATTGGGATAAAAAACACAAAGTCCATATCGAGCTTGCAACTTTACAGCCATAAAACGCAAAATGCCCAGCAACACTGGGCATTTTAATAGTTGTATGGCGTGAGTTACTTATCTTGCTTTTGCAAGAACATCGCATCACCGTAACTAAAGAAGCGGTATTTCTGTTCAATGGCGGTTTGGTAAGCCTTCATAATATGCTGTTGCCCTGCAAACGCACTCACTAACATGATTAGCGTTGATTCTGGTAAGTGAAAGTTAGTCACCATTGCATCTACCACGTTAAAACGGTAGCCCGGATAAATAAAAATATCGGTATCGCCGTAAAGTGGAGCAATTTCACCGCCGTTTGCTTTAGCCGCAGACTCAAGTGAGCGCACCGACGTAGTACCTACCGCGATGACGCGTCCTCCTCTGGCTTTTGCCGCTTTGATTGCCTCCACGACTTCTGCTGAGACCTCGATATATTCTGAGTGCATAACATGCTCTTCCACCGAATCGACTCGCACCGGCTGGAACGTACCTGCGCCCACGTGTAAAGTAACAAAGGCCATCTCAACACCTTTGTCTTTTAGCTTAGCCATCAATTCATCATCAAAGTGCAGTCCGGCGGTAGGTGCAGCGACTGCGCCTGGTTTCTCACCATACACAGTCTGATAACGCTCTTTATCTTCTTCATCATCCGGTCTGTCGATATAAGGAGGTAAAGGCATATGGCCAATTTTATCTAAAATAGCCAATACATTTTCTTCGCCCTCGAATCTCAACTCAAATAATTCACCGTGGCGCTGAACCATTTCTGCGGTTGCTTGGCCTTCAAGCTCAATTTTAGTACCAGGTTTTGGCGACTTGCTCGCTCTTACATGAGCAAGCACAGTCCGCTCATCTACAACGCGCTCAACCAGTACTTCTAGTTTTCCACCACTGGCTTTTTGACCAAACATACGAGCAGGAATAACTTTAGTGTTATTAAAGATAATTAAGTCTTCTGGATTAATGAGTGCCAAAATATCTCTAAATACTTTGTGTTCTATTTCACCACTATTGCCATTTAAGGTAAGAAGACGACTGCTAGAGCGTTCCTTCATTGGGTGTCTGGCAATCAACTCATCAGGAAGATCAAAACTAAAGTCTGCTACGCGCATGGAAAGGCCTCATTTCTAAAAGTGCGCCAAGTCTAGTGCGGTGTTTTGGCGAAATCAAGTGCTTGTAACCTTGCGTAAATACCTTTAACCTAGCGAGTCTAAAACGGTAATCACCATGTAAAATTTTGTACGGTGTGCACCTTTGTTTAGTACGTTCTTTATTCTTTACGTTTAAACAATAACTTATCGCTATCGGCTATGATTACCGAGCAAAGTTCGTGTCACTGTTTGATTATTATCAAGCAGCGGTTAAGTACGATTTGCTAACTTTAAGACAAGCCCAATGATTGTGTCGCAGTATCTGGTGAGGTTTTTTTATTGTGTCTAGACAACTAACGTTGCTCATTGTTAACGCCAGTGCTCACGAGCGTCAAACCTTGACTAAAACTCTTAGTGCATTAGATGTCTTTACTATCATTGCCAAATCCGACTCTCAAGATGCCCTAAGCTTACTAAAGACGCAAGCTGTAGATCTAGTGATCACCGGCTTGGATGTTGGCAAAATTGACGGATGGCGATTCTCGCGCATGATCCGCTCAGGTCTGCTGGCAACGCCCAAAAATACACCCATCGTACTTATTCCACCGACTTATTGTGAACGAATAGCCGAAACCACCGCTCGTAGCTACAGTATTGATGCCGTGCTGCCATTTGAACGTCAAGACATGTTGCCGCAAATTTTGGCCAATGTGTTGTCAACGCATTTAGATAAAAGCAGCCGCCTCAACTTGCTGTTGTTAGAGCCCAACCAACAACGTGCGCAAAAAATATGTGAGCACCTATCGCACAATTTCGTTTGCACACATGTAAGCTCGGCGGCCAGCGCTTTATCACTATTTCTACAAGATCATTACGCCATTGTTTTAATGGACACTACGTCTGATTTATCAGGTTCCGCAGAAAGCTTAGTCGAAAGTATTCTCAAACATCGTCCAAGCCAAGCCATTGTAACCATTATTGACAAACGCGATGCCGACCATGCCGAACAACTATTATTGTTAGGTGTTACCGACTTTGTTCGAGCACCATACGATATGCCCTTTTTAAGCAAAGTATGCGACCATGCAGCGCGGCGAGAAGATTTTATGGTGAGCTATGCCGAGTTTGCTAATAAAGTCGAGCAACTCAGTCGCAGTGAAAGTCGCTATAAAGATTTGTTTTCTGCACACCAACGGATTTTACTCCACCTGAGAACAGTTGTCGTTGAATTGGAATTGGAAGGCGCGATCCGCTTTATAAACCCAGCATGGGAATACCTCTCAGGCTTTGGTATTAAGTCAAGCCTCAATACCCAGCTCCGCGATTATATTGCCAAAGATGAATTGCCGACCTTCAACAAAGTCATTCAAGAAATTCAAAATGGAGTCAGGCAACATGCGCAATTAGAGCTGCAACTCTGCCACAAAGCAGGACATCTAGTGTGGGTCGAGTGTCGCCTACAACTTATCAAGAATACCTCAAGTTCGGTCGCAATAACTGCAACACTCGATAATATTCACGAACGCAAGCAAGCTGAGCTGCAACTCAGACACTTAGCATTGCATGATACGCTTACCGGCTTACACAACCGCTACTACTTCGACCAACAACTGAATCAGCTGTGCAATGAAGTAAAGTCTGCACAAGAGATAGAACATGCACTAATTTACATCGACTTAGATCACTTTAAGATCATCAATGACAGTAAAGGCCATCAGCAAGGAGATATTGTACTCAAAGAAGTATCTGAGTTGTTTGGTGACAAAATAGGTGAAGAGCATCTCACTTTCCGTATTGGTGGAGACGAATTTGCTGTACTGCTTAAGCACACCAATTTACTTGATGCTCATATGTGCGCTGAAAGCATTTGCATGGCTATCGAAGAACATAAATTTCACTTTGAAAATAATGCATACTCTCTCAGTTGTTCTATCGGGTTAACGCAAATTACCAATGAAAATGCGGATCCCAGCGAGTGTTTGAAACAAGCTGACATAGCCCTTTATATCGCCAAGAATCTCGGCCGCAACTTGGTTCATTGTTATAATAAAGAAGATGAACAAAACCAAACACTGCAAACCGGTTTAGAATGGGGCCATAGTGTTAGGCAAGCGCTTCAGAACGACAGCATAGAACTCCACTATCAACCGATCTGGGATTTCAAAAAACAACAAATAGCCTATTACGAAGCACTGCTTAGATTAAAGATTAACGGTGAGACAGTTTACCCAAATCAGTTTATTCCTGCATTAGAGCTACTTAATGATACATTTTTGATGGATCAATGTGTGATCAGAACTGCCATTAAAGCACTGGCTGAACATGAGATTTTGAGCCAAGTGGCGATTAATTTATCTGCTCATTCATTTTTAGATGAACGACTGCAACCCCACATTCAGGCCTGTTTAAAAGAGCATCAAGTTTCAGCTAATCGCGTTATTTTTGAAATCACAGAATCTGCCAGTATCAATAACCTTAACGCAACCCAGACAATGATTAAAAATCTGAACGATCTTGGTTGTCATTTCGCTATTGATGATTTCGGGACAGGCTTCAGCACTTTTAGCTACCTAAAACAGCTACCCGCACAGCATGTTAAAATAGATGGCTCCTTTGTTCGAGACATGCTCAACGACCCAATTGACCTGGCGCTGGTCAAAGCTGTAAACGATATTAGTCACTCGTTAGATAAGTGTTCAGTTGCCGAATATGTCGAAAACAAAGAAATATTTCAACAACTTAAGGAAATAGGTGTGGACTATGGACAGGGTTACTTTATCTCTAGACCGCTCCCTATTGAACAACTAGCGAGCAGTGCAAAAACTATTTTATCTCTAAAAACAGCGTAGTAACATTTTTATACTAAAGGTTACTTTTACTTCTTGCAAAGTCCACTATAATTAAAGATACCAGTTTAAAATGTCACCAAATTTTAAGGTAACACCTTAATTTTATAGACATTCAAAGGATTGAGTTACATCTTGCTATGGACTTCAAGGGGTAAATTATGCTGTCATTATCACTGTTTTTACTACTTGCAAACTTGCTCATTGCTTATCAATGTTACCGCTATGCCAACACAAAAGGATATCCGGTAAAATTGTTCACAGGGCTCGGTTTGCTACCCTACTTTAATCTAGTGGTTTGGGTTTACTTACTCTTTTTACCAAATTTAACTACTGCAAAAAACATCGAGCAGGCTTAATAGCTCCTTTTTAAAACAAAACAGCATGCAGCCATGCTGTTTTTTGTGTTGTCATTTTCTTGCCCCCAAGTTCGAAGAAGGCGCTTTTTATCCCAAAATTAGGCTAACTAAAAGCGATAGCTAGTTACTATCTCGGCAAGCTGCTTAGCCGTTTTCTCACCTTTTACACATTGCTGCACCAAGGATTTTGGATAAACAAACACCTGTTTATTGTTTGGGTTGCTGAGTTCATTGTAAATAAAGCTTATATGCTCATCTCTAGGTAAACTTCTTAAACCTGCACCATAGTCACATAAACTTCGGGCTAAGCTGGTTACTAGCATTTTTTCAAGCGCCTGCTGCTTTTCTGCTTTCTCTTTCGCTCGTTTGACCCGAGAAGCTTCAAGACTTGCTTTCAGCTTATCCTTAAGCTCTTTTAATTCCGAATCCTTAAGTGAAAGCTTTTCTATGCGTTTCTCAACTTCTCTCAATGACTCCGTAAATTCTTTTACTTGATCCTCACTTTCGTGCCTTTTCGCAAACTCCAGCTCCGCTTTTTGGCGTTCAAGTTCCCTCAATTGAATTCTATTCTCTCTTTCTTGCTCTACGGCTTCGCGGACCTTCTCGGCTCCTGCTCTCACTTTCTCAGCTGCATCCGAATAAGCTTGAGAAAAAGCTTCAGCTATCGGCTGTGAAATCTCAATCTCCGCGATGTCCATATCAAATTCCGGCAGTTCAAACTCCCCTATTGCAGCCACATCATCCAGATTATCGATATGAGAAATCCACTCTAAACGGTGCCGGCGTTTTAATGCCAGTTCAAACACAACTCCCTGATCTTTTAAATAATAGCCAGAAACACTACGAACTTGATCTTGTGTATCATGCTGTAGTGCACTCATTAATACCCGCTCAAAAATAGCAACCTCACGCTTTAGCGCTTCATCAACAACTTGGGCCTGAGCAAAGCTTGTAGCAATGGCTGCGACAGCGCCAAAACAAAGTGGAATTAACTTCATGGTTTACCTCGATACTGTGCTAAATTTTGTGTCGGTGTTTGCTCTACTTGCTCTGCCAATTCATTCAATTGCAGCCTAAGTAGGGCTTGATCTTGCGCTCTTTGTGCTTGGATCAGATCAACGAGATTATTCATTGCCAAACTGCGCTCTTTACGATTTTGTTCAACCACTTGCGTTGCTAATTTGGCAAGCGTAGCTTGATCTATAGGCTTAGTCTCATCAAGTTTTGCAAGCATGGCCTGCATAGCGCTTTGCTGCTGTGCCAGTTGTGTTTGTTGAGCACTCAACTGTTGATGTAAGCCTAAGTTCTGTAGCCAAAGTCCAGACACACCAAGCCCAACGACCAGCCAAGCTGCGACGGCAGCCACTGGCCAAGCGCGAGTTTGATGCTGCAAAGTGAGCTGTGGGGGTGGCGCTTGCTCTTCGAAGCTAGCAGCTCGCTGTTGCCAAGTAATAGCAGCACTCATCATTTCTCGATATTCACTATCTGCCTGAAGTTCGGCCAACTCTGCCTCAGACAGCACTTTGCCATCTAGCCACAGCTCAAATAAGTGTGCTAATTTAGCCATGATTCTGCACCTCTAGTTGCCCTTTCATCTTACCTAACGCACTGTATAGCCTAGCCTTCACCGTATTACTTGATAACTCAAGCTGCTGTGCAATTTCATCAAAGGTGTAGTGCTGGAAAAACTTTAGCTCCACGACAATGCGCTGCTCAAATGGTAGTTGTTTCAGCGCAATATATATCTCTTCGTTACTTTGTTGTTGCACTATTTTGCTGTCAGGTCCGTGTTGCGGCGCCTCAGGTTCTTTACCTTCAATCGATTCAAACTTATGTTTTCGCATGTGATCCACTATCCTTGCATGGGTGATTTTAAATACCCAAGTCGAGAACTTAGCATCACCATTAAAGGTATGCAGATTTCGATACATACTTAAAAATACATCTTGAGCTATATCTAGCGCGTCTTGCGGGTTACCAACCAGCCTCAAGCATTGGTTATACACACGGCTATGATGCTGGGCGCAAAGCTTTGACCATGCTCTTTGATTACCTTGCAGTGCTCTTTTTATTAATTGTTTTTCGCTATTAAAAAACACGCAGTTCACTCATCCAATCTTCTCACTAACTATTAATCGTAGCGGCTGCAAAAAAAGTTGTTCAGACGGGAAAGTTTTTTGAAAAAAAAAAGCACCGAGGGGGTGCTTCTTATCATTACTATTACTATGGCTGACATTGGCCGCTGATGTAGCCACCAACAAAGTCGCTAAACAGTCTAAAATCTCTGATCCGCCCCGTAGTACGACGCCAAATTAAGCCAATCTCACGATATGCATGATCTTGTGGTGGCATAGCCACTAAAGGTTTCCCTTCCAAAATCCCTGCATTGATCGCCATTTGAGGTAAAAACGTTACGCCATTTTTATATTCCACCATACTTAATAAAGTATGTAGGTTTGCCGCCTCAAATGGATTAATGCACGCGCTACGGTTTAAGTGGCAAGCGCTAAGAGCATGTCCCGTCATACAGTGCTCTTTTTCAAGTAAAAATACACTTTGCTCAGGTAACAGGTTAAAGTCCTCAATCGGCTCTGGTACGCTGTACTCGGTATGGCGAACCAAGCTAAAGTGATCTTTTGCGAGCACTTGAGTATGAAACTTATCGGTTCTATATGGCAGCGCTAACATGGCCATATCAATATGGCCATGTTCTAATTTGTCCAGTAAGTTATCACTGGTATCTTCAACCAGTACCAAATTAAGTGCTGCAAACTCCTTTTTACACGCCTGATAAAGTGGCGCAGCAATAAAACTCGCAATGGTGGGAATGATCCCTAACGTCAACTTACCAGATAATGGATTTTTATAGCTTTTAGTCAGCTCTTTAACGCTCATGGTGTCGTCGATAATTTTCCGCGCTCGTTCAACCACTTCCTCACCAATATCGGTAAACATTAGGCTGCGATTTTCGCGTTCAATTAGCTGACATCCCAATGTCTCTTCAAGGTTTTGTATCGCGCTACTTAGCGTCGATTGGCCGATAAAGCATGCTTCCGCTGCACGACCAAAATGTTGGTGCTGATGCACCGCAAGCAGGTATTGTAGTTGTTTGATACTAGGTAAATTCGTCACAAGCTTTACTCTTAATTTTCAACAGCACAAATAAAAAGACCCCAACACCAAAGGTGTTGAGATCTTTTCAAGCTAAAAGTCTGTCTTTTTGAAAAGTGCGGTTTATTTTTATACGCCGAACACTAATCTCAAAATATAGAATATAACAATAGCAAGGGCAGCACCAACTGGCAATGTAATTACCCAAGAAACTACGATGTTACGAATAACACCCATGTTTAATGCCGCAATACCACGTGCCATACCCACACCCAATACCGCACCAACTAAGGTTTGAGTTGTAGAGATTGGTAGGCCTGTGCCTGATGCGATTACGACTGTTGAAGCAGCTGCAAGCTCTGCTGCGAAGCCACGGCTAGGAGTAAGATGCGTGATGCCTTCACCGATAGTCTTGATAACTTTCTTACCAAGGATCGCAAGACCCGCAACAATACCTAAACCACCTAGCGGTAAGATCCACCAAGCGAGTGCCGCTTTCTTAGCAATTTCACCGTCGTTTTCAACAATGTTTACCACTGCAGCTAATGGACCAATTGCGTTAGCAACGTCATTCGAACCATGCGCGAATGCCATACAACATGCTGTTAGTACCATAAGGATAGCGAATACTTTTTCAACATTGTTGAACTGCATTTGCTTGTCTGCATTAGGATCCATTTTCAGCTTAGAAATCGCAATCTTACCGATAATAGCAATGATAATAGCGATACCGATAGCAAGCGCAAAACCTTCGAATGTGCCAAGCTTGATACCAATATGCTTAAGACCTTTTTTGATTGTAACCAAAGACATAACAAAGCCCGCTAGACCCATGTAAATAGGCACAAAGCGTTTGGCGTTTTCTAGTGGCTTATTGGTATCAAAAATGAGCTTTTGGGCACTCATAAAGATGAGGTAAGCAATAAAGCCAGAGATGGCAGGGGTGACAATCCAGCTCCCAACAATGCCAGCAACTTTGCCCCATTGGATTGCTTCGCTGCCCACAGCTACTAGCGCAAAACCAATGATTGCACCTATGATTGAGTGCGTCGTAGATACCGGCCAACCTAGCATTGAAGCCATTAATAACCATGCGCCTGCAGCAAAAAGCGCGGAGATCATTCCTAATATCATCAGTTCAGGAATATCAATGAAAGGGGTTGAATCTATAATCCCTTTTCGGATCGTTGATGTTACCTCACCACCTGCAAGATAAGCACCAGCGAATTCAAAGATCATAGCAATGATAATTGCTTGTTTGATGGTAAGTGCTTTTGAACCTACCGAAGTACCCATAGCATTCGCAACATCGTTTGCGCCAATACCATAAGCCATAAAGAAACCAACTGCTGCGGCAATTAAAACCAATACTGTGCCGTAGGATGCAATGATATCCATAAGAAACCTTACTTTATTTTAAAAGATCGATTTTTATTAACGAGCTAACATCAGCTCAAGACGTGAACCAACGCGCTCTGCGATATCTGCAAGCCCACCGACCCATTCGATGATCTTGTATAAAAACATCGCATCAATTGGGTTAAGCTCGCTTTCAACAGCGCGTAACTCTCGACGAATTTTAATTTGCATATCGTCGGTATCTTGCTCGATGGCATCGAGCTCAACTAGCATTTTTTCAACTAAAGTGACTTCACGGCCTCTAAAGCCTGTCTCAAGCAGTTCATCAAACTCATTAATCGCTTCTGATGCTTGTTTAGTTGCGTCCACACAACGAGTGACGTAAGCAAGAAAATCTTTTTGAATGGATTCAGGGATGACCATTTCACGACCGATAACGCGACCTGCGATATCTTTCGCTTTGTTGGCTATCTTATCTTGGTGGGTGATAAGTTCCAGTAAGTCAGTCCGTTCTACTGGCATGAATAAACCACGAGGCAAATGTAAACGTACTTCACGTTTTAGTTCATCTGCTTCACGCTCTAGGTTGCGGATTTCAATGCGAATTGCATCCGCTTCTGTCCACTCCCCTTTGAAGACATGGTTAAAAAATGGGATCAAAGCCGCACTGGCTTGATGGACTATTTTTATATGCTCTTCAATTGGCTTAATAGGAGATTTAGCAAATACCCCTAAAAACGCGTTACTAGGCATAACTGACCCTTAAATCATATTTGTATGCATGTGCAAAGTGTAATTTTACAGCATTGAGCGCTGTTGTGAACGGTTTTATTGCAAGTTTAGATGAACTTACTATGAAATTGCGCGCCGAAAGCGCGCAACTAATTGATAAGCATCACAAGGTTTTTGCGATATCTTCTTGAGATGTATGACGAATATCTTTGCCATTTACGAAATAAATCACATATTCCGCAATATTCTGACAACGATCGCCAATCCGCTCTAGTGAGCGCACAGACCAAATTAAATCCATAATTTTTGGAATAGAGCGTGGATCTTCCATCATATAGGTCATAATTTGACGTGTTACTGCTTCATATTCACGATCCACTTTAGCATCGGCTTTATGCACTTCAAATGCCTTTTGCGCGTCCATCCGGGCAAACGCATCGAGCACATCATGCAGCATTTGTGACACTTGGCGACCCATATTGTCAATATTCACCAATAGATCTTGCTGATCTTTGGTAAACGAATCCAATGCAACTTTAGCAATACGCTCCGCTTCGTCTCCGATACGTTCAAGATCTGCAATCGTTTTTGCGATGGCAACAACCAAACGCAAGTCACTGGCTGCAGGCTGCCTTTTCGCGATGATACGTGTACATTCTTCGTCAATATTCACTTCCATCGCATTGACTTTGTAGTCGTTCTGACTGACTTTTTTCGCTTTTTCAGCATCATTGTGATTAACCGCATCAAGCGCAGTGTTTAATTGCTGCTCTACTAATCCACCCATACTGAGTACGTGGTTTCTCACGTTTTCTAGCTCTTCATTAAAGCGGCCAGAAATGTGCTTATTAATATTGTGTTCCATTATATTCTCCTCGCAAGCTCGCCTTAACCGTAACGACCTGTAATATAGTCTTCTGTTTTCTTCTTAGACGGCGTGGTGAATAAGGTATTGGTATCTGCATACTCAATTAACTCACCCATGTACATAAACGCAGTTTGATCAGATACACGCGCAGCTTGTTGCATGTTATGTGTAACGATAACTACAGTATACTTGTTTTTCAGGTCGTTAATGAGTTCTTCGATAACCAATGTTGAAATCGGATCGAGTGCTGATGTTGGTTCATCAAGTAACAATACTTCTGGTTCAATCGCGATAGAGCGAGCAATCACCAAACGCTGCTGCTGACCACCAGATAAACCAAATGCGCTGTCGTGAAGTCGGTCTTTTACTTCATCCCAAAGTGCGGCGCCACGGAGTGACTTTTCAACCACTTCGTCTAACTTACGCTTATCTTTGATACCTTGCAGACGCAGACCATAAACCACATTCTCATAAATAGACTTAGGAAAAGGGTTTGGTCTTTGGAATACCATACCTACGTTACGGCGCAGTGCCGCAACATCTACGCTCTTGTCATAAATGTTCTGTCCTTGAAGGTTGATTTCTCCTTCAATACGACAGCTATCAACAAGGTCGTTCATACGGTTAATACAACGCAGTAACGTTGACTTACCACAACCTGATGGACCGATAAACGCGGTTACCTGCCCTTTTGGGATCAACATATTAACGTTGCTAAGGGCTTGTTTATCACCATAGTAAAGATCTAGGTTTTTGATCTCTAGTGCGGTGAGTTCTGGACTTAAGTTTGCTAAATCAAGCTTGTTATTGCCGTTTGCTTGATTGACTTCTGGCGCTACTGTAATCATGTTTTTACCTATTAAAAATCTTTACTATTAATGCTCTAACGATCTGAATTTTTCGCGTAAGTGGTTACGAATACCAATCGCTGTGATATTCAGTGCAATAATCACCGTAACCAGTAGGAACGCGGTTGCATAAACCAAAGGTCTAGCAGCTTCAACATTCGGGCTTTGGAAGCCAACATCATAAATATGGAACCCTAAGTGCATAAACTTACGATCCAAGTGAATATAGGGGAAGTTTCCGTCTAGTGGTAGTGTAGGTGCCATCTTTACTACACCAACCAACATCAGAGGAGCTACCTCACCCGCTGCACGCGCAACAGCAAGAATAAGACCAGTCATAATTGCCGGACTTGCCATTGGTACAATGATCCGCCATAGGGTTTCAGCTTGAGTCGCACCAAGCGCAAGTGAACCATGACGCACTGAGCTTGGGATCCGAGACAGACCTTCTTCCGTGGATACAATAACCACTGGCAAAGTAAGGATAGCAAGTGTAAGTGCAGACCAAATCACACCCGGTGTACCAAATACAGGACTTGGCGCAGCCTCAGGGTAGAAAAGTTCGTCAATTGACCCACCTAGCATATAAACGAAGAATCCTAAGCCAAACACCCCATATACAATGGATGGAACACCTGCAAGGTTGATCACCGCGATGCGGATCATCTTAGTCACAGCGTTCTTTGCTGCATATTCATGAAGATAAATTGCGGCAATAACACCGAATGGGGTCACGATCACCGCCATCAGCATAACCATAAATACCGTACCAAAGATTGCAGGGAATACCCCACCTTCGGTATTTGCTTCACGCGGATCATCGCTCACAAACTTGCTGATTTGTACTAAGTAGTGACCCACTTTGGCAAAAAAGCCCATGTCATTTGGAAACCAAACGTCCAACACTTGGTACAGCGGCAAAGTCACTTCTTCACCACGCATATCACGCACTACAACTTGGTCACGCTTTGCTTGCTTCCTTAGCTCAAATAAACGTTTTTCGAAGACTTTGTAATCTTCACGTAGCTCAGCACGGCGTGCATTTAACTCTGCTAACTTTTCCTCTGTCAGGTCATTATCGAGTTGATACGACTTTTCTTTTAAACGTAGACGTTCAAGCTCATAGTTAATGTGCCCGATTTCGCTATTTTGTAGATCAAGCGCCTCGTCATTAAGGTCAACGGCACGCTCAACAAGCTCATGTAACCTTTCTATTGGCTGGTCAGTTACTACTTTACCGTCTTCTAAAACGCGAGCAACATAACCATAGAAATTACCATTTTTACTACGCTCAAATACCGCTAATTCCGCTGGCGTAGACTGGCTTTTGATGTCTGTTGATAACACCCAACGGAAATCAAGTTCTACGTATTCACGGTTACCCGTTTTAATGAGTAAACGCTCGATTTGCTCGCTGTTGTAGCCTGAAAGGTCGAATCCAGCCGCTTCAAGGCGAGACTTTGGTACCATCTCACGATCGTATATTTCACCAATAACAGTCTGCTTAGCAACAGAACCGTCGAGATGCATTTCTACAACTTCTGATGGCCAAAAGAAGCTCAGTCCTTTCCACGCTATCATCGCAAGTAGTCCAATTACTGAAATCAAACTAATACTGACCGCGCCACCTGTCATCCAGATCCACGGAGAACCTGACTTAAACCACTGTTTTACCATGTCATGTCACTCCAATTACATTGAGCTGTACTTTTCACGCAGCTGCTGGCGAACAAACTCAGCAACGGTGTTAAATACGAAAGTAAAAATAAACAATACAAAGGCAGCTAGGAACAGGATGCGATAGTGAGAGCTGCCAACTTCAGACTCCGGCATTTCCACCGCAATGTTTGCAGCAAGCGTACGCATACCTTGGAAGATACTCCAGTCCATGATTGGCGTGTTACCGGTTGCCATCAATACAATCATGGTTTCCCCTACGGCGCGGCCAAGACCCATCATTACCGCAGAGAAGATACCAGGACTTGCTGTTAGTAATACAACACGAACCAAAGTCTGCCACTGCGTGGCACCGAGTGCTAATGAGCCATTAGAAAGGTGCTTAGGTACGCTAAATACCGCGTCTTCTGCAATAGAAAAGATTGTAGGAATAACCGCAAAACCCATCGCGATACCCACGACTAGCGAGTTACGCTGGTCAAATGTTAGACCTAACTCATTGGTTAGATACTGACGCACATTACCGCCAAACAACCAAGACTCAATACCAGCGCTCATGGCAAATGAAATCCAGCCTACGATAAGCACCACGGGGATCAGTAAGATTGAATGCCAGCCTTCAGGCACAACGTGTCTCACTTTTGCAGGTAGCTTAGTCCAACCAAATGCCGTTGCTATCATCGCGATTGGCAATAGCACCAATAAAGCAACCACGGCAGGTAGATGCGTTTCAATTAAAGGAGCAAGCCAAAGGCCCGCCAAGAAGCCCAAGATAACCGTTGGTAGTGCTTCCATTATCTCGACTGTTGGTTTCACCACACGGCGTAATTCACTCGACATGAAATAGGCGGTGTAGATTGCTGACGCTAATGCAATAGGAACAGCAAACAACATGGCATAAAGCGCCGCTTTAATGGTACCAAATGAAATAGGCACTAATGAGAATTTCGACTCAAAGTCATCACTCGCAGAGGTTGATTGCCAAGTGTAAGCAGGCTCAGGATACCCTTCGTACCACACTTCTTGCCACAAAGCAGACCAAGTTACTTCCGGGTGTTCATTGTGTAGTTCTACCACCGTTAACGTATCATCGGCGAGTAACAAAGCCGCATTAGCACGTGGTGCTACCGCAAACTTTTGTACAGCTTTATCTGTGATTTTACCTTGCCATAAGTGCGCTTCACTGGTGGTGTAATATAGACCTAAT
Source organism: Pseudoalteromonas sp. XMcav11-Q (assembly GCF_040104525.1). NCBI lineage: Bacteria > Pseudomonadati > Pseudomonadota > Gammaproteobacteria > Alteromonadales > Pseudoalteromonadaceae > Pseudoalteromonas > Pseudoalteromonas sp. XMcav11-Q. The sequence continues at coordinate 102,592 of NZ_JBECOX010000008.1, forward strand.
TGACCATTTTCATTAGTCGTGAAGAAAGTACGACGATAATATTCACTAAATAGTTTGACCTGTTTGCTCTTTGGCGTCTCAAAAGAGCGGATTTTAGCAAACTGGCGTCCATCATCGGTATTGACTTCAAACCACTGTGAAACCTCACCGTTGTCGTTAGCAAGCATTAATGAGTTGGCGCCCGCTAGTAGGTTCATATCGACCAAGTTGGCATTTTCTTCATTTGCAGCAAGCAACTGGAATAACTCAACTTCAGAAGCATAGCGAGAATCAAAGACGTAAACTTGATTTGCTGAGCGAACAAATGTGCGCGATGTGTCTGGAGAAATAAGTAACTCATCAACGCGACCATCAATATCTAGCTCGGTACGCTCAACCGCCCATTCAACCTCTCCAGTAAACATGTTTTCTTCTGCAACAAAGGAGGCAAAAATCACACGTTTATCCGCAGTCTGTGCAACAACAGCGGTTTTGTCTTCGAAGTGACTAAAGGCGAATTTACGAATTGCTTGCCCTTGTTCATCAACAATCAGTTGCTTCGCATTAAGTGGATAACTTAAGCGAGGAGTTAAGACACGTTGATTTCCCGGAAAGCTTACCGTGAACATCGGCTTCACCAGTTGTACCTGACCGTTATCCAGACCAAATGCATATTGCCCTAAGAAAGGCGCACTTTCTGCAAATGCTGTAATATTACCGTCAAGTTCAACATCCAATGTATCTAGTAATTTACCGGCGCTTTCACCTTTGATCTGGTAATAATCTACCGAACCTCTGCTGCCGAGTAAGTACGCAATTTCCGTTTGTTCTTCTACCCCTACACCTAAATATGTTTTGTCTTGTGTAAGCTGAATATCCATACGCTTCTCAACCTTTGCCGATTCAAAGATTGGTTGAACAACATATAGTAAGTAGAAGAAGATAAGTAAAAGTGCGACTAATACCATTACTCCACCAGAAGTAATGCCAAATTGTGCAAACCTGTCTTTAAAGAGACGGCTTCTATCCGTTTTAAAGGATGGCTTTTGCGGATTTGAAGTCATCAATATACCCTTTGGTTTAAAAATTGGGGGCATTATATTTCATCAAGATGACAGTTGTGTTACACCCGAGACACAATTGCACTTTCTTCAATCGGTCTTGGCCTTCAAATTCATTATAAAAATAATGGAACTAATCGGCTCAAAAAGTGCTCTGATTGTTAGCCTAGAGTAAATACAAAAATTCCGTTGCATTTCTTTACATTAAGTGTTTTTAGACACTGGACAAAGTAAGTTTTTAGACTAGTCTAAATCATGCGCCGAATTCGTTTTTTCGCCCACGGGCGCCACAAAAAAAGAGACATGATATGAAGCAGTTAATATTAACACTTATAGGTAAGGACCGACCGGGTCTCGTTGAGGAAATCTCTTCCACTATTCTTTCTAACCATGGCAACTGGTTAACCAGTAACTTAAGCCATCTTGCCGGACAATTCGCGGGCATCGTACAGGTTGAAGTTGCAGAAGAACATTTGCAAGAAATACAAGATGCATTGCATAAGTTGCCTGGTTTAGACGTTAGCGTTGAATCAGGCGAAAGCTTGCAAGTGCAGGATGAGCCAGACACATTAAATTTAATCATTACAGGCAACGATAGACCGGGAATTGTGCAAGAGCTTGCTACGGTTATTCGTCACAAAGGCGCAAACATCACGCACCTAACCTCAAAACAACGTAGTGCTCCAAACTGGGGACTGCCTATTTTCAGCGCTTTCGCAACCGTGACTTTACCCGCAGGTACGGTCAAGGAAAACGTAATTGAAGCACTCGAGTCAATCACCAGTGATTTGATCGTGGACATAGAAGAAAGCTAAAACCTTCACTATACTCATGATAGTTACATGACAAACACGACAGGCGCGTTGTGTTTGTCATAATTATGTCACACACCCTGCTTAAGCTGTAAAAATAAGCTGTACCTATGGAAAGAACCATGCAGGCCGTATCTCCAGAGCATAAAACTATCACGTACTTTGCCAAAGAATTAAGCTGGCTCTCTTTTAACGAACGTGTTTTACAAGAAGCCAAGGACCCAACCAACCCGATCATTGAACGGATCCGGTTTCTTGGTATATTTTCCAACAACTTAGACGAGTTTTTCCAAGTACGAGTTGCAGATGTAAAACGCCGTATCTTATTAAATAACCTTCCTGAAACGAATTTCGACGAAGACGAAGCACTGCTCGCCGACATTCAGAAGAAAGTGTTGGAACTAGGTAAAAAGTTTAATGCTATTTATGACCAGATCCTCATCGACTTAAATGAGCATCACATTCATATTAAGCAACCGGATGCGCTATCGGATTTCCATAAGAATTGGCTAGCCAACTATTTTAAAGACCAAGTACTACCTCACCTATTGCCAATGATGATTAACGAAAGTAAGGACTATTCAGACAATATCAATGACACCATGACCCACCTTTTTGTGGAGCTAAATGGTGAAAAGCAGCATCACGCTTTTTTGGAAGTCCCTACTGATCGCCTGAATCGTTTTGTCCAACTGCCGCCAGAAAAAACTCGTCGGCATAAAACGATTGTGTTGCTCGATGACGTTATTCGATTTTTTATAGCCGATGTGTTTAAGAGCTTCTTCAAATTTGAACGCATTGACGCCTATTCGATGAAACTCACTCGTGACGCTGAATACAACTTAGATGATGAGCTTGAAGAAGGCGTGTTAGATACCATGTCTAAAGGTCTCAAACAGCGCTTATATGCCGAACCAGTGCGCTTGGTATATGAAGAATCTATGCCGGAAGAAATGATCAAGCTGATGAAAAAGCGCTTGGGAGTGACAGGTCAAGATGCCATGATCCCAGGCGGTAGATATCGCAATTTTCGAGATTTTATTTCTTTTCCAAATGTTGGTCGCGGCTATCTAGAAAACAAGCCCCTGCCGCCGCTTAAAAGTGCAGCCTTTTCAAAATATAGCAGCGTCTTTCGCGCAATTTCAGTTCAAGATATCTTACTGTACTACCCCTACCATACCTTTAATCACATGCTGGAATATATCCGCCAAGCGGCGTTTGACCCCAGAGTGACGCAAATCAAGGTCAACATTTATCGTGTGGCAAAGCAATCTCGATTGATCGCTTCATTGATCAATGCAGCAAAAAATGGCAAAAAAGTCACCGTGATGGTTGAATTGAAAGCCCGCTTCGATGAGCAAAATAATATTGAGTGGGCAAAACTCATGAGTGAATACGGTATTAAGGTCATGATTGGCATACCAGCGCTTAAGGTCCATAGTAAGCTTTGTGTGGTTCACCGTAGAGAAAAAGGCAAAATCGTCAAATATGCACACATAGGAACGGGTAACTTCCACGAAAAAACGGCTCGGATTTATACTGATTTCAGTCTGTTTACCAAACACCCCGATATTACGGAAGAATGCGATAGCGTGTTTCGCTTTATTGAGAGTAGTTATCTACCGTTTAAATTCGAACACCTGATGATTTCCCCCATCAATGCACGCAGTAGAATTGTAGAGTTGATCGATGAAGAGATAACTCATGCAGAGCAAGGGAGAACAGGAAAAGTAACAATTAAAATCAATAATTTAGTTGACAAGCAGCTCGTTGATAAACTTTACGAAGCATCACGTAAAGGCGTCAAGATCCGCCTCATTGTGCGAGGTATGTGTGCCCTTGTACCAGGCCTTGCACAGTTTAGCGATAATATAAAGATCATTAGTATCGTCGATCGTTTCTTAGAACACCCGCGAGTGATGATTTTCGATAATAACGGCGACCCCAAGGTGTATATTTCGTCAGCAGACTGGATGACCCGTAACCTCGACCACCGAGTTGAAGTAGGCACGCCTATTTATGCCGAGCATTTGAAGAAACTAATTATCGATATTATTGAACTGCAGTTTAAAGATCGCACCAAAGCCAGAATTATTGACGCCGAACAGAAGAATCTGTACGTTCGCCGAGGTAACCGTAAAAAAATTCGCTCTCAGATCGCGATTTATGACCATTTAAAAAAATGGGAGTTACACCAATTAAATGAAGCGAAAGAATAACCGTTGAGGAAGAATATATGCGCGACTACCCTTCTATTGCCGCAGTGGACATAGGTTCAAATAGTTTTCACCTTGTTGTAGCAAGAGAAGTAGATGGTCGCCTTCAACTCCTCCATAAAGAAAAGCAGCGTGTGTACTTGGCCGCGGGCCTTGATGATGATTTTAATTTAAGTGACGACGCGATCGCCCGAGCATTAGATACACTCTCGCAATTTGCGACGACACTACATGATTTTCCGAAAGAGTCCGTGCAAGTAGTAGCAACCTATACGCTGCGAAATTGCAAAAACCTTAATTATTTTCTCGCGAAGGCAAAACAAGTTTTTCCATATCCAATCAATGTGATTTCAGGTCAAGAAGAAGCTCGTCTTATTTACCAAGGGGTCGCCAACCATGAACATGATAGTCATAACCGTTTGGTTATCGACATCGGTGGAGGCAGCACAGAGTTGGTCATTGGTCAGCACCTTACACACAAACTGTTAAGTAGTCGCAATGTGGGCTGCGTAACCATGCAAAAAGCCTACTTTGCTGATGGTAAATTATCTGCAAAACGATTCAAAAAGGCAGAAATAAAAGCAGAACAACAAATTGAAAGTATTACCGCGAGCTACTTAAGACTCGGCTGGAATACCGTTATCGGTACTTCTGGTACCATTAAAGCGATTGCAGCCATGGTTCACGAGCTCACTCAAGCCGATGAAATTACCCTCCCTATTTTGGAGCAAATTAAGCAGTTATTTATTGATGCAGGACACATAGACAACGTCTCCTTAAAAGCACTACCAGAGGAGCGAAAAACCAGTATTGCTGGCGGCCTTGCTGTATTGATAGCACTGTTTAGACAGTTAGGACTCGAGCGCATGCGCCTTAGTGAATATGCATTGCGAGAAGGTTTATTGTTTGAAATGCATCAAACCGACGAGTTTGATATTCGAACTCGCACAATTAACACGTTCAGCGATCACTATAATATTGATAAACAACACGCCGAAAATATTTGTGAAACCATCAAACTTTTTACCACTCAACTAAAAGAGCAATGGCAACTATCCTCTTATGATGTCGAAATGTTATGTTGGGCAGCAAAACTCCACGAAGTTGGGCTTGCCATTAACTCTTCTGGCATGCATAAACACGGTGCTTATATTGTCAGGCACAGTCAACTTCCAGGCTTTACTCAAGCCCAGCAATTAAGGCTAAGTGCACTTGTACGCTTTTATCGAAAAAAGATAAAAATGCCAGAGTTAACAGAGTTAATCGAAGAAGAGCTAATCCACTTCAACCGTATTTTGGCTGTGTTTCGTCTCAGCGTTTTAGTGAACCAAAAACGTCAACAAGACCAACTTCCAGAGCTCAGCATCACGGCTGTTGATAACGCCTTGATACTTCACATAGCAACTGAGTGGCTCGAATCACATTCACTGTTTCAAGCAGATTTAGAGCAAGAACAAAACTACTTAAAAACAATAGGTATTCAATTTAACCTGAGCTTTGGATAAGTATGCTGGCTATTGGAAGGGAATTCGACGTCGTTAGAACTGAAACAGGTTGCTAGAAAGGCGCTAATTATCCACAGCTCAGGTTACTTACCTTCTCACATTGACAGGTGAGAACTACTGTTCATCACCTGCCACAATAGAGAGGATTTCATCTGCGTAAGCTCGACTAGAAAGCGCCATATCATAGAGATAATTGGTCGGTGTAGCAGGTCGAATGGCTTGTAAAATAAGCTCTGCTTCTCGCCAGTCATTGCGCTCAATTTCGAATGCTAAACGTAGCGCTCCACCAAGCAACCCTTGATAACTCAGTAACGCGCTGGAAAGCGAATCATCGAGAGAAAATTCTGCTGCTATCACTGCAAGATCAACATCAAGTATCACGTCAAGGATGGACATAAGACCAAGCAAATAGCCGGTTTCAGCCATTTCTTCGCCCCCTGGCATCAAAAATGTTTCCACAAACTTGGCACGAGTTAACCCCATTCTTGTCAGCTCACTGGGTTTATCTGAACCCAATTCGCTCAACGCGAGTACTTTAACAAACTGCCTAATTGCGTCTTCACCTAAATACACTACGGCCTGAGAGATAGACTTAATTTCTAACCTGTCTTCACCGGCTTTCGCGTTCGCCAGTTTTAGCAGTCGTGCGGTTAAACTCAGATCTTTACTTACTCTAGTTTGTATTTCTTTGAAGCATAAAGACTTTCTTGCTGTTGCTTGTAGCAGCTGAAACACCACCATTTTCGACGGTTCCACGTTGCCATGGTTGAGCATTTCAGGCTTGGCGAAAAAGAAACCTTGGAAAAAGTCAGCTCCAGATGACTTGATGATCTCGAACTCTTCTTTTGATTCGATACGCTCAACAATCACCTTAATATCTGGATACTGACGCTTGAGCTTTTTTACCGTCATATTGGTTTTTATAATTGGCTGCTCAACCTCTATTTTGACGAATTCCATGAGTGGTAACAACGGATCCCACTTTGACGTGCCATCGTAGTCATCTAGCGCAAAGCGGTAGCCTTTCTCTGTTAACTTAGTCACCGTATTCACCAGTGAAGGAATATTTTTAGAGCGCTCAACGATTTCCACCACAATTTTCTGTGGCGCTAATAAGCTAGGTAATTCCTGCAGCAAGGATTCGTCGGATAGGTTTATAAAGGCAAGCTGTCCCGCGGCCAAACGGTCTACGCCGATAAACATTAAGGAGTTAAAAAACATTCGCCCAGTCGCTTGCCCATCGCTCACCCCTACAGGGAAAGCATTGTTATCTGAGTCTCTGTAAAGCAACTCATAGGCAAAGACTTCTTGATCTGGCCGCAAAATGGCCTGTCGTGCAATATACTGCACTGCTGATTTACGTACTTCAGTCACCGGACCACTCATTAACATTCGTATCCTTTATTAGGTAAAAGGAAACCACGTATCATGGAGCGTATAATATGGTAACGCCCCGAGCAATAAAAAAGTTTCGCTATTTTACAACACTTATAACCAAAAGTTACCAACTTATTAAACTAAGTCCTTATAAAGAGTAGGCTTTTAATTCACAGAACGCCAGCGGCTTGCCTGTCTAAGAAAAGTTAAGCTAAGATGAGTGCATGAAGCAAGTTTTGATCGTCTGGTTATTCGCCTTTGCCGGTTTGACTAAGGCAGAACAAGTCCCCTACTTAAAATACAGTTTAAGTGGCTCGGGAAGCTTTTACCCTTATTTTACTCACAGCGAAGATGCGCCCGGGATCCTACCCGAAATGGTGGAAGCCATTTTGGTAAAGGCAAATATCAAAGGCGAAAACTTACTTCTCCCAGCTAAACGTACTAACTTTTATTTAGAAAAGCAGCAAATTGATTTTGATATTATCAGCCCAGATTGGTTGAACGAACAGCAAAAGCAAGATGATAGATTTATCTATTCAGACCCCATTCTACCTATTAAAGAGTACGTTGTTACCCGTCAGTCTCAACCTCCAGTACTAACCCTAGCGGGTGTCGAAGTTGGCACAGTGAGAGGCTACTACTACCATGATGACCAATTATTCGAGCGAGTTGATTTCGCATCCGAAAAGGAACTACTTCAGGCCTTAAACTTACGGCGGATTGAGTATATTATCATTGGTGATTTACCCGCATTATATTGGTCAGAACAACTTGGTATTACTTTTAGCTTCAACCAGCTACATTCAGAAGGGATGTTGCAGCTACGCCTGTTAGCTAAGCATCAAGGATTACTTAAGCGGATAAATCAAGCTATCACACAACTTAAACACTCTGGTGAAATTGAAAAAATAGAACAGCAGTATATTTCACAACTGCCTATGCACGCAAAAGGTGGCAGATAACCACTGCTCTGGATATAGATCAAGTTATACGCATAAATTCTTCCCATAAATTGAGCATCAATTGACGCATTTGGTATAATAGCGCTTTTACAGCTTGGGAAATCATTATGACTATCGCTGCCGCGCTTGCTGAGCGCAGTAACAATCAATGTGAGCTATGCACCTCAACGGGTGGTCTCGAAGTATACGAAGTACCACCAGTCGCCGAGGCGCATTCTGACAAATGTGTTTATCTTTGTAGCCAGTGCAAACCACAGGTTGAAGGTCAGCAGGATTTAGAAGCCAACCATTGGCACTGTTTAAACGATAGTATGTGGAGCCAAGTTCCTGCCGTTCAGGTTGTTGCCTACCGTATGCTTAAACGCCTCGCGCCAGATAATGGTTGGGCTCAAGATGCATTAGACATGCTGTATCTAGAAGATGAGACTCGAGCATGGGCAGATCAAGCACTTGCAGAGGATGACGACCTTGTTCACCTAGACAGTAACGGGGTGAAACTGAGTGCTGGTGACACAGTGACTTTAATTAAAGACTTGGATGTTAAAGGTAGTAGCCTAGTTGCAAAACGCGGCACTGCGGTACGTAACATTCGCCTCTCGCCTTCAAACCCAGAGCATATTGAAGGTCGTGTAGAAGGTCAAAACATCGTTATTTTAACGAAGTTTGTTAAGAAATAACTAGGCCCTAAGATAAACTGCTAAGTCTCTTCAATACTTTATCGACTAGGGCCTGTTGATCTTTGCTGTTTGATTTTTGTTCTCCTGAGTGTGTTTTGGTCGCGACGCTCGACTTGCCGCCTAGTAATCTAGGCAAAAGTTGAGCAACAATGAACAAAGCGCACTCAGGTGAACCCAGAGGGCAGCGCTTGATTAGCATTTCTACTGTGTTCTCGCCTGACTCACATAGAATAACTATGCTACGCAGGCTCTGCCTTGTACAAATACCAATCAAACTGCTGCAAAAACAAACTTGAAAGGTAAACAGGCCCTAGATAACCTGAGCTGCGGATAATTAATGCCTTTCTAGCAGCCAGTTTTAGCGCTAACTGCGTTGAATTCACTTCCAATAGCCAGCTATTGGTGCGTAAATTCGCCTTGCCTACAGGATGTAGGTACCTTAGCGAGAGCAGGACGCGGAAGCGGTGTTTTCCCTAAAACTCTCTGGCTAGAAAAGGAAAAAACTAAGCTGTTCTTTAGAAACAATGAGTTGGAACATTCCTTATCCAAACCTCAGGTTAGATAGCTTAGCAGTTTATTTTTACTATTCTTCTACTAATTGAATGCTGCGGTAAAACGCACCATCATCCTCAGCCAATAACGAAACCAGCTCAGGCAACACTTTATCCATGATTTTCTTTAAGGTCCAAGGCGGATTGATCACCATCATACCAGAAGCCGTCATGCCTCGTTCTTGGGTATCTGCGCGGGTGGCAAGTTCAAACACTTGAATATTACGCACTCCAGATTCAATCAGACTCGACTCCATTGCATCAATGCGTTCACGGTCAACAACGGGATACCAGATCATATAGACGCCGGAATCAAACTTTTTGTGCGCTTTTATAATGCTTTTGACCGCAACATCATAATCGGATTTGATCTCATAAGGAGGATCCATTAGCACGCAGGCTCTGCGTGAAGCTGGAGGCACCAATCCTAATAGCCCTTTAAAACCGTCACTCCCAGTGACGCGCAGTGACTTTTTATGTGCCGTATTTTGCTTTAACAGCTCAAGATCTTTTGGATGTAGCTCAAAAAACCAACCGTTATCCTGACGACGTAAGAAGTGCTCCGCTACCTTAGGAGAACCGGGATAATGGCTTAATTTATCGCCTTCGTTAAATGATTTGATTAATGCAACATAATCGCTAATTGCCGACACGGATCCAGAATAATCCCACAGCTTAGCGATGCCTTGCAGATACTCCTGAGTTTTTTGTGCATCACTACTCGCTAGCTCAAAAAAACCAGCGCCAGAGTGCGTATCCACGTAATCGTACGGCTTATCTTTTTTAGCCATGTATGACAAAGCTTCTGCCAATACTAAATGTTTGATCACATCGGCAGGGTTTCCTGCATGAAAAGAATGTCGGTAACTGAGCATAACCCCGCCTTGATAAAAATAATAACAACACAGGTGAAATAAACCTGAGCTAAATTTGAGCAATGATTCATCAATTTTTAACTTTAGACTGAATCACTTCTGAACAAAATATTCCAATATCGGCATTATCTCTTAAAAGTTGAGAAAAATCAGCAGAAAGTCGCGTAAACACTAGCATCCTTAGCCGCTTTGTTTTACATTTGCATGACAAATCACAGTCATATGAGCGCATTTATGAATAACCAAGATCTCCAAAAACTCGACCAGTTGATTGACCAACTTTTGAGCCAAAATAACCAGTTAAAATCGGAAGTTTCGGCACTGAAAGAACAAAATCAAAAACTCATCGATGAAAATGAAACCCTACAGCTTGAAATGCTAGAAAGCGAAGAAAAGCAAAAAGAATTTAGTTCATCTTTATCTGGCCTACTTGATAAGTTGCAAACTCAACAGGCTAGCTAATGTCTGAGCAGAATAACCAAGTAACAGTAACGTTACTTGGCAAGTCACATCAATTTGCATGTGCGCCAGATCAAGAAGAAGCGCTGCATAACGCCGTAGCGCTTTTAGACCGACGTGTAGAAGAAATGCGTAAACGCTCAACCGTTCGCAATGATCACAATGCGTTACTACTCGCAGCCTTACACCTTTGTCATGATTTACAAGCATTGGAAGCAAAGCAACAGCAAGACGCAGAGTTCGTTTCCACGCTCATCGACAAGTTAGTGCTGCCTGCAGGCGAATAATGCCGACATACTGGAGCAACCCTATCTTATGTAGCATCTCTCTAGTTTGGGGTCTCATTCTATTGGCGGCGAGTTTTCAAAGTACTGCCGCCAATGCTAATCAGTTCCATAAAATCAATGACGCGGTTTATTTTATCAAAGGAAAAGATAGCGCTTTACAGCCCAATCAAGCTTTAGTTATCGGCAAACAGTGTGCACTGTTGGCATCCATACATGGCGATCTTGTCACCACAGAGGCCTTGATCCACGAATTAGAAAAGCGCCTCACCGTTCCGCTTTGTTACGTAATCTCTTTGCATGCCGATATCAAACAAGACACCAGCATAGTGCTACTCAAGCATGCTTATCCAAATTTACAATGGCTAAGCCCAACGGCAACATCAGCCAACGCATTGACGACTGCCTTTCACGCACAGCTTGAGCTTTTTAACCAAAGCGTCATGCTTAGTGAAAATCGTATCGCGTCTCTAGAACCAAGTGAACGAACGAAGTGGCAAACCAAACTTGCACTGGCAAAAAGTAGGATTGCAACGTGGTCCAAGCTCGCCACACAAGCGCCATCAAGTAAAGCCATTGATAACGCGCCTAAAACCGTGGAGCTAGGAGGTGTAGTGGTTGAGCTTACTCAAGTCACGGGCTTTAGCGGTCATGACATCAGTGTTTATCTGCCAAAATATCAAGGCTTGATAGCAGGTTATAGCGTGGATCAGATCCCACTTGCGCATTTACCGCATACTACACAGTGGCAGCAAACTATTACTCGCTTTAATCGCTATGCACTTGATTGGATATTACCTGCAACAGGAAAACCCTATCGTCCTGAAATGCTGAGCACTCCAGCACAATTTTTGGCTTTATTAGCGTTACAAGATAGTCAACAAGTGGTTGAAAAGATAAGCATTCTATATCCAAATAAACACATGCAGCAACGCGCGTTATTACAGTGGCAACACTTTCAGCAGCAAAGAAATTTTGAATAAAACTTAACCTCTCGGTATAGTTAAAGGATGAACAGAGTATTAATACAGCTAAGCGGGTTAATATTATTAACCATGCTCTCTGGATGTAAAAGCAGTAGCAGTCCACAGGTGAGTAGGCAAGCCATTTTGTCAGCTCTCACACAAGTGCCCGTAGAAAAGCCAGTCATGCCTCCAGCTATAGCTGAGGTAAAACCACTCAAAGCCACTACCGTTAAAGCCCCCCTCAGAGACGATGATTTATGGCAACACATACGCCAAAAGCTCAGTTTTAATACTGCATCTCACCCAAGGCTTGATAAGCGCATAAAATGGTATTTATCACAGCCTAATTATCTCAATGTGGTAAATAAGCGCGCCGCTCCCTATTTTTATCACGTAGTAAAAAAGGTAGAACGCAAAGGTCTTCCTGTTGAAATCGCATTACTTCCTTTTGTCGAAAGTGACTTTAGACCAAAGGCCAAATCGCAACAAAATGCTGTTGGAGTTTGGCAGTTAGTGGATGCCACTGCCTACCATTTCGGCATCAAGAAAGACGAATGGTATGACGGTCGACAGGATGTGTTAGCATCGACTGACGCCGCGCTTGATTATTTGCTGTATTTGCATGAACGCTTTGATGGCGACTGGCTACACGCGCTTGCGGCCTACAACACAGGTGAAGGGCGTGTCAAAAAAGCCATCGCAAAGAATAAAAAAGCAGGAAAGTCGACCCACTTTTGGCACTTAACATTACCAAAAGAAACCGCAGACTACGTGCCCAAACTCTTAGCGCTCAGCCACTTACTAAAAACCTCACCCAAGGGTTTTAAGATACCAAGTTTGCCCAACAAGGCCACTACGTCGATACTTGATATTGGACAGCAATTTGACGTCAATCAACTGGCTAAACTCAGTGGTATCAAAAAGCGTCAACTATACGCACTCAATCAAGGGATCTTAAAACATAGAAGCTCTCCAAACGGTCCACACAAAGTGTTATTGCCATTATCCGAGCAAGCATTATTGGAAAGTGCATTTTTCAGGGAAAACTTCAGCCAAGGCTACACTGTCAAAGCTAACGACACACTCTACCGCATCGCATTAAATGCGGGGATGAGTGTTAGTGCACTAAAAGCGCTGAACAATAAGCGCTCTGATTTGATCCGAGTTGGCGAAAAGCTATTAGTTTCCGAGAGTAATGAGCAGTTAGACTTACTCATCGACTATGACGTAAGCCCTTATATTAAAGAAATAAAAGCCAAGCCCATACCTCAAGTGGAACATCACCACACCATAAAACAAGGCGAGTCATTGTGGACTATCAGCCGTCACTACAAGGTCGCGGTAAAAGATTTATTAAATTGGAATTCACTCACGGCGCAGAGTCTATTAAAACCTGGCAAAGTGTTAATGGTGTTTTTACCAGCTCCTGCTGCACCAAAAAGCAATAAGACTCAACCAGCTAGCTCCTCAATCTCTAGCATTGAAGCGCTCCAATCAATACTGCGCCATGGCAAGCCAAAGCAAAGTGAGAGCCCAAATTAAAGGGATAGACTTGCGTCCAAGAAGCGCACTCACGTAAACTACACGCTTTACAGGTGGATGCTAAATGGCGTCACCGAACACTATTTATTTAAGGTTTACTTATGCAAATTGCAAAGAACACAGTGGTAGAGTTTCACTACACACTTCACGAAGGTGACAGCCAAATCGAATCAAGCAAAGAAGGCGAGCCACTAAACTACCTGCACGGTACTGAAGGCATGCTACCAGGTCTTGAAAGTGAACTTGAAGGTAAAACCGGTGGTGATAGCTTTACGGTAACCTTAACGCCAGAGCAAGCTTATGGCGAATATCAAGAAGGTCTAGTGCAGCGCATTCCTATTAAGCACCTTCAAGGTCTTGGTGACAGCAAAGTTTGGAAGCCAGGCATGACTGCTATTGTCGATTCAAACCAAGGTCGTCATCAGGTTAAGGTAGTAAAAGTAGGACGCTTTAATGCGGATTGCGACTTAAACCACCCATTCGCAGGCAAAACGCTAACGTTTGATGTTGAGATCCTTTCTGTACGCGAAGCAACTGCAGAAGAAATTTCACACGGTCACGTACACGCTGCTGGCGGCTGCGGACACTAATGATGAACCAAGTTGCCATCGTTACCGGTGGCAGCTTTGGCATTGGCGCCGCCATTGTCAACAAGCTGCTATCGCAACAATACACCGTTTATAACCTCGATATTCAGCCCAGTGAACAAGGGATTTTTCGCCATTGTGACGTCAGTAAAGTCGCCGATGTAAAAGCAACAATTGCAGATATAGTCGCAGAAACAGGGAAAATAGATGCGCTTGTTTCAAACGCGGGGAAACATCTGAGTGCTACAATCGAAGATACCGATGAAGCCACATTTGACGCCCTTTTTGCATTGAATGTGAAAGGCGCTTACGCTGCCATTCAAGCCGTATTACCAAGCATGAAGTCACAAGGTAGCGGTAGCATCGTATTGATGTCTTCGGATCAGGCGGTTATTGGTAAACCTAACTCCTTCGCTTATAACCTGTCTAAATGTGCACTTGCTTCGATGGCGAAAACCACAGCACTGGATTACGCCAAATTTAACATTCGCGCGAATGCAGTCTGCCCTGGCACAATTGAAACTCCGTTATTCCATCATGCCATTGATAGTTACTGTGCGCGCAGCGGCGCTGATAAAGCAGAAATCGTTGCAGAAGAAGCCCAGTTGCAGCCATTGGGTCGATTAGGGCAACCGCAAGAGGTTGCAGCGCTGGTTGCTTTCTTGCTAAGTGAGGATGCGAGCTTTATCACAGGTAGCCTACAAAGCATTGATGGCGGTTATACTGCACAGTAAAAAAGGAATGCGTGATGAGTCTGAGAGTTATTGATAGCCACCTACACTTTTTCGATTTAGCGTTAGGACAATATTCTTGGCTCAAACACAACCCGCCCGCTTGGCCTAATCTGGAAAAAATAAGGCAGAATCATACCCTTACTAGTCTTCCCCAACATGCACAGTTTACACTCGAAGCCTTGGTGCATGTGGAAGCCGGTTTTGATAATCACAATCCCATCAACGAATTACATTGGTTAAATCAGGAACTATGCAGCTTTCCTTTTAAAGCCGTCGGTTACGCCCCTATTAACGCAACGCCTGAGCAATTTAGCGCAGCCATAGCACAGTTAGCACATCCTCACCTCGTGGCGATAAGAGACATCACCGAAGGCTGTGACAGCCAACGTTTATCCGCGCCTTTCGTGCTCGAAAATCTCACCTGTCTTGCCGAGCATGGACTACATTTTGAGGCGCAATTAGAATTTAAACAAAGCGAAAAAGTCGACCTTTTATTACAACTTGCAGAACAAAAAGCTGACCTTAAAATCGTATTTAACCATGCAGGGTTTATTGACGCTAACAGTCCTTGTACAGATATATTAAGGCGCATTGGAGCGCTTAATAATGTCATGATCAAGTGCTCTGGCCACGAAATGTTAGCAAACCCACTCACACTCTCTGAGTGGCTTACTCACTTAATCACACATGCAGGAGAAGAGAGCCTAATGCTAGGTTCGAATTATCCGGTTTCTCTTATGCAAAAAAGCTATTGGCAAATATGGCAGGATTATTTAGACGTGATAGGCATATCGTCAACTTGGCATAAACTCAGCCGAGACAATGCCAAAAGTTGCTATGGACTATGAGCGGATCTGGACGAGATCGTAAGCAACTAGCTCAGGTACTATGCGCTGTAGTTTTTCTTCCGTTTGATCTAAGGTGTTTAAGCACTCGCAATATTCTGCCGCTTTTTCTTCTAATTGATGGGCCTTTTTCTGCAGCGATTTATCTATCTCTTTCGAAATAATCTCCATGCGTTGTCCCATATCGTTAATGCGATCTTCGATATTCCCTTCGCGAGATTTAAATGCATCCCCCAAAGAGACTAAAATAGAGCCCAACGAACCATGAACAGCAGAGTGAATTTTTTGGCTGATCTCTTTAGTAAAAAAATCATCAATTTTAGAAAGTGACTGTGGTGCGATAAAAAAGAAATCATCTCCACGCTTAAACTTATCCATCAGCGCACGTTCAACGTATTGCAACTGCGTTTTGAGCACTTCGGGCTCTTTGTCGGACATCCCCTCAACCACCTGCTCAATCGCACTCAATCCGAGGTTGACGCCATCGGTTGCCAGATTTACCAGCTCAGGAACGGTATCCCGTATTCCTAAAGAGTACTCGCGCACAACTCTCTCCCCTTCCGGATCTAACTCAATCCAGCGACCTAGAATAAAGAGCTGACTATCATTGTTGATTTGGATTCGAGTCTGACCATCATCAACGATACGAATTTCGTTGTCGGTGATGATAAGACCATGCCCAAGTTCAACATCGCACTTATTTTTTGCATGTACGGAAGACGCCAATACGGCACAAGACAAGGCTATCGCGCTGAGTAATCGATTCATATGGCCTCCTGTGTGCAGAACGTAAGACGGGAAAGGGGTGCTTCAGGAGAGTACCAAAAGATCAAACAATCCCAAAGCCATTTTAGACGGATGAAAGTAACAAGCTATGTCTTACTGGCAATATTAGAGATCCATACCCGTCAGCATTAAAGGCAGTAGCAATACCACTAACTAAGGGCTATTGATAGTATCTCACTAACCTGACAAAGGCATCCGCAGTTTTAATGGTTGGATTATTTTTACCATCAGCAAACTGATACACCCAAGCAAACTGAGGTTGACTAGTCTGGGTCGTCGCAGACCAGTAATTATTACTTTTGGTCGTTGGAAATACCGTTATGTTTATCGCTGGAGTCACACACTCGTGATACACAATACTGGCAAGCTCTTTAACGTTAGGTACTTGCCAGTCTGTAAACCCTGCAAATTGGTCTTCGTTGGCAACCACCAATGCCTGCTGCCAAGTAAGTTGCTGAGCATTGTCTTCACAGCTTTGAGAAGTCGCGTTGTAACTTTGCCCAAAGTTGCAGCGCTGCCACATTAATCCCGTTTGGCTATCCAGCACTGTACCGTTGCTATTTATCGTATAACGGCTGGTATTGGAGCCAGTACCAACGCAAGTTTGCGCTTGGCAAACAGCCGTGAATGACAGAGTAAATAGTATAGTTGTAATAATTTTCATACCACGCTCCCTAAGGATTCCTAACCAACCTAACAAATGCGCTGCTAGACTTTTCTACTGCAAAATCATTGCCCGTATCCATGTCGATAACATAAGCCCTTCTCAGCGTGCCACCGGTACCATCTAAACTCGACTGCAAGGTCCAGTAATAGCGATGACCAAGTGTTATTGTGCTAGGTAAGTTAGGGAAAAGCGCTTCATCTATCACCGCAGTACCTGCACTGCCGTAATCTAGTAGTCCAAGTAGTTCCATATAAGTTGGTAAGCGCCAATTGTTACCACCACAGTAACTTTGCTCTCCAACGGCAGGGTTATTTACTTCATCAATCAAAGCTTGAATACCACAGTGACTATCCTGCGGGCAGGTTGTATTTGCTGCGGCCTGCACACTCCCCTCGGCAATCGCTCCATCTACCTCAACATACCAGGTATAACTATTTTGTGCGTTGCGAGAAGAAGTGTTTGGTAATGTACCCGAACTCGCTTCTTTTACTTCCCAAATAAGTCCCGTGACGTTATCACGAACGCAAGCAAAGTCGGTAGCGTCATCAGGCAGTTCATCCGCAAAGCGATTTAGTTTGGTAAAGTCAAAACCTGCTCGACCACTGCCTTCTTTCGCCACCTGAGTGGCAAAATTATCACGCCCACGCTGTGCATCTTGAGCCGTAAACTGCGTCATACTACAGGTGATCACATCCGTATTGTTAAAACACGCGGTTTGGCCACTGTCGTTTAGTTTACCTAGTGGCTTTTTCTCGATATCAATGCGCACGGTGTCGGTAGCTGAACGGTTTTGTGAGTCAGTAACGGTCAGCTCAAATTCCACTTGCGACAAAATATTTTGATCTGGTGCGTTAAAAGTTGTTGAACACCCGGTAACAGAACTTAATGCTACCTGAGTGCCAGACGTCACTTGCCGCCATACACACTGTTTCTGACCAGATACCGTATCACTGTTTGAACCATCAAGCGTGACCTCATCAAACTCTTGCACTTGCTGGTCGCTCCCAGCATCCGCCACTACTACATCCGAATTCTCAAGTAGCCCGAGGGTAAACTGGGTACTGGCTTGTCCGCCTTCATCATCGGTAACCGTCAACTGCCAGATTGACGCCTGAGAGGTAGCCAATAATGGGTGGACAAAAGATAAAGTAGCTGTATTCAAACCAATTGGCTGTATTGTTGTGGGACCACTCACTTGTTGCCATTGATAAGCAACCACTTGGCCATTTTCGTCTGGATCGGAGGAGCCTGCGCCACTGAGGACAATAGTATCTTTATATTTGGCTGGTAGTGTTTCCGGTGCAGTTTGGCTGATACTTGGTATAGGTAATTGGTTGTTAGATTTGATAGCAACCGTCACTTGGTCGCTTGCAAGACTGCCATCAGGCGCAACATAGTCAACCTGAATAAGTAAATTGACATCGGCTTTGATATCCGGTGCAACAAAAGCGGCTTGTTGCTCCGTAATTGGAAATTCACTGACGTTTGCACCAGAGATAACCTGCCAGTTAAAGGTGCCGCCAGCAGGTGATGCTTGAGCATTCAAGGTGACTTCTGTTTTTTCGGTCACTTGGATATCAGCACCCGCATTAACCGACGCACTGACTTGACTCGATTCATCACTCCCAGAGCCTCCACCACAACCTGTTAATATTAGCGCAAGTACAACCCAACTTCCCTTGAATGCATTCATATTCTTCCTTATGAACTATAGATAACTTTCTTGATGTATCCGCACAAACAACTTAGTGCCAACTTTACTATAATCTACTTTGTATTCTCGACCATCTAAAGCCTGAATAAACAACAACCGTTTCACTTCACCAAACACATCAATACTCGAAACGTGGACGACTTCTAAATAACGCTCTTTAGCCTCTCTTCGATTTCTCGGCAGCTCTTCCTTAAAAGGCACCAAGCCGTTTGCAGTCACCTTGATTTTTGGGTGTGCTTCACCATTTACAATCACAAGATCTAACTTCTTCTCTTTGTGAATAATGGTATTACGCCCACTTTTAATATAGGCCGTTTCTAAGCTCATATTGGTGTATCCTGTTACATCTTCAGTAGGTGGTTTGTTCTTCTAACAATGCTTTTACCACCTCTTTAGGGTTAAGTTTCCAGCGGTTTAACATGACTGAAAATTGCCAAATATCCCTGTCTAAGGCAGTCGCGGGGATCAATAAATCATATCCCGTCACTGTCTTTAAATTATCCATCCGGTTTGCAAACATTGCCATTAAACCAGTATATTCTTTTCCCGCCTTGGAGCGAAAAACGGTTTCTTCTATCAACCATTCAGATGGGCAGTTGCCATTTTCGCAATGCATTTTAACAGCTTGTAAAAAAATATGCCGCTGCTCGATCAATAATTTACCCGCAAGTCGAGGTGTTAAATTTAATAAAAACGCATCAATATCATTAAGTTTAATACCAACTGCATTTAACTCAAGTGTTTCAACACCTTGTTGAACTTTGGGAATGCCGCTGGAGTGGAAGTTTACAATGGATAGCGGCCAAGCTCCATATTTATGCACATACCTAAACTCTTGTTCTGTAAAGTATAAACTAAAATATGGTTGCTGACTTTTGAGAAAGCCAACAAAAATAGCCACTAACATGGCGCTGGCAAGAAATATTTCTACAATAGTAATAGCAGTACCACGCAAATTGACAAAAAGCATGATAACAATCAAACCAATTGCGCCAACCAGCATAAATTCAACGCCATTGCGATCAGCGGTTGCACGTAGTTTTGCTTCAAGCATGGGTATACCAGGCATAAAAGATATACATGATGATCGCCCATGCGACTAATTTACGTATTGTGATGCATCGTTTACATGAATGGCTGCGTTTCATAATATTTAATTTAGGTACAAACACTTAAATTGAATTACATTTTCGTTTAATGCACAAATTTACAGGATATGCCGTCGACTTTGTTAGCCTTTAATTTTGTAAACTAGAGACAAATTATAATCTGGGTCACTTTTATGCGTCATCAATCAGGAAAAGCACTGTTTCCTTTTATCATTGTAGTGCTAGTCGTCATCAGCGGCTATTTATATTTACCAGCCTCGGAAGGCAAAATGAGTGGCAACTCAGCACCCGTAACCTCCGTTCAAGCTCATACCGTAACTAAAGAGGAGCGTATTATTGCTGTTCACTCTATTGGTTCCGCCAGAGCAAATCAAGCAATCAACGTGAGTAGCGCCCAAAGCGACTATGTGGCAGCCCTCTTTTTCGATGACGGAGACGTAGTAAAAAAAGGTGACAAGCTAGTCCAGTTGCGTGATGCCGAAGAGAAGCTCGATATCAAAGCGCTGAAAGTGACGCTAAAGGAAGAAATTAGACAACTAAACCGCCTTAAAGACCTCGCAAAAACCCAATCGGCGGCTCGCTCTCAATTAGAAGCACAATCAGCAAAGGTTGACACCTTAACGGCACAATTGGAAGCCACCAAAACAAAACTCGCCGAGATGACCATTTATGCGCCATTCGATGGATTATTGGGTACTCGAAATATCTCTATCGGTAGCTTCGTAAACAACAATACTGTGATCACCACACTCGATGACATTAGCATCATCAAAGTGGATTTTCAGGTACCAGAAAAATACCTAGCGCAACTACAGCTTGGTATGCAAGTGAATGCACAAAGTGAAGCTTACCCAGAGCAACTATTTACCGGTAAGGTCTCCCATATTGACCCGCGTATTAATGAACAAACGCGCTCGGTACGAGTGACAGCAAGTTTCACCAATCTAGACCATAAACTCCGCCCAGGTATGCTACTACACATGGGATTGGAACTGGCTCGATTACAAGCCCTTGTGGTGCCAGAAAAAAGCATCATACCAAGACAAGATAAGCATTTTGTATTTGTCATTGACGACCAAGGTAAAGCGCAACAACGTGAAGTGCACCTGCAAACTCGCTTTAGCGGCTGGGTAGCTATCGATGAGGGGCTTACAGAGGGACAACAGGTGATCACGGAAGGCACCCTGAAGATCCGCTCAGGCTCAAAAGTTGAAATAAAGGGGTAAGGCGACGTGAGAATCACTGATACGGCGGTAAAGCGCCCGATCTTCGCGATCGTTATTAACTTACTGCTGCTGACCTTTGGCTTAGTGGCATTTACTATGCTACCGCTGCGCGAATATCCTGATATTGAAACCCCAATAGTCAGTGTAAGCACTAACTACACAGGCGCATCAGCGGAAGTAGTAGAAACCAAGATCACCCAAGTATTAGAAAACCGGATTTCGGGGATCGAAGGGATCAAAAGCATAAATTCCAGTAGCCGCAATGGTAGTTCCAATATCACTATCGAATTTAATATCGATCGCGACATCGACGCTGCTGCAAATGATGTGCGTGAGCGCGTTTCTCGAGCGCTGGATAGGTTGCCAGAGCAAGTTAGGCCGCCTGAAGTATCGAAATCAAACAGCGACGAAAGCCCTATCGCTTGGTTTGTACTCAACAGCGAAACCATGGATACCTTGCAGCTTTCAGACTACGCCCAGCGCTTTATCGTTGACCGTCTGGCGGTTGTTGATGGCGTATCGAATGTACGTATTGGCGGTGAACGTCAATACGCCATGAAGATTTGGCTAGACCGAAAGGCGATGGCCGCTCGTGGAGTCACAAGCAGTGATATTGAACAAGTGCTACGCAGAGAAAACGTAGAATTACCCGCTGGCGAAATAGAATCCGTTGACCGTGATTTTTCTGTTCGTATTGCCAGAAGCTATAAGACTCAAGAAGACTTTGACAACCTAGTAATTAAGCGTGGTGAACAAGGTTATTTGGTGCGACTTGGTGAAGTCGCGCAGGTGGTACTTGAAGCCGCTGACGACGAAAGTACCTTCCGTGGTAATGGTAAAAATATGATTGGCCTTGGCGTTGTCAAGCAAGCCAAAGCCAATACGCTAGAAGTGGTCGACAACGCCCGCAAAGAGCTTGAAAAAATAAAACGCAATCTGCCTCAAGGCACCACCATAGAAGACAGCTACGATTCTTCTATTTTTATTCGTGAGTCCATTGCTGAAGTATACAGCACACTTGCGATTGCCATGGCGTTGGTGGTACTCGTTATCTACATCTTCCTTGGCAATATCCGCGCTACGCTGATCCCTGCTGTTACCGTGCCGGTAGCCTTAGTTGCAACCTTTATGTTCTTGCTGGCCATGGGGTATTCTATCAACTTGCTGACGCTGCTTGCACTTGTGCTTGCCATCGGCCTTGTGGTCGATGACGCCATTGTGATGCTGGAAAATATCTATCGCCGTATCGAGCTTGGCGAACCCAAGTTACTGGCGGCATACCGTGGCGCACGTGAAGTAGGCTTTGCCATCATTGCCACAACGCTGGTTTTGGTTGCCGTATTTATTCCTTTGGTCTTTATGGATGGTCGTATTGGTGCCCTATTTACCGAATTTGCCTTTGCAGTAAGTGCTGCGGTGCTGTTCTCCAGTATTACCGCGTTGACCTTGTCTCCAGCCCTTTGCTCCAAAGTATTAAAACCTAGTAATAAAGAAAACCGCTTTAGTCAGTGGATGGACCGTCAATTTACTCGACTAGAACAAGGGTATCGCCGTGTTTTACAAGACAACTTATCGCGCAAATACAGCCTGATCGTGATGTTGGCACTAGCGGGTTTTACCAGCTACAGCCTGTTTAAACAGATCCCGTCTGAACTGACACCAAAAGAAGACCGCGGTACTTTCTTCGTTATGATGAATGGTCCTGAAGGGGCGAGCTACGAAAACAACTCGCAAAATATGGCAAAAATTGAAGAGCGCCTACTTCCTTATGTAGACTCAGAGGAACTTAGCCGCGTGCTTATTCGGGTACCTGGTTGGGGTGGTCAAGGCGGTGTTGCTATCATCGGCATGCCAGACTGGGATGAGCGAAAACGCTCTACTTGGGAAGTCATGGATGAGATCAGCGGTAAAATGCAAGATGTTACAGATATTCGCGCCTTTGCTATTATGCGCCGTGGTATTGGCGGCGGCGGTAACTCACGCCCCATAGAGTTTGTACTACAAGGCAACGACTATGACGAATTGGCCGCATGGCGCGATCGCATTCTAGAACGCGCACGAGAAAATAAAGGACTGGTTCGTCTCGATCACGATTACAAAGAAACCTTCCCACAGTTTTTGATAAGCATTGATAAAACCAAAGCCGCAGATTTAGGCGTGTCGGTAAGTGCCATAGGCCAAACGCTAGAAACCATGCTGGGACAACGTCGTGTTACCACCTTTATTGACCGCGGTGAAGAATACGATGTGATCTTAAAAGGCACCAAAGCCGACTTCTCTGCCCCAGATAATATTTCTGATATTTATGTGAAATCTCGTAGCGATGAGCTCGTGCCATTAGACAGTTTGATCACCATAAAAGAAGAAGCCACAGCTTCTCGATTAAACCGCTACAACCGTATGCGCGCAATCACTATCACGGCAAACCTCGCTGGCGACTATACACTGGAGCAAGCACTCGACTTTTTAAATAAAGTTGCCGCCGAAGAGAATGATATCGACGGCGCCATCGACTACAAAGGCGAATCACAGCTGTTTTATGAAGGTGCATCAGCAATGACCTATGTGTTTATTCTGGCGCTCACCGTTACGTTCTTAGTATTAGCCGCACAGTTTGAAAGCTTTGTCCATCCACTGGTTATCATGCTCACCGTACCACTGGGCTTAGTCGGTGCGATGTATGGATTATTTATCACCGACAGCACGCTCAACATTTATAGCCAAATTGGTATTGTCATGTTGATTGGCCTTAGCGCCAAAAACGGGATCTTAATCGTGGAATTTGCTAACCAATTGCGTGACAAAGGCATTGCCTTCGAACAAGCCATTGTTGATGCTGCTGCGCAGCGATTAAGACCTATTATTATGACCTCGCTAACAACCGTGATGAGCTCTATCCCGCTTGTGTTTGCAACAGGCCCTGGGTTCGAAAGCCGCATGGTGATCGGTGTCGTGATTTTTGCCGGTGTCAGTGTTGCCACCATTTTAACCTTGTTTGTTATCCCAACCGCCTATACTTTACTAGCTAAGAAGACGCAATCTCCAGAAGAGACGACAAAACGTCTTGAGGAGCAGTCGCAACAACATCCTGAGCAGGAGGTATAATGGCAAATTTACAAACCGCAACTTTTGGTGGTGGTTGTTTTTGGTGTATTGATGCGGCATTTCGCCGCGTCAATGGCGTTGAGTCAGTGCAATCAGGTTACGCAGGTGGCCACACAGATAATCCCACCTATCAAATGATATGTCGGGGAGACAGTGGCCATGCTGAGGTAGTCCAACTGCAATTTGATGCCGATATTGTCAGCTTTGATACTTTGCTTAATATGTTTTTTACTCTGCATGATCCAACGCAGTTGAACCGCCAAGGCAACGACATTGGTACTCAGTACCGTAGTGTGGTGTTTTATCATGACCAGCAGCAACAGCAGCAAACTCAAGATTGTATTGCGCAGCTTCAAAGCCAGTTAAGTGAAAAAATAGTGACTGAAGTTAGCCCAGCGCCTGAATTTTATCCTGCTGAGCACTATCACCAAGATTATTACACTGAAAACCCAAACCAAGGCTATTGCAGTGTGATGATTGCCCCTAAAATTGCAAAGTTTGAAAGCCATTTTGCGGCGAATTTAAAGCACTAAACTTGTGTGCCGAACGCAATAGATTGCGTTCGGCTTACGCCTTACGGCAACATAGGTATAGCAAATACATAAAAACTAGTGCGGCCATCTTTAATCCGCAAATGCCCACGCGTTACTTCCATTTCTAAATTCGCAGTATCACCAGGTCTTAAGGTATCTAAGCTTTTAAGCGGAACAACACCTGAATTGATTAACTGGGCATTGTGTTTAATGACCTGCGGAATATCTTCGCTCATATCCACACCTAAGAATTCAAACACATCAATCACAATACGGCTAAATTCTGTATAAAGCTTGTCAAAAATCCCCGGAGTCAAGGTATCTATCAAATCGAGGATCCACGGCAGATCTACTTTTGTCGTCACCACAGGCTTAAAGCTAGAAATTAAAGGATCTAACTCAAGCTGCTGGGTACGTACATCATACTTACCTTTGATGGTGACATTTTCGTTGTTAATATAGACATGGATATAAATATTCATCCCAAGCTGCTTCTTACGGAACTTAGCGTAAGACTTCAAATCGAAACCATCGATCAACACAGGTACTTTATTTTGCGCATCAACTCTACCTGCGATTTTCATATGCATAGTGCCGTAGAGGCTAGTCGTGTGGCTCACTTTATTTGAACTAGATTGTGCGGCAATATTGTTGACGATATCGGTCGTCAACTCTTTGTAGTTATGTTCCACATTCGAAAATTGCTGATGAATAATATCTGAAACCTGCGTATACATTTCCTTTGGACCTTGGCTAGATGTTGTCCTGCCAGTAGACCAACACTCGCCACCGGTATAAATCACAGGCACAGATATAGGCGTTAGGTGATCGTTGCCGGGGTGACGATAGTACATCATGCTGCGGATCCGACTACAGGTTTGCGATGGCGCGTTAAACCAAGCGAAATCGCCCGCCATTGATTGTGTTGAAAATTGAGGTTCAAGCTGGTTTTCAGGTAGCGAAGCTTGCGCTGATGTGACAATCCCAAGCGTGAGTAACCCAAATAATAGTGACTTCATGTTCTTTTCCTTAAGGTAGTAATAATACAAATCAAATCTATTATCAACCACACATAAGGCAGAACACCAGTTACAAATGTAATGCAACTAAATGATAAATAAGAAAAGTGATCCATTACTCACGATGGATCACTCTGGGTATTGAAAAGCTTTTAACGTATTAGAAGCTGTAGCTCACACCAACGTAGGCTTGTCTACCTAGTGGCTTATAGCCCAGTAAAGAGCCATCTTTTGCTTCGCCCGCTGTGGCATTGAAATAACGCTTATCGGTTAAGTTTTCAATACGGCCATTTAACTTGAATCCGTCGAAAAACGTATAGTTAGCAGCTAAGTTAAACAGCGTATATGACGGTAAAGTCACTGTATATGCACCTTCAGCTCCCCATACTTTATCGTCGCGATTACCTCTATGGACTAAGGTCAGTGTTGCATCGACATTTTCCCACTCTTTACTGACTGAATAAGTTAAGGTGCGTCTCGCTCTGCGCTGTAATTGCTTATCGGTATCTGCGTCTTTAGCACTCACATAGCTCACATTTACCGTATGCTCGATACCAAAGTTGTCTTCAATTTCAACAGAAAGATCAGCACCTTCAAAGTCAGCGCGCTGAACATTGTAAGGGATGTATTTCCATTTATCATTTTGCTGATAAACGATTTTATCGGTAATACGGTTATCGTATACCGCAGCTTCCACACGGAAGTTCTCGCCGCTCCATGTAACAATAATTTCGTTATTAGTAGCTTCTTCTGGCTTAATATTTGGGTTAGGTAAATAGTAAGGACTATCAATCACAAACGCCTGTGATAAAGAAGGTGCTCTAAAGGCAGTACCATGATTCAACTTAACACTTAGGCCATCCATGAGTTGCTTGCCTACAGCAACCGTGTAGGTGTTTGCACGACCATGAAAATCATAATCATCCGTTCTCAGTACAACCTCTGCCAGCCAATTTTCATCGTTGTAAAACCCACCGAGTGCTAAAGATAAATTATCACGCTCAGGCTCTGAAAAAGAGGCGGTAGAATCACCAACATCTTCATTTAGAAAGGTAAAGTTACCCGTGAAGATCAAAGCTTCAGTTAAACTATATTGCGACTGATATTCAAATTGGCTGCGTTTGGTGACATAAGCGTTATCGTCAGCACTATTACCGATTTGAACATTTTGTTCCTTACCTAAGCTGTATGACGCACTTTGGCTAAACTTATCAGTACGTCTTTTCCACGCCAACTTATTGGTGTAGTTATGGAAACGGTAAGCATCACTACCAAAAGAGTCATACTCCCCCTCACCTTCACTGTACTGTGAACGTAAGCTAAAAATGCCACTTTCTTCATCACCATACTGCACATTTAAACCGGCATTACCGTTATAATATCCATCACGGTCATGGTTTTTTGTGATTGCAGCTTCAGGGTCTTTCTCAATCACATCATAGCCATCGGTATGAGTGTAACCCGCATTAGCTGCAATACTAAACTTGTCTTTTTTGTAATTTACCGTCGCTTCGGTCTTGGAGTAATTGTTACTCCCAGTCGTAAACGCGATAGTATTGTTATTCCCTTCGCGACTAATAATGTTAATCACGCCAGCAATGGCATCTGAACCATAAATCGCAGCTTTGGCACCACGAATGATCTCAATTCTTTCGATGCTATTAAGTGGTAAATTAGTGAGCGAATTGTCACCGGAGTTTGCATCCGTCACTCGAACCCCATCGATTAACACTAGCGTATGCTTAGCGTCATTACCGCGTAGGAATAAACTCACGCTTTGGCCAAAGCCACCGTTTCTAACAGCTTGAATACCAGCGACATTATCGAGTAGCGATACGACATCTTGAACATTGCTTTTTTCAATTTCAGCGCGACCTATAACCGTAATGGCAGACAATGCGCTTTCTAGAGATTGTTCAAATTTATTGGCAGTAACAGTGATATGTTCAACATTTTGATCCGCAAATGCTGAAAAAGAGAGCGCCGTCGCTATCGCCGCGCTTAGAGCAGTTTTATTTAACATGGTTTCCCCTAACTTGTACCCACCGTACAAGAACACAAAGTGACTGTTTCAAGGCCGGTCTCCGGGCTCAGTAAATCTGCAGATTAGCAGTTCACTCTACCGTTGCGGGGGCAGCGCTGGCATAGAACCGATCCAAGCTAATCACGTGTAATAAACTGTCTTACTCAATTTATTATTGATTCACGCAATTAGATGTTCCCTTGTGTTCGCACCAGTTTCCCGATTATCTATACACTTAGCAACCACACTAGGTTGTGTACAGCACCTTGAAAATGCGAGGCTATTGTCTTGGGTTTCGGAATGATTGTCAATGGACGTCTAGAAATCCAAAAGTGCAATCTATGCACTTTTGGAATGAAGTAAAGCGTAATTAGTCGCGGAAGTTTTTGAATTGAAATGGTTGGCCAAGCTCACCGGTACGAACCAATTGCATCGTTTCTTGCAAATCGTCACGCTTTTTACCCGTTACACGCACCGTATCGCCTTGAATTGATGCTTGAACTTTAACTTTTGAGTCTTTAATAAGCTTAACCAGTTTTTTCGCCATCTCTTTGTCGATGCCTTGTTTTAACGCCACCTTGCGCGATACGTATTTGCCTGAGCGTTCAATGTCTTTTAGCTCGAAGCTTGCCACATCAAGGCCACGCTTTGCCGCTTTACCCACTAACATATCAAACAACTGCATAACTTGCTGTTCTGCTTCCGCTTTAAGGTTGATCATTTCACCGTTAAGCTCGATTGATGCATCTACGCCACGAAAATCAAACCGCGTATCAAGCTCGCGAACCGCGTTGTCTACGGTATTTTTTGCTTCTGTCATATCAATTTCAGATACAATATCAAATGAAGGCATGCTTCTCTCCTAAAGTCATTTTGGCTCGATTATAGCAGTTTATGCTTAATTTGAGTTACTTTAAGTTTTTAAACAGCGTATTAGGATGTTCACCCAATGGACAGTTTTCGATGGTATACTGCTCGCTTAGTCATACAGAAGTAGGATGTATTGTGACACGGCGCGTTTATAAAGCTCTTTTGATTATCTCTTTAATTATATGTACGGTGCTATTCGCAAAGGAAATTAGCTTGTCTCCAAAGCTGTTCCCAAATATCGATAAAGTGGCACATTTTGGTGTATTTTTTGTGCTTGCGTTTATCTCTCACCATGCTTTTAAAGTAAAGGTATGGACACACATAGTGCTACTGTCCTTGTACGGTGCAGGAATTGAGTGGATGCAGCATTCATTACCGTATCGCCAAGCATCTACCGCTGATTTTTTAGCTGATTTAGCCGGTGCGGTCAGTTATTTTGTTCTATTTTATATTTGGACAAGTTGGCGCAGCAGAAAACATGGCTAACATACATATTTTAGGTGAAGGGGCGATAGGATTACTGCTCGCCCAGCACCTTAGTCAATCTCATCAAATTACGCTGATCACTCGAAATAAACGCGCGGCAACTTATCGCTATCAAACAGCAAGTATTCAACAAACCATCCCATGCAGCACCAAAACACTTGCAGAACTCCCTGCCAGCAGTATAGATACGCTAATCATTCCCGTTAAAGCATATCAAGTAATCGAAGCACTCCGAGCGCTTCGACCCGCACTTTCAAAAAATGGCGCACTAATCCTTAGTCATAATGGTATGGTAGATTGGTCTGGTGAGTTAGCAGCGCTTGAAAAAACACAATCCGCCTACTTCTTAAGCACATCCATTGCGGGCTATAAAGTCGCAGACACTGTGCACCATACAGGACAAGGTGCAACTTGGTTTGGGCCATTAAATTCACCAGCAGAATGCCACTACCAGCGCGTATTCTCGCAACTGTTTAGCACATTTGAAAATGCCCAAACCACGTTTGATATCATGCCAACGCTTTGGAAAAAGCTGGCGGTTAATATTGCCATTAACCCGTTAAGTGCATTGGAACAAGTCGCAAATGGTCAGTTAAGACAGCCCAAATACGCAGCCCAAATCCTTAATTTAATGAATGAAGTACAGCTTGTGGCCGCAAGTACAGGCGTAACCTTAGCGCTTAGCGAGCTAGTCACGCTTGCTTACACTGTAATGGCGCAAACCGCAAACAATCGCTCTTCAATGAATCAAGATCTCGCGAATAACAGGCGCACAGAAATTGACGCTATGTGCGGCTATATTTGCGAGCTAGCAGCAAAACAAAATATCGATGTGCCGTTTAATCAACAGTTACTTGAGGAAGTGAATAAGCGCTGGCAGCTAGCGCGACAATAGACTTAACTTCTCGGCGGGTAAACCGCCTCCCACAAAACTATTTATACCAATTGCATTAAGTAAATGAGCTATTTTGAAGCGGGGAAATAGCTTTAGTAGCAAGGCAAAAATTTTGCTATTTAGTTGTTCTAAATGAGAAATTTTTAACGAAGCTAATATGATATTTCACCCTTCAAATTGATTGAAGAATTAATTCAATTGGTATTACACAGCGATTCCTTTAGAAACTCAATCATCTTTTATTCGCTTCATAGCCTTATGATAAACATCACTACGTTCACGCTTTCCCACTGCTAGCACAGTTACAACGATAATGTCGCCTTCAACTTTGTAGACTAGGCGGTAACCTGATTGGCGTAGTTTTATTTTGTACATGTTGTCAGCACCAGATAGCTTCGACGCTGGCACATGGGGATTCTTGAGGCGTTCAATTAACTTTTTCTTGAACTGCGATTGCAGGGTAGAGCCTAGTTTACTCCATTCTTTGAGTGCACTCTTTTTAAAACCGAGTTTATAAATCATTAATATTTATTGAGATACTTTCTTCAGATTCACGCTCTTTAGCAATAGCGAGTAGCTCAAGATCCTCGAGCCTGTCCATCATTATCTCGTATGCTTCTGCAGGCACACAATAAAAAGCAGGTTCATTTCGATTAAGCACAGCGACAGGTTCTCCGTCAGCACTTGTTGCAACTTTCATAGGGTTTGCTTTTAGTTCAGTAATGCTCGCAGCAACATCTGCTAATATTCTAGTGGTCATAAAATCAGTCTCTTAACTGGTCTTTATATCGACTATATTAGTCGTATAAATAAGCAATAACAAGCGCCCTCTTGCCTCCCCACAAGACGTACGTTGGGTAAATCCTAAAGTCTCACCCAACGCTTGTTAACACGCTTTTTAAGGACGGTACACCTTGACGTTTGCATAGCCATTTTCATGCAGAATAAGTGCTTGTAACTGGCTCATTACGCCTTTCGAACAGTACAAGTAGTATGCTTTGTCCTGTGGTAAGTCGCCAAACTTAGTGGCTAATCTAAAGAAAGGTAAGTGGATCACTTGTGCACCATCTAGCTCTAGAGGGTTTGCATCTTCCTCTTCTGGAGAACGAATATCCAGTACCACCGCGTTGTCCGGTAATTCACTTACCGATTCCGCTTCTTTCACCTCTTCTTTTGCTTCAGCTTCAATGTCGCGAATATCTTTTACCGTCGCGTTAGCTACAACCGTATTCAATACATCAAAGTCAAACTTTTCTTCTTCAGCTAATATCTTGTGAAGCTGTGCTTTTACCGTTGGTTTTTGAGAGATCACACCACAATATTCAGGCATTGCTTCTGCCATTTCATTGGTGCCAATCGCTCTGGCAATACGAATGATCTCTTCTTTATCGTGTTGAATAAGCGGTCGTAATATCAGCATCTCTGTGACACGGTCAATCACGTTAAGGTTAGCCAAGGTTTGGCTCGATACCTGACCAATACTTTCACCAGTTACCAGCGCAGGGATCCCTAAACGCTCTGCAACCACAGCACCTGCACGCATCATCATGCGCTTTAGTACCACGCCCATTTGTCCGCTTTCGATATTTTCAAGAATTTCTGCAACAACCGGCTCAAAGTCAATCGTAATAAATTTAACTTTGTGGGTAGAGCTAAATTGTTTCCACAAATAGTGGCTCACTTGCTTAACGCCAATTTCGTGGGCTGCACCACCTAAGTTAAAGAACAAAAAGTGCGTTCGCGCGCCTTTTCGCATCATTTGATAAGTCGCAACACCCGAGTCGAATCCGCCAGAAACCAAAGACAGCACGTCTTCTTGCGTTGGTAGTGGGAAGCCACCTAGACCAAAGTGCTGGTGACGAACGATGTAGGCTTTATTGTCTTTGACTTCGATTTTAACCGTCACATCAGGTTTTTTCAGTCTTACACTGGCACCCTCTACATTTTGGTTTAAACCGCCACCAACATAACGCTCCACGTCGCTTGAAGTAAACTCATGCTTACCTTGGCGCTTTACACGCACGCAAAACGTTTTGCCCTTGATCAATGGCTCAACCAAAGCAATCGTTTGTTGGTAGATATCATCAAGCGTGTCGAACTGTGTTTCTTGCACCTCAATAAACTGCACAATACCTGGCGTGCGTTTAAGGTGGTCAATTAGACCAAGACGGGTTTTCTCGTCACTTAGCTCGCTCGTCACTGAGATATTGTCCCAGTTATTTTTAACTTTTACGTTTTCGTCAACGCGAACCAACAGCATTTTGATGTTTTTCTCTAATACTTTGGTAAAACGCTTACGGACGGATTTGCTCTTAATAGCAATTTCGGGATGTAATTTGACGATAAATTTAAGCATAAAAGTCACTCTACTACAGATCGATTATCGGTTGCGATGACGCACTGATTTGACCTAAGCGGACTTTATCGTGGCGCACACTGACCGAGGACAGTTCGGGCGCGCGAGTATATCAAACTCAGAGCCGATTAGGAAATAAACAAACCTTTTCCCTTTGTGCTCTACAAAGCCTTTTGCCGTGCTCACCAAGGCAAAAGGCCCGCTTAATTATTTAAGGCTAAGCAATACTCGGTAAGCTCGCCTCTGCTAGTGCTTGATAATGCTGCTGAAGTTGTGCCACTTTCGGTGCGCTCATGGGCGTCGCGTAAGGTTTAAAAATCATCAGAACTTTAACAATACCATTGTATATATCTTGTTGCTCAAGGACGCCTGTCATTCTTCTGGCTTTAACATAGGGAGTCCAGAAACTAACGGTCATTTTCAACATATGCGCGAGCTCTTTAGCATCGTCATCATCTATGGTGATCACGCCTGTATCTCTTAGACCAATTACCACAGCTTTTACTTGCTCAAGTAAGCGTGACTGAAAAGCAATGTAGTTTTTTTTCAATTCATCATCACGAGCCAAGATGTCTGTCAGATTGTCGTAGAAAAAGTGATAACGCCACATCAGGTCGAACAAGGAGTCTAAATATTGAGTTAGCTGCTCAAGCGGCTCACTGTGCTGCTCCAGTGGCTTAAAGTGCGTATTTAAATGCTCGCTATAAAGCGCGAATATTTGCCGAATGATGTCTTCTTTATTTTTAAAATGATAGTACAAATTGCCAGGACTAATCCCCAAACTGGACGCTATATGGTTTGTCGTAATCGCGCGCTCTCCATGCAAATTAAATAACGCGATGCTGGTACGTATTATTTTTTCCTTGGTATTCATTACGATTCTCTATCTTTGTTGATAACGTGGTCGCGCTATTGCTAGTGTTAATAGGCTATTGCGCGCTCCATGTGAAAAAATAGCACTAATTTTACCTCTAGATAAGCTTAGATCCGACAAAGCTGACCAGTGTTTTTTCAAAAAAACCTTGTTACCATACAAAAAAATTCAACATAATTACGCTTATGAAAGTCATCGCCCTCTACCCTGGCACATTTGATCCCCTCACTAATGGACATGAAGACTTAATCAAACGTGCAGCAAAAATGTTTGATACCGTGATCTTGGCAATTGCCCATAACCCAAATAAACAGCCTTGTTTCTCACTAGAGCAACGTGTTGCTTTGGCTGAAGAAATTTTAAAGTCACATAAAAATGTAAAGGTGATTGGGTTTTCAGGATTACTCGTTGATTTAGCGAAAGAGCAAAAAGCTAACGTGCTGATCCGCGGTATTCGCGCGGTGTCTGACTTTGACTATGAGTTCCAGCTGGCCAATATGAATCGCCGTTTACATCCCGATTTGGAAAGCGTATTTTTAACGCCATCTGAAAAGAATTCATTTATCTCGTCAACTTTAGTAAAAGAAGTTGCACTTCATAAAGGCAATGTCAGTGAATTTGTTCACCCGCTGGTTGCCAAAGCTTTAGAGGAAAAACTACACGGATGAAAAAGTGCCTATTATCCCTAGCCGTATTGGTTGGTACTTATGCGCATGCTTCACCTTGGATAGAGGTGTCACAAAGTGAGCTTAAACACAGCATAGATTTACTGGTTGCAGAAGGCGTGATAAATCGCCCAGTTAATCAATATCCTCTGTTGTGGAGCGGCATTGTTAATGACCTTGCCGCTATTGATGACAGCAATCTCTCTGAAACCGCAAGCTTTGCATTGGCACATTTACGCCATGCGCTAAAACAAGCAAAAAGAGAAAGATATAGTAGTGTAAAAGCACATTTTAACGGTGCTGAAGAGCGCTCAACAGGCTTTGGTGAACGTCAAAATGAACGTTCAGGCTTGCGTACTTATGGCGTTATTACAGGTGGTGCTGTTAGCGCTAAAGTTGCGGTTAACTACGCAGATGAAAGCCAAGATGGAAAATACGTTAATCACCACGGCAGTCACCTTGCAGTGTTGTTTGGTAATTGGTCTCTCAGCGCTGAGCGACTGAGTTACTGGTGGGGCCCGAGCAACGAAAATGCGCTGATGCTTTCAAACAACGCAGCCCCCATGAAGGCGGTTCGTTTAAGTCGTGCCAATAACAACTATATTGGACCGAGCTTTTTCTCTTTCGTTGGTCCTTGGCAAGTAACGGCCATTATGGCAAAACAACGCCCAAATATAGCCAGTAAAAAGGATGGCGACTTTTGGGGGTTTAGAGCGGCTGCTTTTCCAATTCAAGGGTTAGAACTTGGCTTTAGTACAACATCCAGCGACTTTGTTTATCAACAACAAAACCTTGAAAGCGAAAAGCAAACGCAACGCCTCACCAGCGTTGACTTCAAATATTCCACTCGGATAGCTAATCAACCGCTCGCTTTATACGGTGAGTTTGCAGGCAATAATGACAGTGGTGCATTACCAAGCAATCCAATGTACACCCTAGGTATTGAAAGCTACTGGGGTGGTAAAGACTATCGTCTCAAGAGCTTTATTGAATATTCAGATACAAGCATTGATTGTAAAGACGAGCTAAAGCTCGCGCTTTGCCCAAGAGACAATACCGTGGATTCAGCGAACTACAGCGAGCGCGACCTCTGGCTTGGAGCAAGCTCGGGATTGGATGCTAAAAACCTCACATTCGCGTTAGATTACTTCAGCACGGATGGCATTGGCGCCTATGCCAAACTGAAACGAGTTGAATTTGACACATTTGACGTTGAACGAAACCAGCTTGAGCTCGGTTACCAACAAGGCGTGTTTGGCGCGCTTGCAAAAATAGGCGTAAAAGCATGGCAAGATAAGTCTCAGGAAGAAGACGAAAGCCACGCAGCACTTAAGTTGAGCGTGGAATATCAGTTTTAACGAGCGGCCATCGCCGCTCTATGATCATGGCGTATAATCCAAGAAGATCTTTAGGAATAAGCAAAACGACAATTAAAAGCTAATCGGTTATATACATTCCGATAGTGTATAACCAGTAAGCACAAAAACAGCAAAACGAACACAACACACTGATAAGTAAGTAAAAAACATAGTTTAAATCGACTAAATTTTCAAGCTACCCTAGCTCTCACATTACTTATAGCCCATTTAATACCTAACCAATCTTTATTGACTAATAAAGAAGCAACCATAATAAAGTCCACAGAAATCACTATGTATGAGTATAAATACCATAAGAACCAGCGTGTTACATTTTCATAAATATATGTATCTATAAACATAAAGAAGAACATTAAAGTATTAATAACCAAACCTACCGTAATATATAAAACGCCAACTTCGAGCTTTTCATCTTTAAAAAAAGTATACGCGACTAGAAAAAGAATCAATAAGGTAAAGAGATCAAACAAAGCAAATATTCCGTGAATAGCCGTATTGTAGCTATCAGAAGCAATGATAAAATCACTTACAAAGTAGGAGGTAAATAACAGGATAGAAGCAAAGAGTAGCTGTAAATTTTTCTGGACTTTTAGTATATAAAAAAATAGATGTAGCAGTGAGGCCATCAAGAAGCCCCATATTACAAGGGCTCCTATACTCATACCAAAAAAGTCATAAATTAACATTAATCATTAGTACGGTTCTTTAGACCCAGGCGGAATTATTGCACTTCCACGTGCGCCAGATACCATCTCAAGTTTACTTACAGATTGAATCACCTTATCAGAAAGTGGCTTTGCTTGACCAGTTGTTTTAGCTTGATTTTTTCTCGCTAGGATTGTTTTTATCATGAAATTTCCCTCAATATTTACAAATTAGTCTTAACTCTAAAAGTGAGTCATCTAAAAATTATCGAGATTTACTTAGCACGAAACACGCCAACATTTATTAAATCAATTTCAATCGGTTAATTTACATACAAAAAGAGCGCTTACTAGCGCTCTTTCTGATTCTGTAAAAGCTTAGTGTTAAGCCACAAATTTACATGGAATACTTAAGCTAGATGTTTGTTTTATAATGAAATCCATCGCAATTTCATCACAGTTATCTTTGCGCAAACACAACTCGCAGTCTTTCATCACTTTTTCAGGCAAGCTATCTTTGGTACAATTGTTAAAACCTTGTTTCATAAAGAAGCCAGGCACTCTAGTTAGCACAATAATACGGTTGAGTGCCAATTTTTTGGCTTTCACCAGTAAATGCTCGACTAAAAGTTGCCCTTGTCCCTTTATTTCGCTCTCGGGATTTACACCCAAAGAGCGAATTTCAGCAAGCCCAGTGTCGTAAATATACAAAGATGCACATCCTGTCACCCTGCCACCGACCTCTGTTACCGCAAACTCATTGATACTATGGATCATATCACTTTTCGCTCGCGGTAGGTTCTCACCTACTTTAGCCCAATATTGGATCAGTCCGGCAATGGCTTCAACATCATCTAAATTGGCATCACGCACTAGGATTTTTTGCTTTTTTTTTGCCGTTTTAATGGCATTGGTCACTTGTGGCAATGAGGTGCCGCCTAATGCTTTACGAGCGGCAATACAAGCGTCAATTTCTAGTACTGGGTAGACATCCTCTGCAATTACTGCGCTGACTTGCTGGAATTCTTCTAAGCTCAGATCCTCGAGGTTTTGCCCCTTACTAATTGCTAACTGCACTAATTCACCGACGATGTGATGGCCTTCCCTAAACGGTATTCCCTTAGCAACGAGATAATCAGCAAGCTCTGTCGCATTGGCGTGACCACCTTTTGCAGCCGCTAACGTCTTATCACCATTAACCTTAATGCCTTTAACGCATGCTTCAGCCATATGAATACACGCAAGCCAAGTTGGCATGGCATCAAATAGGCCTTCTTTATCTTCCTGCATATCTTTGTTGTAGGCCAAGGGCAAAGCTTTAAGCGTCATCATCATGCCGCTAAAGGCGCCAAAAACTCGACCTGTTTTGCCACGGATCAACTCTAAGGCATCAGGATTCTTTTTCTGTGGCATCAAGGATGAGCCGGACGTCACGCTGTCGGCCAAATCAATAAATCCAGATTCACCAGAATTGTAAAAGATCAAATCCTCTGCAAAACGAGATAAATGCATCATCGAAATAGACGCACAACTGAGTAGCTCAACCACAAAGTCACGATCAGAGACCGCATCTAAACTATTACGAGAGGCTTCTCTAAAGCCAAGGTTTACAGCTAACATTTCACGATCGATAGGATAAGCAGTCCCCGCTAGTGCACCTGAGCCAAGTGGGCACACATTTAACCTTTCAAGCGCATCATTTAAGCGCGACTCATCACGCTCAATCATCTCAACGTAGGCCATACACCAATGACTAAAGAGCACGGGCTGAGCACGCTGTAAATGGGTGTAGCCTGGCAATATAGTACCAAGCTCCTGCTCTGCGAGTACCACAAGAGCTTGCTTGAGTGAACTCAGTGCCACAAGCAATTGCTGCGCCGTTTTCCGGCTCCACAATCTAAAGTCTGTGGCTACTTGGTCGTTACGGCTTCGACCTGTGTGCAGCTTTTTACCTAAATCACCCACTTTGTCGATAAGTTTAGCTTCAACATAAGAATGAATATCCTCATGTCCCGCGGTTGCTACACTGCGCGGTTCAGCAATCACTTCATCCAAAAGCTGTTTCAGCGCTGAGATGATCTGCTGATGTTCGCTTTCAGTTAATACATCTACTTGCTTTAGCGCACCCGCCCAAGCGATAGAGCCAACAATATCTTGCTCTGCCAATTGATAATCAAATGGCAGAGAATCATTAAATTGCTTAAATGCCTCATCAGGACCTGATGAAAAACGGCCGCCCCATAATGCCATCTCGCTCTCCTACCTTAAGACTGCTTTTGCTTGTTTAACGCCGCTATCCGGCTAGATAGTGAGAATAGACGAATGAATCCCTCCGCATGAGATTGGTCATATACGTCATCTTCACCAAATGTGGCAAAATCTTCGCTGTATAAGCTATTGATTGATTGCTTTTGCACTGCATGTACATGGCCTTTATAAAGCTTAAGCACCACCTCGCCAGTTGCCTGCTGTGCGAAAGACTCTGCTGCAGCTAGAATTGAATCTTTCAGTGGGGTAAACCAGCGACCGTCATAAACTAAGTGTGCAAACTCTTCGCTAAGCGCGGTTTTCCATTTACGACAAGATTTGTCTAAGATCAGCTCATCAATCGCTTGTAACGCCGCCATCATCACAGTGCCTCCCGGTGTTTCATAACAGCCACGAGATTTCATGCCGACTAAGCGGTTTTCAACGATATCCACACGACCAACACCATGCGGTGCTGCAATCTCGTTTAACTTAACTAGACACTGATAAGGACTATAACGCTCACCGTTAACACCGGTGATTTCACCCTTTTCGATTAATACAGACACATATTCAGGCTGATCCGGTGCAGCTTCTGGAGAACTAGTCATGGTCCAAACCTGATCGCTTGGCTCATTCCATGGATCTTCCAATTCACCACCTTCGTGAGAAATATGCCAAGCATTGGCATCACGACTGTAAATTTTGGTGGCAGAGGCTGCACAAGGGATATTACGCTCGGCCAAATAGTCAAGCAAAGATTCACGACTTGATAGTGACCATTCACGCCATGGTGCAATCACTTTAAGATCAGGCGCAAGCGCTGAGAAGCAAGATTCAAAACGCACCTGATCATTCCCCTTGCCTGTACAACCATGCGAAAGTGCATCCGCGCCAACTTTACGAGCGATTTCAACTTGTGCTTTGGCGATAATAGGACGCGCCATCGAAGTACCCAGTAAATATGTCCCTTCATAGATAGCACCAGTTTTAAGAGTTGGATAAATATAGTCGCTAACCATTTCTTCTTTTAAGTCGACGATATGGCACTCAGAGGCACCCGATGCGATTGCCTTTTCTTCAACCCCAACCAGTTCTTCTTCACCCTGACCTACATCGGCAACAAAGGCGACAACTTCACAACCGTAGTTCTCTTTTAACCATGGCACAATCGCTGATGTGTCTAATCCACCAGAGTAAGCCAGTACCACTTTTTTAATCTTGCTCATGTTCTTTAACCTCAAACGTAATCTTTGTTTAACAGCGATACCAGCAATGCGTTTTGAGCATGCATGCGGTTTTCAGCTTGTTGAATAATTTTTGACTTTGGCCCGTCCATCACTTCGGAAGTAATTTCAAACTCACGATGTGCTGGCTGGCAATGCAAAATGGTTTGTGCGCCACACGCTTCAATCAATTGTTGGTTGATTTGATATGGCATAAAGGTGTCTTTCACCTGTTCAATTGGCGTTTTATTCCCCATCGAAACCCAAGTATCAGCGTAGAGCACATTGGCACCAGCCGCCGCTTCTACCCGATCACTGACCAGAACTGAGGCGCCATTTACCGCCGCAATTTGTTCAGCTTGCTTTACAATCTGTGCATCTGGAGAATGACCTTTAGGACAAACTGCCACAAAATCAGTACCTAACGTTGCCGCAAGCAACATTAATGAATGTGTTACGTTGTTACCTTCACCGAGATAAGCGATTTTGATCTGACTGACATCGTCGTAAGTTTCAAATAAGGTGAGAAAATCAGCCAACGCTTGGCAAGGGTGATATAAATCACATAGGCTATTCACAACAGGCACAGACGAAAATTCAGCGAGCGTCTCAAGCGTGCTATGGTGATTTACGCGGGCCACAAGGCCATCGGCCCAAGTAGAAATATTAAGCGCAAAATCTTTTACGGATTCACGCGCCCCCATTGCACCGTTTTGCTGATCTAAATACACAGCATGGCCGCCCAGTTTATGGATACCTATATCGAACGACAGCCGCGTTCTTAAGCTCGGCTTTTCGAATAACGTGACAATCGATTTGCCTGCTAAGGCTTGGTTATATTCTTGCGGTTGATTTTTAATATTTTTTGCAAGCTTTAATAAGTTCAAAACGTTAGTTTGGTCTAATTCCAAACCAGTTAAAAAATGCTTAGTCATGGTGTTTTCCTACGGCAGAATTTGTGTACCTACGTGCTCACCATTGAGCAACGCAATTAAATTTTCTGGCTTTTGCCAGCTAGAGATGTACACCCCTCGTCGTAAGTGTTGGGCAGCGTGAAGACTGGTCTTAACTTTGACCTCCATCCCGCCCACAATGACCTTTTGCGCGATTAACGTTGAGATCTGTTCCGCGTTAAGTTGATTTAATGGCTGTTTATCGCCATCAAGTACCGCCTCAACGTCAGTCATAAAAATAAGTTCTGCACCAAGCTTACTGGCGATAGCTGCTGCTGCTTCATCCGCATTCACGTTGTATAAATGGCCGTCAGCGCCAATACCAACTGAACTAACAACAGGTAACCTGTCAAACTCCAACACCGCTTCAAGCATGCCCCCTTCACTCGCTTCACAGCTACCCACACGGCCAAGCGCTTTAAGCTTTTGAGTTGTGGTAAATCCTGCATCATATAAGCACAGCCCAACGGGCTTGAGCGTGGCGGTAATGGCATCCGCCATCAGTTGCTTGTTAGCACAGCCTGCAAGTGCACCAACAATATAGGGCATTTGCTCTTGCGGACTGATCCGCAGTCCTTGATGTTTTGCAGTAGCAAAACCAGCATCGGTCAGCCATTTATCAACCAGCGCCCCGCCACCATGAACAATCACAAACTGCTTGTGTGGTGCGTCCTGTTGAATTTGCTTGATAGCTGAAAACAATGCTTGCGCTGCACCCTCTTGATTCAACACCGCACCACCTAGTTTTATCACCCAAGTTTGTTTGCTCATGCTGATACTCCTAAACCTTGATAATGCTCAAGTCCCGCCGCCAAGTTCATACATTGTAATGCTTGGCCTGCAGCCCCTTTAAGCAAGTTATCAATCGCGACAACCACGATCAGTTGATTGCCCTTTTGCTGCCAACCAATATCAACAAAAGGCTGATTTTCAACGGCTTTGATTGATGGAAGTTGACTCCCCTTTAATCTGATCAGCGGCTCATCGGCAAGCACTTGGTAAGCGGCATCGACTTGATTTGGTGTGACATTTTCTTTCAGAGTGACGTAGATCGTTTCCAAGATACCACGCTTAAAATTCCCTAAATGCGGCGTAAACAACACTGGGTGCTCAAGGTACTTTTCTATTTCTGGACTATGTCTGTGCGTAAACAAACCGTACGGTGCAAGAGATACTTCGCAAAAGTGTGTGGCGACATTCGCTTTTCTACCTGCGCCAGTAACACCTGAAACAGCATTGATGATAACTGGCTGCTCTGTTATCAGATCAGCTTGTTGTAATGGCTTAAGTGCATTGAGTGCCGCAGTCGGATAACAGCCCGCGACCGCCACCAACTTCGCCGTTTTAATAGCATCGCCGTACCATTCAGCTAGTCCGTATTGCGCTTGCGCTAACCAGTCTTGATGCGGGTGAGAAAAGCCGTAGTAATTTTCGTAGTCTTCATTGCTAGATAAACGGTAACCTCCAGATAGGTCAAAAACCCGTTTCCCCATCTGTAAAAATACCGGTGCAAGCTCTACGCTAACCTTGTGATCCGTGCATAAACACACATAATCCGATGATTGCTCTATCAACGAAAAAGCTTGCTCATTTAAGGGTTGCAGCTCAATATCTAGCAAGCCCGAATATTCTGGATATAAATCGCTGATGAATTTGTGTTTGTCTAAGCTTTGCTCAGATACAAAGCAATGTGCAAGTGTGAAGGCAGGATGCTTGGCAACCAGCTTAGCAAGCTCAGCGCCACTGTAGCCGCTCGCTCCGATTATAGATACTTTCAACATAGTGTTCTCAAGATTAAAAAAGTTTGATTAGGGTTGGTTCTGCTAATTGTTGAAGTCAAATCGTCGCATTGCTGTTCCAAAAATATATTTATGCTAAAAAAGTGAATTGATATTCACTCTAAACATCTTTATATTTTTATGCAAGAACTTTGAATAAGTATTTTAGGAATTTTTATGAAATTGCCCGCTTTTATGGAAATGTATCAGCAACTGATCGCCGCGCCATCTATCAGTGCATTAGAAGAAAGTCTTAACATGAGTAATCAGAATGTGATCCAGCTACTCGCACAGTGGTGCGAAACGTTAGGATTTACTGTCGAAGTAACAGAGCTTGAACATGCAAAAGGAAAATATAATCTAATTGCAAGACGAGGTAATGGCGATGGTGGATTAATGTTGGCCGGCCACACGGATACCGTGCCATTCGACGATAGCCGCTGGCAATTTGATCCTTTTAAATTAAGCGAGCAAGATAATAAATTATATGGTCTTGGAAGTATTGATATGAAAGGTTTTTTTGCTTTCGTATTGAATGCAATCTCAGAGCTTGATGAATTACAGCAAAGTGCTCCTATCATAATTTTAGCCACCGCCGATGAAGAAACTACTATGGCTGGCGCTCAGGAAATTGCTAAACATCCAAACTTGAAGCCGGCGCGCTGCATTATTGGTGAACCCACCGATATGGTGCCGGTATTTACCCACAAAGGCCATATGACGACCGCCATCCGCATCGTTGGTCGTTCAGGCCATAGCTCAGATCCAGAGCGTGGCTTAAATGCCATTGAAATCATGCATCAGGTGATTGCAAATTTATTAAAGTTAAGAGAAGAATTAAAGAATAAATATTCAACTCCACACTTTGCTATTCCTTACCCAACTTTAAACCTTGGACACATTCATGGCGGCGACAATGCCAACCGTATTTGTGGCTGTTGTGAACTACATATTGATATGCGCCCTTTGCCTGGTCTGAGCATCAAAGAACTACAAGCCATGCTCACGGCAGCTGTAGCACCAATCAATACACATTATCCGAATAGTGTCTCGGTTATAGATATGCACGAACCTATTCCGGCTTTTACCGGCTCGACGGATTCTGCTTTGGTGAAAATGGCTGAACGCCTGTCAGGACAACAAGCAATTGCTGTAAACTATTGTACCGAAGCGCCATTTCTACAACAGCTAGGCTGCGAAACTATCGTCATGGGCCCAGGTTCAATTAATCAAGCACATCAGCCAAATGAATATCTCAATATGGAAAAAATAAAACCATCTCAAGCGATTATTAAATCGCTAATCAAAGATTGCTGCTTTAGTTAAACTTTCCGAACGAACAAGAAAAGCCACCTTAGCTGAAGTGGCCCATTAAAGTTGGACATTTCTATTATGCGACTTCCAACGCCTGATTCCGGTATTCTACCGGAATCAGGCCTTTTAATTTGACCTTAATCCGATCGTTATTGTAATAATCAATATATTCATCAATGCATGCCATAAGTTGCTCGGCACTGTCAAAGTAGTGACCATGGTACATTTCTGATTTTAAAAGCGTGAAGAAATTTGCAGCCACTGTATTATCAAAACAATTTCCTTTTCTCAATACACTCCGATTAATTTTTTATTTTTCAAAATATTATGATAACCATGGTGCTGGAATTGCCACCCTTGTTCGCTATGTAGAACCAAGGATCATACTTGACTTAATTCACTCATCGCTTTATCTAGCATCTCAGTCACGAGATGCAATTTAGGTGTGGTCGCGACAGTATGGCTAACGATTTCTTGATTAAATAAATCGATAATAGGAGATAAATACATTTTTTCACCTGCCACTTTACATTCTGTCACATCGGTCATCCACTTTTCATTTGGTTTAGTCCATGTGAAGTTTCGATTCATGATATTTGGTGCAATACGTCCAACCAACCCTTTATATGAACGATATTTCTTCGGCCTTACAGTCGATTTTAACCCTAGTTTTGCCATTAAACACTGAACCGCTTTATGATTAAGTAGATACCTTCTTTACGCAAAACATAATGAATACGCCAACAACCATACCGAGCATTTAAAGTCTGCGGAATTTTCATAATCAGAGGTAAAATGAAGATGAACCATGGATTATATAAACAGAAGTCCAATACCTAATCAGTCTAAAACTGATAGAAAACTCTTGAGTCGATGATTCACCATCAAGACAAAGCTGTGCGATGCACAGCTTTAATTCTCTGATGTATGTAGACATAAAATAACCCCCAATGTTGGTGTCCAACTATTGGGGGTCAGTTCAAACTGCTAGATTTTTTCTAAAGCGTGTAGTGCTTAGGAGATGATGTTGTCGGGTAAGGAGCAGCCATTGCTGACTACCCCTCCCCTAAGAACCGTACGTGCGAGTTTCCCCGCATACGGCTCAAGCCTTTATAAGTCAGTACCTAAGTACAGACCAGCGACTATAGAAAAGGTGCCGAGTGGTTACACTCGGACTCCCTCACAGAATACCTGCTTCATTGGCTGCAATTATAAGTGCACTTACCGCAAGAATAATTTTAGCAAAATCACAAGTAACAGTGATTTTTAGATCAAGTTTCATATGGCATAAGCCTATTAAATTGATCTGGGCCCCAGATAAATAACAAACCTGGTTTTTATATCCCGCTT
Organism: Pseudoalteromonas sp. XMcav11-Q; assembly: GCF_040104525.1. Taxonomy (NCBI): domain Bacteria; kingdom Pseudomonadati; phylum Pseudomonadota; class Gammaproteobacteria; order Alteromonadales; family Pseudoalteromonadaceae; genus Pseudoalteromonas; species Pseudoalteromonas sp. XMcav11-Q. The sequence continues at coordinate 147,242 of NZ_JBECOX010000008.1, forward strand.
TAGCCTAAGCGGCCGATTATGAGATACACGTGTTACTCATAATCCTCAGATATTCAGAAGTTGTCCTACGTACGAATAGGCTTTGCCATATAAGTAAGTTCATCGCGCTTTGCGTCAATGATTAAAACCACATCTTTCAACCCTTGAGCCGTTCCCTCTAAACGACAATGTGAAGTGAGAAGCTTCACCTTTTCATTATGCGACTAAAAGCTATTACTTTCAAATCAAACTGAGTAGTTACTATGCAACTGCCTATGACAATTAGGGTGCAACAACACCAAGTTATCCAACTCGTCTGAACCTCCTTTTACCCTTTCTACGATATGGTGAACATTCCACCCCGTTTCTTTGGTAATTTTATGGCGGCACATAACGCAGCATTGTTGCTGTCTGAGCCAGAGCATCAGCACCTTCCTTTTACCTTGCATTGAGTCACGCCAAGCTCGCTCTAAGCGCTGCTCGAAGTATTCCTCAAATGCCAAGTCATAAGGGTTAGCCTCTGCTTTTATCTTGGTATGTCGCTTTATCACCACATCGTTACATGAGAATAGGCGAAGTATTTTCGACTCCTCCCATTCACCGGAAAATACCCAGTTGCGTTTGCCCACTGTTTTAAAGTACTTAGACTTAACCCAGTGAAAGCGACGATTTTTATGTCGCCGTCGGCACCACTTCCAAAGCATTTTCCAAACCCGATAATCAACATAATTAAAGGTTTCCTTGGCAACAATATGTCTGTGATAGTTAGCCCAACCTCTAAGTACAGGGTTGAGCATGTATATCAACAAACCAGCCGTCACCGTCTTGTTTCCGTTAATTAAGTCTCTAACCTTATGGAGAAACGTCCGCAGGTTCTTCCGGCTAGGCTTAATTAAAAGCTTGCCTTTGTACTTACGTAAGTTTTGCCCCAAAAAGTCAAACCCTTCGTCAATATGGGTTATCACCGTTTTTTCCGGCGATAGCGTCAGCCCTCTCTCAGCCATAAAGGCTTCAACGAGAGGTTTTACTTCATCTTCTAGCAACTCTTGTGAGATACCAGTAATAATGAAGTCATCTGCATATCGCACGTAATTGACCTTGGTCTTATAGCTGGCTTTAGTGTTCTTCTTCCCAAAATGAGATTCGAGCACCGTTTCCAGACCATCAAGCGCCATATTGGCCAACACGGGAGAAATAATTCCCCCTTGCGGTGTCCCTGCGTCAGTCGGATTCAATTTACCGGATTCCATATAACCGACTTTCAGCCATTGTCCGAGTACTCGTTTATCCAATGGAATGTTGGCGAGTAACCAGTCATGACTGATGTTATCGAAGCACCCTTTGATGTCCCCCTCTAACACCCATTTGGCAGAATGCTTGCGACTGAGGTTCACAAAACATTGCTCAATCGCATCTGCCGTTGAGCGCATCGGGCGAAAGCCATAGCTATTTCTATCGGCGGTTGTTTCCGACACAGGCTCTAACGCCAGCAGGTATAACGCCTGCATAGCTCTGTCGAGCATGGTCGGTATTCCCAGCGGGCGGCGTTTACCGTTCGCTTTAGGAATATACACTCGCCTTAACGGCTTGGGCTTATAGCCCTTACGCGTTAACCGAAACAGCGCAAGCCATTTACTCTCAGGTGTACTCCATAACTCCCCATCGACACCGGCAGTCCTTTTGCCTCGATTTTCAGTCACCCGTTTTACCGCTAGACATTTAGCAGCAAACGAGCGCACCAACATACGTTGCAGAGCTTTCACCCTGCGCCATTGTTGTTGCTTAGTCGCCTTCGCGATCCGTACTTGTAGCTCTCGCACCGTTAACTCGACCGAATACCAATTAATGGTATGCCAGCTTTGCGCCTGGTGGGAGAACGCAGGTACAACAAACGCTGTACTCATCTTGCTTTTCTCCTATTAGTCATGATCTAACAAGAACAAGACGCAACTATCCCCTAACGGGAAGAATTGTTCTTATCCCGTTAGGATCAAATTGATGACAGCTTTACACGTCTATCACACGATTAAAGACCAGTTGGAAGTCTGCACAGTTTCCCGTTGAGGCAAAGTTTGAACCTCTATCCAAACCATTACAGTTTGACATTCGCTTTTTCCAACCTCCTTTACCCACTTATTCAACAGTTCGCCTTACGGCTCCCCTGCTTAACTTATTCAAATAACAATAAACTAAGCGAATAATTGGGCTTACCGAGTTCCACTTTGATGACAAAGTTGGGTTAGGTACCACAAATCCACCGATGGCATTAAGTCAGCGTATTCCCAGATGTAAAAGGAATAACCAGCCATATACCTTTTGGTTAAAGCGTAGCAATGACATTACGCTTTTTGCGGTTGACGGTGTTTATAAGTGGTTCACATACGTTAACCATACCAACTAGCCTAGCCTTGTTTCGGTTTGCCATTAACCAAAACCATCAGTTCCTCACGGAAACAGATGCTGTGAGCAGAAGTACATTGTCAGGAAGCTTCGCACCATGAAGTTACCCTCATCGCACTATCCCTAGGCTACCGTTAGCTGAATAACAGGTCTGATCGCAGACGAAATACGTCAGACAATCATCAAAGCAGCTTACATCGCTGCGCTATTATTGAAGTAGTTACACAAGCCATAAAATGCTGTGAAACTTAAGTTTTGAAATGAGCCAACCTCTTAAAGAAGTTGGCTTGATTTTGAAGCTAGGTCAGTTGGTTCAATTACATCCTGTAATCATTCAACTCGAACACCCATTTAAAATGTTGACCTTTAGTGTTCTAAGGGTCCCAGATAACTCTGGGTAAAGGTGCTGAACGTTTCGCCAACGCTCAGCCAAGGGAGTGTAATCTAAAAGATCATTTTACTAATCAATAGATTACACTAGCGCAGGACGACTCTCGTCGCACTACATCATGCCGCCCATGTAGAGCTTAAGCTTTTGTTTTTATTAAACTATTAATATGGGAAAAAGTGGTGACACCCCACTTTATACCCCTAGAGTGAAATAAAGGATAAATTTATTTATTTTTCATGTTGTTATATATATCAACAGAACTTCTATTGATACCAACCTGGTATATACTGTCAAATACATTGGTTATGTGTAATGGATACCTTTAGGTGCAAATTACATCACTATCGTGTATTAGAGACACAAGATGTTTTATCTGACGTTAATTCATTCAGCTGTATTAATAACAATCAATTTTGCTTTACCTGGGGTCTTTAGCTATAATTGTGCGTATTATTTATAGTGGTAGTAATGAGTAAGTTTTATGAAGAAGCAAGGTACAGACGAACTAGAAATATAGGCCAAAATTGATGGTAGGTAAGGATTGCGCGAAAAGGGCTTTATTACTGAAAGCATACAGTTTTCATTCTTTTAATGAGAAGCACTTACCTAACATCCATGATCCTCAAGGGCTTGATGGCCCCTCAGCAATCAACTACTCACATCTGTCGTTCACTAACTTTCGTATTTATGTTCCATTAGTTGTAATGATAGTGATCATTACAGTTTTGCTCTCACAGCATCCTCATCCTTTTTCGGACAAACAGCTTTTATCTTCTTTAATTATTTCAGTTTCCGCGATTGGTGCATATATAGGTGTGACGATAACTATTCGTAATAACAGGAAAATTTCCTCAAAAACCAACACAATAAATGCACTTGACAAGTTATGGAAGTCGCCAGAAGGCCGAGTGGTCTCTAGACAGAAGGCAAAGATGCAGATTAATCCGGATACATCTTTTCACGATGCTCTAAATAAGCTGAGATTGTTACAAAAGAAGATTGAGTTGGATGACGGGCTTTCAAAGCGTGAAAAGTGGTTCCATTTAAGTGTGTTAGGTGCGCAACTTGCCTTGGCGAATGAAAAATACCCGTTTATAGAGAAACATAGATCTGATTGGCAGTCTATTTTTGAGCAATATGGTTTAGAAAGAAACTGTATCAGAGTTGGCTTGAATGAAGCCGAAGGCTTATGCCAGGGGATTAAATTGGAGCTATATGATGAGGCTCTGGTAAAAGAGAGAATTGGTGCTGACATTTGCTCTGTGGTCATATACTTACTTCCATATATCTACACCATTAGAGAGGTGCATGCCGTAAGGTTGAACAATAGGTTGGAGCATTTTAAGTATATCGAGTTTGCAGATAGAGGACGACATTACCAAGGCAAAGCTGACTCAAATGACCTTTATTATGAGCATGTAGAGTATTACTGCTATAAGTGGTTTTTTTCTGAGGCGCCGAAGTCATTTTCTGATTTTCATCAGCATTTGATTAATGTTTATGAAGACATTGGTAACTTTTACGGGGACAAGAAACCTGAAAGTGTCGATGTGCATTCACCTTTTATAGAAGCTCTCAAATTGTTGCAAACAAATACTTTGGATTATTTAGTACAAAGGCACTAACTATTACCTCGCATAGTAAATTTAAAAAGGCATCAATGTAGCTGCGGGAACAGGTTGTTCAAGATCAATATAAAAAACGCTAAAACTAATGTCGTGGAATTCGTTCGCTTCTTTCTCAAAAGTAGCAATAAGTCTTTCTATTTCAGTTTTCTTTTTTCGTAGTGACACTTTTCAATCCAAGCTTTACTTGGGGCGACTTTTCCAATAGCACAGTCGCCCCAAAATACTCTCTAGTATTGATTTCTTATTTCTATGGCCTCTTCTAGCCAGTCAGCCAAGTTTTCTTTTATATGATTGTATACTCCTTGGGTGTCTAGCAAAGTCTGGGAAGTCCATATGTAGGAATAAGAGCACGGTAGAAAGCCGCGCCTATTTGACACTAGCTACTTAATTTGAACTTCTTTTTATAGAGACGCATGGGCGTTAAACCGATACCCCACTTTATACCCCTCGGATGAAATAAAGGCTAAATTTATTTATTTTTCATCCAGTTCTCTATATCAACAGAACGCCAGCCTACGCTTCTGCTACTGAGCGGTATTCGCGAGGGAAACTCCCCTTTTCGCTCCATACGCCACAATGTAGTGCGACTAAGGCCAACCATTTGGGTGACTTCTTCTAGCCTTAAGATTCTTTCCTGGTGTGTGTTTTGAGACTGCTTGGCTTGCTTCACTGGCTCGTTAACGTGCTCCAACATGTACTCCAGAAGCATGTAACCAAAGAACTCTATGTCTGCATTTGGAAGAGATATATAACCAATCTTGTTCTGAGCAATTAGTTGCTCGATTGTTTTCAATGGACAACGCAAAAACAATGAGGCTTCTTGCGTGCTTAAACGCTGATATAGCCCCAGCCCCATGCTGTCAGATATTTCGCACAATTGCGGTGAAAATGCTTGTTCCATAGCTGATTAAAGTAATGTGTTTTTGCTGGGAAATCAAAAGAATATTACTAGTATTGCTTTTTGAAGCGATCAAGCACAGAATTACTCATATGTCCGTTAATTGGTGTGTCGTTTTGAAAGCTCATTTTTACCATCCTATCGATGATTCTCTTGAAGAAAAAGCGAAAGCTTACAAAGAGGCTTATAGAGCGTGGCTGAATATCGAGGCAAGCTTTCACTTTCATGACCAACAAGGTTGGGAAGACCGATTAGGCTCTAAAGAAGATCTTCAAAAAGCGATGGAGATCACCACAAATACGCTTGAGATGGCAGTGTCAAAGTTGAACAATTCAGAAATACAGTTAGCTATTGATAAGGGCTATCTCTCAGACCGAGAATCAAAGTATCTACATTCTCGTAACAAAACCCCAAATCAGATCGAGAATAAGAAAGAAAAGATTGTTAGGGCTCGTATGGAAGAAGTGGATAGTATCCGTAAACAAAATTCGCAAGCACTCTCAAAAAATAATGATTGCTCTAAAAAGTTTAATTAGATCAAATAGAACTTTAGAATCTCAACTTTGCGCAAAACTAACAAACCCACTTTCTTAAGGCTATTGAGTTACAATTCAAGAAGTCCCTCTGGTCTTTTCACCCTATTTATAGAGCTCACTATTCAAAGATGAGGCAATTGAAACAGAAGGTAAAACATCTGATAACCTCGGCGCAAGGGAATGCAAGCCTTTCAAATCTCGTAAGACATGTTCAATTAAGGCAGTGTAAAGATATGCATCAATATCTCTCTCTGACTTGGCAGAAAGATAATCATTATCTGATAGAAACGCGTATATATCCGAGCTCGATTCTAGCAACTCAATATTGCTGAGCCTCTTTCCTGATAGCCGAATTCGTGCTTTTTCAGTAATAATATCAAGATTCTCTGTATTTGTTCCAAAACCAGCAACTGTCGCGGTTAAGTTTATTAATGGACCTTCCTTCGCTCTCAAGAGAAGGCTAACAGTATCTTCTGTTTCCAAAAAATTATAACTTAATCTATCTGCCAATTTTTTTTTGGGCAATATCTCCCCAAACAAAAATGTTAATAAATCTAAATGATGAAAGAGTTGATTAAACAACATTCCACCTTCCAAACTCTTTTTACCTCTCCAATCACTTTCAAGATAATATTCTGGTTTTCTTTTCCAACTTACTAAAATATTCACCGTGAGAGGCTTACCTAACAAGTTATCATCTAGCAACAATTTCAGGCAATTTATAACAGGGTTAAATCTATACTGCAAAACATTGAACACCTTTGCTTTAGTGGTCAAGGATATATCTTCCAATTCCGCTAGTTCATCAAGGTGAAGACACGGTGGTTTCTCTAATAATACATGAATACCACAGGATAATAGCGTTTTTGCCATATCAAAGTGCATATGAGTAGGGCTACAGACACTAACAATATCAAGCCCCCCCCCAATTATCATTTCTTTATAGTTATGATAAAAATCCATATTACCTTTCAAATTCATGGTTTTATCAAAAAATGGGTCAGAAATAGACTTTAAAGCCACACCATCTAACTTTAGTAACGAATCAACATGCTTTTTTGCAACATTTGAACTACCAATAACTCCCCAATTTAATATATCCACTTCCTTACCCTTCCTATTGATTCATTTATTTTATCAAGATCTTGATATAAATGCGGCTCCATAGTAACAAAACCATCATAACCAAAATTTTTAAATTCATTAATTATTAATCCCCAATCTATAATTCCATCACCCACAACCAATATATCATCATCAAAACCTCTATCCTTCACATGCAAATCCATTACCCTAGGTATCAACTTGCTAAATTCAGTATAAAAGCCGCTACTTTTATCAATTGCAAAATGGTTGCATGGGTCTAAAGCGGCCATTACATTTTTACTCTTGTCAAAATATTTATTAATAATGGAGCAAAGTTGATTAACAGTACTAACCCAACAACTATGTTCATTTTCTATCAACAATATATTACCTGATAATTCAGCCTCTCTAGACAACAAACCAATATAATCAATAATCCTATCCTCAGAAACCTCCCCCTCTCTCCCATTATCTTTAAGAAACGAAAACACTCTTATTAAATTAACTTTAAGTCTGTCGCAAATTTCAAAGAGTCTACTTATCATATTTAAATGTTCTTTTAAACTTACAGAGAAACCAAAAGAAGAATTTAAAGCAAAGCTTGAAGAAGATTCAACATCTAGGTAACATTTAAACATAGGAGACAATATAGAAGAAACCTTCAAACCATAGCACCTTAAAAGAAAATCAACTTTGTTAATTTCTTCATCACTAAGATTTAATACATTTTTACCCCAAACAGAACGAATTGCGACATATTCAACATCAATACTTTTACAAAATATAAGTGCTTTTTCAAAATCTTGGCTAATTTCATCTGATATAATACTGATTTTCATTTTAATCCTTAAAACAACTTTTATGGAGATTTGTAATTCCACTTTACTTAATTAGTAATTAACCCCTTTCGAACTCTTGACCTGAAGGTAGGATTGCTTTCCAAAGGACACTTGATTTTTCCAACTGAGAGTGTGAAACTTTAGCTTGATAAAGGTTTGCCCACGAAAGAGATACGTTTTGTAGATTAGCGTTGGTAAGATCTGCGCCTTGTAAGTTAGCAGCATTTAGAGAAGAACCAAAAAAATCAACACCTGCCAAGCAGCATCCTCGAAAATTACTACCATCTAACTGATGCTCTCTTAAAGAAACTCCCTGCAAATTAACTCCTTCAAAACTTCCATCGAATAGTATTCCTGTAGAACGGGCTAAGGATATCGCCTCGATTTGCAAATCTCTGCTATTTGTCTTTAGTAACGATACTATTTTTTTGCACAAATCTATTTTTTGACTTTTCTTTGTTGATTCAGCATCAATTTTTTTGAGCTTCCATTCCATTAACAAAAATACTGCAACGGCTCCTATCACTTCTCCACCCAATGATGAAAAGAACTCTGCTAGAAAAACTTGTAAAGATAGTTGTTCTTTGCTGCTTAAAGTCAAAGCAAAAGCAAGAGCCACACTACCAATAAAAAGGGAAGCAATAACTAAATACAATACTTTCATAACAAATAGTTCCGAATCTTTTCTTCACAACCATTTTCGTACCAACTAACCAACATTGGATATACAAAAAAGTCTACATATTCAACCCTTCTCTGCTCACTTTTTGATATAGCTAAGCCTGCATCTCGAAATAAGAAAACAAGAGGAACATATTTCAATGCATCTAAGATCAATTCACTATTTAAAAAACCATCAATTTCATTCAAATAGGCATTACAGAATATTTTCAAACGCTCATCAATATTTTGGTTATCTGCAATTAGAAACATAAGAGCGAGAATTAGATCCATTTCTCTACTACATGAACATGATTTTTCCCAATCAAGCAAAGTAACGGAACCTTTATATTTTAATATATTATCAGGTTTAAGATCACAATGCGTTAAATTTCCACATTGAAATAGAGGAGAAATTATATTTTCTGGAGCTTTATAAAGCACATCATAAATATTAACAACTTTAAGTGGATATTTATTATCTATAGCTAAAGTCAAATCTCTATCTATTGTTATATCTGAATAGACTGACTTTCTAACAAATGGGGGCGGAGTAACATTATGTAAAGAAGCCTGAGTTTTAGCTAAAAGGCTAACATTTTCACCTAAATAATTAAAATCATCCCCATTTATAAATTCCAATATACTACTAGAGCAACTAGTAATTGAAAGCGTTTTAGGAACTGAAACACCTGCTTTCTGAGCACAATTTCTAGCTGACAGATCTAATTGATGCTCCCTTACTCCCCGAGAGTCTAATTTTATCAAGAATTCCTCATCATTACTCCTTATATGGTAGTTTTTAGATGCTATTCCATTTTCCATAAGTTCAATTCTTAAATCTTGTGAGGATAACTTTAATTCCCTCAAAACTTCTTCTATTTCACTCTCCATAAAACTACCTTTAAACTCAATGAATTAAAACGCCTCTTTGAAGATAAACATTGCCAAGACTTTCTCAAATTACTTTCATCAAGCAACCATAAATTAAAAATATGAGCTTTAAGAGGACCAGCCAAATACGCAATCATAATTTCAATAACTCGCTCCAAAACATTTTCAATAATTTTAACTTGCGATTCCAACTTCTCTTTATTACAACAGTCAATGTGATTATTATTATCATATTCAAATTGACTCCTATACCCGACAATCTGATTTACAGCATGATTTAGATCATCTGAACTAAGAGATTTAGGCTCGAAGGCTTTGCTTGAGGGAGCCATCCAACTGCACCAAATAAGCGCCTCACTTAAAACACTTTTACATAGCTCCATTAATCTAATATTACTGACAACATTTCCTTCCAACAACTTCGCTTTTGAAAGGGTTTCAAATTGTAAATTAGAAAACTCGAAATTACCGTTAGGCCTTTGCTTTTTTTCCCTCAACAATTTAACTAGAGAAGCCAATTGAGTTAATTTATCAGATATAAAAACATCCCCCTCTTGCATAAAGACCTGTAAACCGAGTTCATTACCTGACTTCAACTCTCTCAAACTATTTTTTAATAATTCCTGCCTTATATAAGAAGAAGATGACTGACTCTTGAGTGCTTTCTGTTTTACTGCAGGGTATAGATCAGTAACTTTTTTCCACAAAGTTTTTTCTAACCCTTCTGCTATACCATCTCTAGAAATAGTTAAACTAACAAACTTTCTTACTTGATCTACCTCCAGATAATCTAGCAATGTATATCCGCTAGGCTCTAACCTATATTTATTGCTTCCAAAAGCTGGCGAGCGAATCTTCGAAGCTACGGAGAATGGGGAAATATACTCATCTACAGATATTCCATGTTTACTCATTTTGGAGCATGGAATTAATTCACAATACCAAGGTAAATGCGCCAAACTACCAACGCTTTCTAACCAATGAAGTTCCATTGGACCTTTAAAAAATAAAATAGCCCTCCCCCTCTCTATCAGAGATTTAATATAAGAAGTTGATTTCTCAAAACCTTTTTCATCAATTAAATAAACAGCATCAAAGATAACTTTCGCACCACGAAATTTTTTAGTTTCTTTAAATGTCTTAAGCTCTAAATACCCACCTTTTAGAAAATCAAAAACTTCCCCATCACTATTAATTAGTTGATTTTCTAATGCCTCCAACGCTTGTAACGTTTCGTAAACTCCTTCTTTCCTCTGTGCATAAGATTTAATTTCATCGACAATGATATTTTGTCCACTTAGTAGCTCTTTTAACACTAAGCTTAACGCTTCAGCCATACTACTTTCTGGTTTTCCATTTATATCCGAAAAAATCTCAAGCTTATTAAAGTTGATCACTGAAGAACCTGGCAGCTTTTTTAGCGCATTGATGTAAAGGCTGAAGCCTATACCTTTTTTTTCTAAGTCTAAAGGAATATGAAGCTGCCTAACAACACCTCCATTTTCTGTAATTGCAAGAGGGAGAGGCAAGCTATGGTAAGCAGCTCCACATCTGGCTCGCGGAATTAAAGAGGTCATCCCTGAACCACTTTCGACTAAAATCTTAAGTTGCGCAGAATTATCCTGAAGAAGGTTAAAAATTGCAGCTGTAAGATCTATTGGGTGAAATGATGATGTTGCAACTACTAAAGTTTTTGGTTTCTTTTTTTTCATTGATGTACATTATTATACTAGGACAGATGAAATGAAGTTCTTCAATTCGTTAAGCTCTGTGTGAACTCCCCGATGTGCGCCTAAAAAGATCCGCTCAAATGAGTTTTTTTCCCACTCTAAAATCTTTGATTCTGTTATCAGAATTCCTGAATCTATAGGGCTTGACGGAACTTCTCGTATTGCGGTGATTGCAGCATCCATGAAAATCGTAGGTATACGAACATTCCCAAAATCAGAACAGCAGAATAGAGGTTGTTTTTTACCAGGACCGAAGATATTATCTATTGACTCCAATAAATCAAAACGTAATTTTTTCATTAAAATAGGAGGTGTCATTTCTCTTACTTTTTCAATGTACCTAGCTGAATTTCTGAATATAATTTTAATATCGTAATCAGCACCATTAGATTGTTCCGTGATAATCTTCTTAACCAATCTGTCCATATTAGGGAGGGTAGTCGATAAATCTCTAATATCTTGATACCACAAGGGGTGGAGTGGCAAGGGGCCTACGTAAGTAATATAAAGAGTTCCTGTAAAGTCGTTCAATCTTCGAGTAATTTCTCCCAAATATCGTTCTCGACTATCTAGGAAAACACTACTAGAAGACTGCACTTCTTCTGTTTGCAACTCCGCTAAAGCAAAAAGCATTTCTTCTGAAATTATACCATTGTGATAAAGTTCAGAATGTTCTTGGCAAAGTAGTAACTCAAGTCCACTGCTTCTTAGCTGGACTCTACAAATAGCAAGCATTGTACACCTTGGCATTGGACAACCTTTACACTCTGCCAACTTTAAACTCCTCGAGTAAATTACAGATATGAAAATTGCCAGATGAAACGAGGTCCGTTAATGGATGGCCAGCCTGTTCAACTTCATACCATTTCACTTTGCAAGAACTTCCAAAGTAGGCCTGAATTAATGTAGGTAGATTCTCTTTACAAGCATTTTTATCACAATATGCATCGTTTTCACCAACAACAATAGCTGCCCCCTTTATTTTATTCGTCTGTGGATGATTTGGAGGGAGATCTTTACCATTAATAATGGTGGCCCATTCAGAAAGCTCAGCTAACCTATACGTATGAGGATGACTAAGTCGTAGCTTAGAAAAATGCTCTGGACCATCTTCTATCAAACCATAGTCAGGAGATTCTCGACTATAATGTGCCGCAGGGCCGAAAAAAATTGCATTAGCTTCATACTCAAATTTGCAGACACCTCTCAAAAGAGCAGCACACCCGAAACTATGCCCTGTCAATACAATATTAGTCTTCGGTATATCTATTACAGATCCACCCTTTGGTATTCCTGTATGGAGCAATAGATTCAGATGTTCAAAAACTTCGTAAAAAGCGCTCGGGCTTAGCTCTCCATCAGAATCATATGTTCCAGGGTAATGAGGTTGTATAACAATGTAACCATACTTAACAACTTCTTCAATCATCTTATTTGGGCCTGGAAATGATGGTAAGCCAATCAGAGACAAGAATAGTCCGTCAAAAGAAGTACGCGATGAGTCGTAATAAAAGTCCCCAGCAATACCATTAACTCTATATCTTGATTTTTTAAATTTCATAGTTCGTCCCTATCCTTTCTAAATTAATCAATGAATAACTTTCCATTTATCAACGTAGCATACACAGTTGTTACTGAAAAGTTTACTCCATGTAATTTTATTCTATATTTAGAAAAAGCAAGCTTAGATTTCTAAAATCTCCATAAGCTCATTCATCTACTTAAGTTTCTTCTTCACCGTACCCCAAGCCAGATTCAAAGCCTTGGCTTTCTCTTCTTCTTGCTTACGTAATTCATCACTCAACCCTGCTAGTTTGTCTGAGTGATACAGCTTCATGAGCTTTAAATAAGCTGCTTTGTATTCTTTTAAGGTCTTGCCTTGGCCCAAGCCTAAGATCTCACACGCGTCAACAAACACTAATGGGTTTAGGTGTCGCTCGTTGTTACTCGACTGCGAACTTGAGGACTGATTTGAGTTAGCTTGGTTTTGATTGTTGCTTTGTTCCCGCTCGTAGCGCTCTCGCTCTTTACGCAGATTTTCAGCTTCGCGCTTAATGGCCTCTTCCGCTTCTCGGCGTTGCCTTTGGAGATCTTGCTCTGCTTCTTTCTTCTGGCGTTTGAGTTCTTCTTCTACTTGCCTCTTTTGTTCGTATAGGTCACGCTCAGCCTGTTGTTTTTGTGCTTCAATGTTTGAAGCGTAGTCATTGCTTAATTTGCGTAACCGTATTGTCCCTACTACATCACTGATACGTGAACGTGCATAAGTTAATGGCCGATTGAAATTCAGGATCATCCCAATGACAAAAAACACGGTGGCGAAGTACTTATTGTCTAACTCGGAAATACCTATCCACATACCATAGAGTGGAAATAAACCGATCAACATCAAAGCAGGGTTAAAACGCACAAACAATTTGCCAATTAAATACCCCGTTAGCATATAAGCAGCTGCGCCAAAAAGGAGTGATGTCATAGTTGTTGTACCTTTTTGTAAAGTGGTTTCCATGTATGAATGAGCAAACCAACGACAAAGGCCGTGGTAAACGGCCACCAATCAATCATAGAAACGACTGTAAATACAGGTAATAGGCAGAGCAAAACAATAAGGCCAATAAACGAAATGCCGTTTCTAAAAAACCAACCAATAGTCAGACCAATAAACCAAAAGATCCCGAGGAAAAACAATAAATCCGAATTCATTGTTATAGCCTCAATGTCGTATCAAAATCTAAGGTTACGGACGCTTTACTGGTCTGTGCGGGTGGTTTTTTGGTTAAGCGTGAGTAATCTCCATGTTCAAAGTACTTCATACAATCAACAATGGTTGGTTGCCTGTAGGTCGATATAAACAAAGCTTGATTGCTCCCCAAAGTTCTGAGCCTATCAGGGGCTAATAAAGGCATACGTTCGTGTGTACGTCGAATATCAGTAAAGTTCTCGCGCTGCGTTATGGCGCGATCTCCGATGACATTTGAGAATTCTGTATTAGTATCTAAGTCGCCCCCTCTGAATATGAGATAACTGCCAATACCAGCTTTAATTGCCTTGGCTTTTTGTGGGCCATACTTATCATCTAGTTGAGAAATGCCCTGAAAGACTAGAGAGAGTGAAACACGGTACTTGCGCACGTTGTTGATGCTTATGTTGAAATCATTTATGTAGCTGTTTCCCATTTCATCCAAAAAGCCAAAAATATCTAGCTCGTTTGCTGCGGGTTTATGATCCATAACAATGGATAGAAACCGTACGTAAAATAGATCAATAATAAACTGATAGTAAGCTTGCTTTGATTCTGAGAAATTTAAATAGATAATGGTTTTTTCATTGCGGATATTTTTCAGATCAATTGTATCTGAACGCATTAACTCTCGAATATTTTGGTTATTGAGTTGTTTGAGTGCTGTTTTACATATAGTGACATAGCTACTGAGCATTTTTTCGTTACTGGTGGTAAGTCCCAACCATGATTCCCACAAGGAGCGGTCACTTGGATCAAAGGGGTTAATAGAATTTTCAGCTACCCAATCATCAAGGCCAGTCCCATCACTTCCAAACCGCAAAACTAAAGAATTAAGCTCAACCAAATTAAGGTTATGAGGCTGAGAATACGCGAGACATTTTGATAAGACTTCCAGTATCGAAATAGCCCCCTCGTTCCACACAGGCTCTTTATCTGCGCCATACTTGGACAAAATGATAGATGCACAGATTTGTTCAATTTCTATCGTGCGGCGCGCGTCTAAACCAGCAAAAGGATTAAAACGTGAAGATGATGGCAAGTCTTCAGGGCATAACCTAACAATACGATAACCCTCTGAAGCTAAATGACCACTGGTGAGCTGATACACTTCACCACTAGGATCATTCACTATCATGGAGCAATAAGAAGAGCTGAGTTCTAATATTGATGGGATAATAAAGGCTGTTGTTTTCCCTGAACCAGGCTTCGCGATCACGGCTAAATGCTCAAAGGAGTCTTGGAGTGATAAGCGTTTATCATTCCCGTTAATGAGTAGCCCTTTATTACTTTTTGAAAACATCGAAGTAAGCTCGGCTTTATTGGCAAAACGTGCTCCTTGTTCTTGAACCAGAAGCTTCTTTTTAGCAACAAAACTTCCCATGCTAAACAGGCTTGAAAACGTATCTTTAATAATTTTTGACATGATCAACGCTCCCTGCTTCGGGAGTAATCTTTAGTCTTAGCATTCGCACGAGCTCTATTTTTTCTTTGTGTGGCGATTTCTTGCTTTTGCTGGCTAATTTGCTGTTGTCTTTGTTCGGCTTGTTGAGCAAGCTCACGCTTTTGTTCTTGTGCCTTTTTTAAGCGAGACTGCCTTCGTTGTTTTGATTGTTCATTTTGCTGAGCCAGTGCTTTGGCTTTTTCATCTCCTTTTTGTGATGACGCTGGGCCAACTCGCGGAGTATCATCACTGATCTCTTGCGCAGCACGCGAGGCTGAAAAGAAGCTAAACAACCCATCAAAAAAACCTAAAATATCCATATGCTCACCTCTAAGAACTAACGTTCGAAATCGTTATCGTTTTGCTTATTGCCATTTTTGTTACCGCGCAGCCTGCTTATTTCAGCTTTTCTGCGTTCTGCTTCATCATTTTGCGTAGGCGCTGTACCATCCCTTTGCTTTGATGAAGCGGTTGGTTTTGGCTTCTCACTTTGCTTGTGTGCCGATTGACACGATAGTGCTTCTACTTGCTGAAACTCTTCTTCTAATCCCAATGTTTTTAATCGGTACTTTTTGCTATCAGCGAGTGTGATAAAACCTATAGTATTTCCACGGTTGTACATCTCAATGCCATGCGTTGAGAGATGAGTAAACAACTCATTCATGGTACGACTTTGCGCAAAAATATCTCTGAGTGTTTGAGTGATTTTTTCTTTCTTTTCAAGTCGCCCTCCTTTGCGCTTTACTTCACCAGCTTTATTTGATTGTTTTTGTTTTCTTTGCTCGCGGGTCGCGCTTATAAGAATGTCTTGTTCAAGCTCAGGGTATGTTTCTATCACATATCGTTCGGTTTCTTTTTTAACTCGATCAAACTCATACTTTGTTAGCCGCTGATTTTTTGGTGAGTCAATTTCATTACTGCTGATCATCAAATGAAAATGCACGTTGTTACTTTTTTCATCATGCAAATAACCGGTGACCAGATTATATCTGCAACGTTGTTGAACATATCGCTGAACAATATCAAAAAGCCGCTGCTTTTCTTGCTCAAGAGTGAGCTGTGATGATTTAGTAATCGATATGATTTCATGGTACAGATAGTTGCCATTTTTACGGGCTTTTACTTTTTGAGCATTGGCTGAGAACTCCGCAACGATATCTCTGTCACTTCGTGCATAAATATTTTGTGTGAAAAAATCATATTCACTATTAAGTGACGAGCCCTTTTTCATGTAATGGTAGAGTTGTGAAAAGCTTCTGCTTTTGCGGCTCATCGACTTGATAATCATATGTCTACCTTTTGTGATACGTAATTTTTAACGGTATCTTCAAGTCGTTTTAGCTCCATGAGTAAGGCATTTTCATCAACCATCACTTTGAGCGTATTAGAGCGATGAGCTATTTGATTCACATTGTTGGCAATATTACGAATAAGGTAGGTAAGTTCAGTAAGCTCTTTTAGTATTTCTGGTGATAGGTGTGGATTTTTCCCCAGCTTTTGTTGAACAACATGGCCTACAAATGAAGTTGGTTTCATCTGCATTTTTCCCGCTAAATATTCTATTTTTTGATAGTCCGCCAAGCTGAGGCTAATGCTAATACGCTTCCTTTGCTCAACATAGTTCTTGAAATATTCGCGCCGTTTTTCGTCCATATGCTCGCATTCCAGCTGTTGAAACCCTGGGGTTCTTAGGGGGCTCCCCTAAGCAAGAGAGCAAATGTTGGTTACCAACTTGCAATCTTGCTACTCCACTCAGCATAGATGATTTATTGAACGATTGCAGCAATTTTAAAACCTGTCATTATGATTTTGTTTGCTGAATTTTGGCCCTTCATCTTCACACTTTCATACAGAGACTTAACTTACTATCAACATAACTCAGGAGAATCAACATCATCAAAGTTGAAGATGCTTGCCATACAAAGTTCTGTCATGCAAACCAATACGAAACACTAATATGAGAGGATGGCTATCACTTAAAAAGCACGGCTACCTTATCGGGCCACTTTGGTAACTTTATAGGAAAAAGCTGGTTCATTACTTCGGACGCTCAAAAATAAGACAGCAACTATCGATACAAACTACTAATAAGGAATTAACTTAATAAATCGCCAACTCAACATAAAGCACATTGAGCCACAGCTTAATGTGCTATCAATCCAAAAAATGACAAAAATTTGCTTGCCTAAATATCAGGAAAGCTTCTAAAACAGTAGTGATAATTCGGTTAGCTAAACGAGAGTGACAAGATCTACTTTATCCTGATAGAAGTCAAAATCAATGTTGACTATAGACTACATATCTAGCAGTATAGCGTATCCTATACCACTAAACGATACTTGGTAGTTCTACACTAAATGACTTCTCCATTTAACATTGCACCAGCGCACACGACTCACACTGGCGGAAAAGGTGAATATTTACATGATTGGTATGCATATTTAGAGGGATATTCTTCAGAATTTGTTAACGCCGTCCTGGACAAGTACTTAGCAGGAGCTGGACACATAATAGAACCATTCGCAGGTGTCGGGACAACACCATTAACTCTAGCTTTAAGAGGAATAGACTGCTCATATACTGAAGTCAACCCCGCAATGCGGAAAGTTATATCTGCAAAACTAACAATCGCTAAACTTAACTCTATTGAGAAATCTGAACTATCAGAAAAGCTCAACCTGTTATCTTCAAATATTTCAGAGCACATATTAGACCAAAATGAAGACGAACTTTTAAAGAGTAGTTACTTTTCAGCATTTAAAGATAGTGTTTTTTTCACACAAGATGTATTTTTCAGTATATTAAAGACGAGAAGTTATATTGATAAACTATATAAAAAAGATAGCTTGTTGGCTGATTCGTTAGAAATAGCAGTTATGTCATCACTTGTGAAATGTTCGTTATTAAAACGCGCTGGTGATGTAAGATTTAAAACTAAAAGAGAGTTGGAAAAAGGGCTTCCAGATTACTTTAATAGTATTTCTAACCAACTAAAAATAATGGCATTAGACTGTTTAAGATGTCCAACCAGCTCTGGTAAAGCACAATTAATATCTACGAATGCAAAAGATCTGACTAATAAAGCTTTACTTGCTGACGGTGTTATAACTAGCCCTCCTTACCTGAATGGAACAAACTATTTTAGAAACACCAAATTAGAATTATGGTTTACAAGATTTATTACCTCATCAGAATGTTTAAGATATTTTAGAGATAAAGTAATTACTTCTGGTATAAATGATGTGACTAAGCTCAAAGGGAATGTAATACACCCTTCGATCAAAGAGTTGTTCGATAGACTAAAAGAGGAAGCATATGATTCTCGTATATCAAGAATGGTTGCAGGATATTTTGAAGAAATGTCCCTAGTATTAGCTGGACTAGCTAAGAACACTAAGAAAGATGCTAAAATCTGCATTGATATTGGGGATAGTTTTTACTCGGGAATTTACGTCCCAACTCATACAATTCTTGCAGAAATAGCGAAAGAACATTCCCTGAGTTTATTAGAAGAGATAACTCTCAGAAAAAGAAAGTCAAAAAATGGGGCATCGCTAAGTCAAACATTATTAATTTTTAACAACGACAAATAAATGACAAGAGAAAACATTAAAATTATATTAAATAATTGGGAATCATTCAAAGGCAGCTTTCCTCACACCTTAGCGCCGTTTTCAAAGCGCAACTGGGGGAGTCCGTTACATTCCGTTTGTTCTTATCAGGGCAAAATGAAGCCAGCGCTTGCTTATCATTTAATTAAGACTTTCACTAGAGAGGGTGATATTGTCCTAGATCCTTTTTCAGGCTCAGGCACCATTCCTTTTGAAGCATCTCTAAACGGACGTATCGGTTTAGGTCTAGATATTGGAGAGCTAGCTACATCTCTAAGCAACGCTAAATTGATGGAGCATAACGAGGGTGAGATTAGGAAGATAATTTCGCAATTAGAAAACTTCATTTCAAATAATGAGCCATCCTCAAAATCACAGGAAGATACAAGAGAAATTGGCTTCAATAAAACGATTCCTGATTATTTTCACCCTCAAACTTTAAAAGAAATTCAACTTGCTAGAGATTTTTTTAGTATTAAACATCCAGAAAGCGGGAGTTGGTCTCTAGTATTTTCATGCATGCTACATATACTACATGGTAACCGACCATATGCATTGAGCAGAACAAGCCACCCAATTACACCCTATGCCCCTACTGGCGAATTTATATATAAATCAGTCATTGAAAAGCTTACAGACAAAGTTAACAGATCGTTAAATGTACAACGTGGGGAGCTGTTCAGTCAGGGTCACTGCTATCAAGCAGATATTCTCTCTGAGTGGCCTCAAGAAATTAAAAATGTAAATGCGATTATTACTTCACCTCCATTCTTTGATAGTACGAAATTCTATATGGCCAATTGGATGAGGTATTGGTTTTGTGGTTGGGGGAAAGCCGACTTTCAAGAGAACCCAAAATCTTTTGTTGAAACACTTCAAAAATCTACATTTGAAATATATGACAGGATCTTTGAGCAATGCAGTAATAGATTAGTTGATAATGGTATCGCTGTTTTTCATTTAGGACATAGTGCAAAATGCAATATGGCTGAAGAACTATTGCCGTATAGTAATAAATACTTCAATCATATTGATACGTTTACTGAGTCGGTAGAGCATTGCGAGTCTCATGGAATTAAAGATAAAGGCTCTGTTAAGGGACACCAGTATCTAGTTTTAATTAAGAAGTAGAGCTATGTAGCTCTACTCTAACCAACTTGAAGAAATCATCCCTTCATCTACGGCTATTCTCAAAAAACTAAACCCAGTATCAGATTGGATGCGCTTATCTAATCTTATAATTTCCCTTCTATATCTAGGCCCGTAACTCTCTAAAAGTTTAAATACCGTGTTAGGGTTCTGTAAGCTATTTAAAGCTTCGGGGTAATATACTGGGACGCTGCTATTTAAAATATCGAACTTTATACCAGAAATAGCTGATATAGTTCGGAGTTTTTGTTGGGTATAAAACTGATCAGGCCACTTAGCAGACTTTTCTAAATTACAAGCCTTACACAAAGGTGTCGTATTAAAGTCAACTAATGGCCATAAGTATTTAGAAGGTAGTAAATGATCCCAATGTATTTCTAGTCTCTGTCTATTATCCCGATCAAAGAAAGGCTCATCGCAACCCAAACAGCAATAGTTATATCGTTTCATTAACGCTTCTTGATCTAACTTGTGAGTTCCTTCCTCTGAAAGAATCTTAAAAAACTCACGGTTTCTTGAAGCCTCGCGGTGTTGCTCAGTAATCCTAGTTTGATTTTTTATACCATTATAAATTTGCTTACAATGATTACACTCACCTTGCCTTCCTGTTTTCCTACTTCCATGATTATCAAAATCTTCATTCGGTTTAAGGGAGTGACAAATTATACAATACTTATAAAACCTTGCTCTTTGTACTAGCTCTCTGTGTGATATCAAAAACTCACCAGATTCAATAATTTCATTATTTTCAATATGCTTTAAATCATAGTCATAAATGTGGTAGAACTTTCCATCTTCAAGCCTATAGCCACACTTACAGCAATCAATTTGAAAACCCTTTTGATATTCTAGACCTGCTGGGAAGTATAGGAAATTATCACAATTAGTATTTGGACAATTCATAGCTTTATATTGAAAATCACCTTTACGATTTCCTAAGCCTTCTAATCTATTATACTTCTCAACTTTGGTGTATGAAGAACGCCTTGTCATTATTATTCCATTTAGATTTCAGCAAGTAGTTGAGACACCGACATTTCAAGCGCTGTAGCCAGAGAGTAAATAGCTTTTAAAGATATATTTCTAGTTCCCCTTTCAACGCCGCTTATGTAAGTCCTATCTAAATGAGCTAGTTCAGCTAGTTCTTCTTGAGAAAGGCCTCGATTCACTCGGTATGCCCTCAAAGACTTTCCAAAGCTCTTTAGTATGTCTGTAGTCATCTACTTAAATGTTAACTTTTCTTTGATGATACAAAATGTTGACAATGAGTCTACGGACTATAAGTCACAACCGAGGAATTTATTGAGTTATTCATTCATACAACTCTCACTTCACGAATTAACGGGTGTTTATTAACCTGTTCTTGAAGATGAAAGATAATTGCGATTCAGTATCTTTATCAAATAAGACCTGTAATTAGATCCACCTTGGCGTATACTACCTATCATCGGGTAAAAACCAATGAGACCAAGCTCGCTCACCATTTACAAAAATGACTTTGTAGGAATTAAAATTATGACACTAATGGAAACTAAAAAAGGTGCTGGCTTGCCGTTTTAGGCAAACTTGGTAGCATGTTTGACCACAAAACATAATCTGTGTATTTAATCCATTATCAATCTCACAGCGATCCAATAGCTTCACACAGCTTCCAAATAGGATCTTCGTCTTGCCACCAAACTAAAGTAAGAAATTCACCGTCGTGGTAATGGAAAGCTTGCTCTAGTACCACTGAACCACTTGCCAGGTCTTCTCTACACCAAACGTTTCCATCCACCAGAATAGGGCCTTTTATAATTTCACCACTTATGACCTTTTGAAGGCGTTGTTTCCTAAATTATACAAAAACTTCCAATCAATTGGAGTTTTTCGCACTATACGCTACTGAAAAGAAAACCTCCTTATAGCAACACATTACGTATGATCTTTGCGATCTCCTGAAAATTAGCAAGGCGCTGGCTAACATCGCTTTTACTCGTACCCTTGATAGCCTCACCATCATCCATAAAAAAGGCAGTATCAAAGCGGCCTGTTTGCTTGCATTTGACATAGACCAGGACATAACAGTACTGATACATAGAATCCAATGACCGCAAGAAATCGATCTCTTCAACTGTTATCTCTGGTTTTACAATCTCCTGAAGCTTCGGCATAAAAACATGCTTAATGTAAACACTCTATTAACCTTTCGAGTATTTATAAATATCGTGTAATCCATAGCCCTGCACGGCTGTGACGACGATATCTTCTAACTGTAGTAAGTTTGACACGTTCATTTTTGTTTAAACATTGCGACACCTTTGTTAAGATTATGTTCATTCTGATGTGGAAAAGTCTCCACATCACAAAAAATAAGGAAAAAAGGACGTGATTGATGGTGATGATTTAAAAGCGATGAGAAAGAAAGCCAATATTTCTCAATAACTTATGGCCAAAAAGTTAGAATGTGATCGAAAAACAATTAGTAACTACGAACAGGGTGTGAATGACATTAAGTCTAAACAACTGTTTCTGTGGCTTATGCTCTGTAAAATAGATACTAAGTCTTTACTAAATCAGATTAAACAAGTTAGTAGCACTATGAACAGCTCTACTAAGAAAAGATTACAGGATGATGAAAAAGATGAAGTTATTTGACTTAGTTCAGCGCTTTTTATTCTCTAAGCCATTATTAAAAAAAGACCTTCTTGACAGAAAACAGCGGGGAATAAGACGTTATCGACATGCGCTCATAGTGTGTAGTCCCACTTCATGCTCTTTAGTGTCAGGAGGAGCAACAGCGAAAAAACCACGCAGATCACAAGCGGCCAAAATATCCCCAATAGAGCCAGCTCCTGAAGTGAGCTCACAAGGATAAGTAATGAAACTTTCAAACTTAATTTTGCTAACTATTTTCTCTATGGCGGTATTTTATATGCAGCTTTGGGATGATCGCCTCGTTACACCTCTTTATTTAACGGTGCTAGGTGTATGTGTAGTCTACGGAACATATAAAAAAGATATAAACATCACTCATATAGCAGGGATTATCCTCGTTTTTACAGGCATTGAATATGCTATTTTTGAAGCAGGTATCGTCAACTATGTCAATCCATCTGATAATAAACTACTTCAAGGCACGTTGATCTATGGAATGCAAATATTATTCTGTTTATTAATCACAACCCTTCTAATATTTAGGGTACAAGTCTCTCGGTTAATATCGAAATCACCAAAGATCGAGTTGACATATTTTGATGGTATTTTTCATTGGATTTTCATGTATATGTCAGTCGTTAATCTACTAGGACTTATCGAAAATATTGCTTGGTCATATTTTGAGTGGAAGTCTTGGACATTGATTTACGACAATTTCGAAGGGCTTATTTATATAGCATGGGCCGTATGTTGTGGTGCAGTGTTAACCATGATGATCTGCTCTGCAAAATCAAATGGTTCAGAGGACCAGGAGCCGCGTCTTTCTTAAAGCACTCCTTCCATCCATAGAGTACTATCCCAACAAAAAAACCAGACTTTGTTCTGGTTTTTTGTTGTCACAAAGCCCCACTCTTCATTCCCACATATTTCACAATGGGACAGTAGAAGAAACAAAAAAAGCCCGGATATTATCCGAGCAATTAATCTTAACAAAAGTAAGCATGGTTTAGTATTTTCCTTGTTGTTGGATCAACAAGCACTATAACCATCTGATCAATACCTTTTATAACCTATAGCCTCAATCAGATTCTCTAAAAGAGGTTTTTTAATAGCAATGTAAGTCGCATGGCACGATATCCCCTAAAAATTCAGCGGATGCTTATTCACCTGTCTTTGTAAGTGATAGACGGTTGCGCTTAAATATCTTTCTGTCGTACTTATATCACTGTGTCACATCATTTTAGCCAATGCGTACAAGTCACAGCCCCCTTCAAGCATCAATGTAGCAAAGGTACGGCGAAGCTTGTGGGCATAAAAATATATGCCGCTATATTCTCTGAGTGTGGAAATGTAACGTCTGAGCACGTCATAGCTCAATGGAGTATCATATTTGCTCGAAGTAAAAAAGTAGATGCACTTTTTCTTCAGTCTATTTCGCTGAGCTATGTAGCCTTTCAGGATATCAACTAGAGCTCATGGCATAGGAATGAGCCTATCTTTACTTCACTTTCAGTTTTTGATGTGCAGCACTCTATGTTCAATATCCATATCTGAGACTTTGATGTTTATCAGCTCACTGAAACGAATTCAGGTATAGAGAAAGACTGCGATAATTGCGACTCACCTGTCTCTGTAATAAGAATATGATGTAGGCAAATTTTTAGCGTATTCAATGAGGCTGGTAGCCTCTTCTGCCGATAAGCCCCTTAGCTCTTTCCTGGGAGCTTTCGGGCGAGCGATCTTCTGAGTTGGATTTTCATCAATATAGCCTTCATTCACACACCGTTTCAAAAACAAGCTGAGATAACAGAGGCTATTTTTAATGGTTTTAGGAGACCACTCCCTATCAATCTTTGCGTGAATGATAAATGATTCGATATATGCTTTGTCCAGCTCATGAATTTTTTCAATTGATTTGTAATTTCTAACCAGTACAAAATTGTGTTTGAACGCTTGAACCGTTCTCGGTGAGTATCAATTAAATATTTCTCAGTACCTGCAAAACTTATTATGTAATTCTTCTATTTGAAACATAAAAAATAAATTAAAACATAAAAAAACGATGACTTTCAGGTGTTACCTCTTTGTCATCGGATACAAATTTCAATTATTTTTCACGTAATTTTAAGCTAGAAATAGCTAATTCTATCGCTGCTTATAAAAATGGTTTCGGCAGGGTTTTAATTATGAGCCCGACGAGATACCACTTCTCCACTCCGCGACAGAACTATAAGAGCATTTAAGCTCTTATAGCTTAGATGTTCTTTGGCTTTAATAAGGGAATAATAAACGACGGCTTACTCTTCACCTCACAACTTAATTTACGCAAATTTCGGTAAAATTTGTAATTATTGAATTTTCATCCAACAACCATAAGGCCAAAGCATCTTATTGATAATTCTTTTAATGTCAAATAAAAAAGTTCACATCAGAAATTTGTCTTTTCAATGTCTCTTTTGAAATCGATAAATACCTCTGAGTGGTGCTAATGTCTGCGTGTCACATGACCTCTTTAATTGCAAACAAATTCACCTTTGCATCAATTGCCATACGAGCGAATGTGTGTCTCAGCATGTGCGGAGAAAAATACACTCATGCCGCACACCTGATTTTTTGACAAATGGTCGCTATGTTCTTCTGAGTGAGTTGTTTGCCAGATCTCACGCTTGTAAAGAACCATTGAGAGGGCTTTAGCTTTCTACTCCTGTGCTCATGGTACTGTTTCAGTCGAGGAAGCAACTTTTGGTTGATAGGAACGATTCGGTCCTTATTTCATTTCCCTTTCCTGATCAGGATTTCCTTTTCTCAAAAGTCGACGTCTCATGTGGTAAGGTTCAACATTTCCTGGAGTCTCATTCACGAAAGTAATAGAGTGAAAATTATCGCGCTGTTGCGTGACCTTTCGAGTGAATATCTCCATGGGTAATACTCGGTTTCATATATGATCGTTTTGATGTCTGCTTCTGAAACAAACCTAGGCAAAGGTTTATCGAGTTTAGGCTTTGGCACACTGAGTACGGGGTTTGTTTTAACGTAGCCCACGATTTCACACCGAACAAAAAAAGACTTTAGATTTTGCCAATGATTTCTGTATGTTTTGGAAGTCCAGCATCTCAACTTACTTGTCTCTGTCAGGAAGTCTTCCAATACATCTCTGGTATAGTATCAGAGAGATTCCGCCCCTTTGTATGAAACAAGTAGATTGATGGTGCTCAACACGCTCATATAGCTTTTAGCCTTATTTCATCTCGCAACGAGGAAGTACTTTTTAAATCAATTGAACAACTCTGTTATTTGCATATGATGGGTTACTTAAAAAGGGTGTAAAATAAATCATAAAAGATCAGGGGCTACGCCCCTGAAATATCCAGTTCATCGAAAAGATATTTGCAAAATTTATCGTCCATTAACTCAGAAGTATGTCATGAAGTATTGCTAACAAGCTCTTCAATTGCAGCCTCAGAGTAATCAAAGCTACTGCACATGAAGTTACCATGCACATATATTTCTGTTCATGCTCCTGAAAAATCATTGATAAAGTCATAGCCAGTTATTTCTGACACTCTGTTTCTGGCTTCTTGCAACACATAGTCAAGCACGCAGTACACCGGATCAATATTATCCCAACTTTCAGAGCCAATGCTTTCACGAAAATCATCTATGATTTCGAACAGCTCACCCTCATGCATATCAAGATCGTCACCAATTTTACAAATCGCACGAATATCTAAAGATCCAAATGGACAAAAGTAACCTTGTAGTTCACTCACCGTATTTCTCATAATTCAAGAAATTAATTAATAAAGTGATTATGAAACATCGGTATGACGCCAGGTGTCAAAGAACCGTTATTTTACAAGGCACGTAGGAAAATCGGTTATTGACTCGCAGGGTCAACCGATATAATTACTAGACTTTATGATTATATAACAATAAAACTTCCTTTCTTAAAACCGTTTATTATGTGGTGCTAAGCTATATTTTTACCCAAATTCCCCCTCGCTTTTTCCTTATTAAAACTCCCACTTTCAGTGAGTAATCCGTAGCTCTTGAGCAAATGCTGCATCTGAGTTCTGTCCTCTACTTTTCATCACATTGAAATGTGCGTGGTAACAGATAGAGGCTCTTCAGGGCTTCAAGTTATCATTTTGTTATAGAACGCGATGAGGTTTTTCTTCCATCTTGTACCACCGGCTTCACTCGGGCTTTCACCAAACATACCATTGGCGATATCAAGACGATTCGGATCTAGGTGCAAGCCATGAACGTCAAACGAGTTGCTTTTGATTTCTTGGATAAGTGAGTCAGTAAAATACTGATCTATGAGATCAAAACCAATTCAATGAACAAACTGGAGTATTTCCCTTTTTCGCTTGTCCTGCTCTTTTACTTTCTCGCGATTTGCTTGGATAGCAACATCGAGTCACGTTTTGTATTTCTCCATCGCTGCATCGAGTGTGCTTTGAAATTTCATCATGAAGTTATCAAGATTATTTGGCTTAAGGTCATCCATACTCTCAACAAACGAAACATCAATTTGATAGCACCTTTTCAATGCCGACTTTATCTGTGCTAGGTCTGAGCTATACAACATGAGATCCTCAATGTGCTCTTGGACTGCCTGAGTTTTGAGAAACCCTGCGGCTCTTATTTTCGGCATAGTGTCTTTATAGGCCTTTTGATATTCCTGCTCAGGCTTGAGTAAATCAGCAAGTGGAAAGTTAGACTCAATAGCGTACTCACCATCAAGTGAAATTTCTCTAAATGGTGGATTCACTCACATATCAATCGCTATGATTTCGTTTTCGTCACCACGCGATATCAGTGAATCTCACACTCTCTCGATATTGCTACCCGAAAGCGATAAAAGGTAACTGGTTTCTAATGATTTATTTGATGAGTACTTGTCCTCAAATGCTCTGATTTTATCTCCAAAGCTGGGATCAATATCAATTAACGTGAGCGTAATTTCTCTGTATAAGTGTGATTGAGGATTGATTGAATCCGCTTTTTTGGCTGATAGTAAGAGCTTTTGAAGTTCGTTAGGCTCATTAAGTAATAGCTCTTTAATCTCGGTGTACGTCTGAGTATCACCCTCTTTTAGCTTACCTAACAACGCTAATATTTTAGTGCCAGCAAGCCCACTATGATCAAGCTGATTATAAAGACCTATAAGCCTTTCTGAACATGCTTCATACGAGTTGAGCACTTGTTTATCTGTTTCAATCAATACTGCTAATTCAGTTCAAAATTCATCATTGAAGTGTTTTATAGCAGCTTTATCAGCAGGGAATCAGTTCTGTTCTATGTACTGTATTGATTCTCTACTATTACTCATTGTTAGCAGCAAAGAGTCAACGGCCGATATTTCTTGATCTTTTAGCAGCTCAATAAAAGCCTCATATCAGTCACCCGCGCTGTGTATTGCAAGATTTTTCAGTCATTCAATACGGAGCTGATATTGTGCTAGCTCTTTTGATAGCTCGTTTCAGGCTTGAATATTCGCGTCAAATGACTGCAAATATTTTTCACCGAGTTCTCTTACGTCGCTTGTTCACAATTGCTCATCAAGCTTTCACGAAAGTGATTTCATAAGTTCTTGTTGTTGCATGTCAGCTAGTGAAAGCTGTTCCTCCATTTTTTCCATGTGATTGATAGTTAATGTTTATAGTCTTTACCAAACAAAGCTTTATACAGCTTTCGAGTACTTTTCGCTTCTTCTTCCGTCAGCTCAACTCCTGTTTTATCTTTGTATTCTTTCTTCTGCCTAAAATACTCTGCGAGCAAATGTAAGTTGGAATAGTCATCCTTGGGCAACTTCGTAAAAACGAACGTAGCCTCAGGATCCGTTGCTGCAATATCTTCTATCAATGTTTTAAACATATGATTCAAAGTTAAACTTCCTGCAATACCTTTGAGTGAATGTATCTTTTGTTTCTCAGAGAGTTTCAATGTGTCGTAGTACTCAATCAACTTCGGCTCTATACCATACATAAAATCAGTGATGATCTGCTCATAGGTGATTTCATAGTAATCAATGTCATAGGCTGACTTTTGCTCAGCTGAGAGTGCAATACTTGAAACGAAGCATACAAAGAGAATAGATAGTACGTAAGCAAGTTTTTTCATAATCCTTCCTTTTTGATTTTGAGGGGTATACCCCGTGGTAATTTATACCACAAAATTTGAACATTCCAATACTTTGATAAGACTCTTTGGAATGTGCATTGGATATAAAAATTGCTTTTGGCCGAGTGCTGAGAAATGTTCGAAAGAATGGCAAAAAGAAGATGTCTCAAGAGCATTTAGCCCTCGAAGCTGATATTGACCGCGCCCATATTTCGAAACTCGAACAAGGTGTGTTTCAGCCAACGCTTGCCACAGTATTTGAACTAGCAAAGGTGTTAGAATGCACACCTGCTGAGTTAGTCGATTTGGTAGATCAGGAGCTACGAGCCAACCAAGACACTTAAACTCTGCGCTATTGTTTTAAAACGAAAGTGCGGTCGAAACTTTGCAAATCCGCTTACCTGTTCCAGCCTACGAATGACCGCATCCATACACGACTTATTTTCAAACACATAGTAGATACAGCTATTTCTTTGTGAGCCATACTTCTTGTTTACGACTCATAAGGACAAGAAGAAACAGTGCCATTGTATTTGCTTGAGCGCTCGTTTGGCATCATTTCACATATGCTGCTCAAAAAGGATAAGTTTGCTTCACTGTGGTGTTTGGTAACCCACTATTGCGTCAGGGATTATTTGGAGATCTCACACCTTGAGCAAAGCTTTAGACTGAGAAGTGGCTCCACTGAGTGTATTATTGCTTCATTCTCGCTCGAAGTAACAATGAAAGAAATTCAGTGTATATCACTGTCTACTTATCCATTTTATCAACGATATTTTGAAATCAATGGTCGCTAAACGATGATAGTAATCTGCCGCGAAAAAACAGCTTCGCCCGAGTGGACGTTTAATACTTTCTAGTGAATATGTTCATTGAGCTGCGAGTCATTTAGCTCACCTCTCTGTCAGGCAGTACACGGGAGCCAGTGGTCATTTTCACGGTACAAAGCCAAACTGTAACACTCTCACTAACGGCTTATCAGCTTTCCTTAATGCTCGCAGATAACGGTTCACCGTTGAAATGCTTACATTGGGTAAAATAGTACTGATTTGCTGCGATGTAAGGTATTGAAATATGGCTAATGCTTCTAAAACGTAG
This sequence comes from Pseudoalteromonas sp. XMcav11-Q, assembly GCF_040104525.1. Lineage (NCBI taxonomy): Bacteria > Pseudomonadati > Pseudomonadota > Gammaproteobacteria > Alteromonadales > Pseudoalteromonadaceae > Pseudoalteromonas > Pseudoalteromonas sp. XMcav11-Q. The sequence continues at coordinate 177,088 of NZ_JBECOX010000008.1, forward strand.
TTCTGCGGGATAGTTAATTTCAAGGCGCTAATATTTAGGAGATAAACCAGAAAGATCAATATGCTTTGTAAGCCTGTTCGGCTCAAAAGTTAATGCAGTTTTAAAGTAATATTTAGAGAGTTGGATCTTACGTATTTGTTTCCATAGCGCATAAGGCATTGAGTGAGCGTTATTTAAAAGAAAGCGTGGCACCCTAATTTTAAATGGTCGTACCATTGATGACTGTACCCAAAATTCTCAATGTTTCAAGTTTTCTAGTTCGCTTGAGGCAATCGCAGTTTCATCCTCGATTGCCTTTCGGCTTTTACGCTCGTTTTGTCAGGCAATAATAACTCATACCGACAACAATGCTTTTTGCAGATATTTGTCTCAGCATTGTCAGATATATTGACTGGCCAAAACCAAATACAGCTTATATTTACGCAATTGAGTTAAAGCCTTTTCGAGATCAGGCGAAACAAAGTTGTGAAATTCATCTATAAACAAATAGGTTGGGATTCTTTTTGATTGAATTCGGTTTGCCCTTTTCAGTGCGATCACACGCAGTAGAGCGACAATAAAGCGTCAGTAGGCTTCCACACTATCACTTCCCAGCTCTCCTAGAGGGAGCCTAAAAATGATGATTTTCCTCTGCTGTATTAAGCTTTCAAGGTCTATAGAATACGCTCAAGTAAGGAGTCGTTGTAGTATTGGATCATTGAGTAAAACTTGGAGCCTCATTTCTATAGCATGTTTGCTTATTCACAGAGATTTACTTTTAAACTTTTTCGCAAAAAATCGGCGGTGTAACTGATTTTCTAGCTTCATTCATTCTTCAATCAGATCTGAGTTTTCCTCATCATTCATAAATCGTTTTAAGTCTATCAGCGAGCTATCTTTTCGCCTGAGTAGTGTCGCCACGCACGGATACAAAATTGCGTTCATTTGGCTGGTTGTGGTGGTTCATTTGAGCAGTACATTGAGTATTTTTATGATCTCTTGCGCCATTAGGTTAATGCTATCTTCATGCGCATCGACAAACGTAAATGGATTAATTGATGGGTACTCATTCGTGCTGAGTGACGGGTCAATATACACTAACCTACGCGCTGTTTTCTCGTTTGAAAACTCCTTAAATCTCGCGATTTCTTTTGATATATCTCAATGTGGATCAAGCAGAACGATTGCATTTTTTGCCGTGGCCGAACATATTTCAGAGTAGATGAGCTGCTTTATGAGTTCACTCTTCCCGCTTCATGTTTTTCAAGAAATATAGATATGCCTTTGCCTGTGAGAAGCGCTTATCTTCTTGCGCAATGTACGTTGAAAAAACCAATTATTCAGCATTCAAACAAATCGAATCATATCGTTGTTATTAAAATCTAAATGCGCTTTAACTCTGCCGCTTATGTACATTTGTTTCATCAATGCAATGAGTGTTAGGGAGGAAATATGTTTTCAACTTTACTATATCATACGTAAAGATCCGCCATCTTTGGCACACAGGCGAACCATCTTAATGATTCTTTGGATCTGCTGCATATTTAAATTCAATAAGTCATAAAATACTTTCGAACGTTCTCAAGCTGCTTCACTGTTATTCGGTTGATACACGTCGATTGAAATAGACGTAAGAAATGTTTCTTTTTTCATCAAAAAAAGTTAGTAAATATATAAATGCCCGACGTCTAAGGCCTATCAATTATACTCAGTACCTATTAACTCAACATTAATTTATGCAACTTTTTTTAATTTTGTAAAGAGTTAGCAAAACAGTGGGATTTCAAACAAAATAAATTCATCTAAAAAACAATAAATAATTGAAAAATAAACACTTGAGAACAAGTTTTCTAAATTTTTTTACTGGAAAGTTGTTCTAAATAATTGCTCCATTGTTGCATCATCTTTTTACGCTCAGGCAAATAAATAGACCTGTTGTATGCCCTTGACGTATTTGTGCCAGTCAAATGAGCGAGTTGTGCTTCTATCGCGTCATGATTCCAGCCTTGTTCGTGTAGTATCGTTGAAGCAGTACTTCTAAACCCATGAGCAGACATTACATCAGCGGCATATCCTAAATATCTCAAGCGGTTGGTCATTACATTCTTACTCATTGGCCTATGGCTATCTCTTTGACTTGGAAAAACATACATAGAGTAACTGGTATAATCCTGTATATATTTTAATTGTTTAATAACTTGCTTCGAAAGTGGTACTAGATGATCACGATCCTTTTTCATTTCTGTGGCTGGAATACGTATCAGTTTTTCCTCAAAATCAACATACTCCCATTTCAGGTTACGTATTTCATTGGGCCTGAGAAAGACTCTTGGGATAAGCTTCAACGCTTCTACTGTGCAGAAGCTTCCAGTGGGAGTTGTATCAATATCATAAATGAGTTTTCCAAGTTCACTCGCTTTAATAATGGCTGAATGTGAGCGTACCTTTGGCAGTGGTTTAATAATGTCTTTGAGCGGTAAACCTTGAGCAGGATTATATCTGGTCAACCTATGAGCCAAAGCATACCCAAAGATCCGATTAATGATTGTCAGTATCAAGGGGGCTTTTTTTGGAGTTCCTGACGCCTCTATAGACAACATAACCTCGGTAATGTGTCCAGCATCTATTTGTTCGATGGGGAACTTACTTAATGACTTACAGTCTTTGGTTATAAAGCGTTTTACACGAGCTTGATAGTCGGCAGACCAAGAGTCTTTTTGTTGTTCCCACCATTTCAATGCTACGTTTTGAAACTGCCTGTCAATTGCGGAGTGGCTTCGTTTTCTTTCTCTTCTTTCTTCGATTGGGTTGATCCCTTGAATCAGAGAAACCCTTGCTTCCTCTGCCAGTTTTCTTGCTTCAACGAGGGGTATCGTGGGGTATTGACCTAAAGCCAGTTCTTTATATGTTCCTGATAACTTAAAGCGCATTCTCCATAATTTAGAACCATTGTTTTTTACCAATAAAAACAAACCATTACCATCAAACTTCTTGATTTGTTTTTTATCAGCAGGACACGAAATAGTTTTCACTTCGAGAGCTGTTAAACTCATAATGCAATCCTTTTAGGGGTATCAAATGTGGGGTATTCACCTCATTTAATACTAAAAAATAACATTACGCAAATGGCGATCCCCCACTTTATACCCCAAAAAAATTGAAACTTCGTGAACTATTGTGAAACAAGCTGAACAGCTACATACAAAGAAAAACCCCGTAAAACAATATTTTACGGGGTTTTTGAAACATTATGAGTTTCTATGAAATCATAGTGGGCTCATTACATCATGCCGCCCATACCACCCATTCCGCCCATGCCGCCCATATCTGGAGCAGCAGCTTCTTCTTTCGGAATCTCAGCAACCATCGCTTCTGTAGTGATCATTAGACCAGCAACTGATGCTGCAAATTGTAGTGCAGAACGCGTTACTTTAGTTGGGTCTAGGATACCCATTTCGATCATGTCGCTGTATTCGCCAGTTGCAGCGTTGTAACCGTAGTTACCTTCGCCAGCTTTAACTGCGTTAACCACAACTGATGCTTCGTCACCTGCGTTTGAAACGATTTGACGAAGTGGTGCTTCCATCGCACGAAGTGCCACTTTAATACCGTGGTTTTGGTCTTCGTTGTCACCAGTTAACGATTCAAGCTTGCTCGCTACGCGAACTAGCGCAACACCACCACCAGGTACTACACCTTCTTCAACCGCTGCGCGAGTTGCGTGTAGTGCATCTTCTACGCGGTCTTTTTTCTCTTTCATTTCAACTTCAGTTGCTGCGCCAACTTTGATTACTGCAACACCGCCTGCAAGTTTTGCCATGCGCTCTTGTAGTTTCTCTTTGTCGTAGTCAGAAGTTGCTTCTTCGATTTGTGCTTTGATCTGAGATACGCGACCATCGATTGCTTCTTGCTCGCCAGCACCGTCGATGATAGTTGTGTCATCTTTAGTGATAACCACGCGCTTAGCTGTACCTAGGTCTTCAACCGTAGCTTTCTCAAGCTCAAGGCCAATTTCTTCAGAGATAACTGTACCACCAGTTAGTGTCGCGATATCTTGTAGCATTGCTTTACGACGGTCACCAAAGCCAGGTGCTTTAACCGCTGCAACTTTCACGATACCACGCATGTTGTTTACAACTAGAGTTGCCAGCGCTTCACCTTCAAGGTCTTCAGCAATGATTAGTAGCGGCTTGCTTGTTTTAGCAACAGCTTCTAGTGTAGGAAGAAGTTCACGAATGTTAGAGATCTTCTTGTCTACTAGAAGAATATGTGGGTTATCTAGCTCAACTTGGCCTTTTTCAGCGTTGTTGATGAAGTAAGGTGATAGGTAACCACGGTCAAACTGCATACCTTCAACTACATCTAGTTCGTTCTGTAGTGATTGGCCTTCTTCTACAGTGATAACACCAGACTCGCGACCTACTTTTTCCATTGCTTCTGCAATGATGTCACCAATCTCTTTGTCAGAGTTAGCTGAAATCGTACCAACCTGTGCAATCGCCTTTGCGTCTGAACAAGGTACTGAAAGCGTTTTTAACTCTTCAACAGCAGCGATAACTGCTTTGTCGATACCACGCTTAAGGTCCATTGGGTTCATGCCCGCAGCAACTGACTTAAGGCCTTCATTCACGATAGCTTGCGCAAGAACAGTTGCAGTGGTAGTACCGTCACCCGCTGCGTCATTAGCTTTAGACGCAACTTCTTTAACCATTTGTGCGCCCATGTTCTCGAACTTATCTTCAAGCTCGATCTCTTTCGCAACAGATACACCGTCTTTAGTGATAGTTGGTGCGCCGAATGACTTTTCTAAAACAACGTTACGGCCTTTAGGACCTAGTGTTACTTTTACTGCGTCTGCTAGTACGTTTACGCCTTTTAGCATTTTTGTACGAGCGTCACCTGCAAAACGAACTTCTTTAGCTGCCATGTTATAAATTCCTCTTAAATTCTGTTGTCGATTAAACTAAAAAGTATTAATTATTCTACGATGCCTAAGATGTTATCTTCACGCATGATCAGGTACTCTTGACCTTCGATCTTTTCAGTTTTTTCGATGTAAGAGCCGAACAACACTGTGTCGCCTGCTTTTACTTGTAGTGCTTTAGTTTCACCATTGTCCAACACGCGGCCGTTGCCTACTGCAACTACTTCACCACGTGAAGACTTTTCAGCTGCAGAACCAGTTAACACAATGCCGCCAGCTGACTTTGTTTCTTCTTCAAGACGCTTAACAATGACGCGATCATGTAAAGGACGAATGTTCATTTATATAGTTCTCCTAACAGTTTCTGAACAATGACAGAAATAATGCTTTTTTAAGGCGCTGTTACATCCACAGGCTGTGGTTAACACACGCAATTTTAATTGCTTTCATTTATGGGGATGGGCAAATTAAAACCCAAGAGAAAAAACCAAAAAAATTTAGTCTTTTCTTTCGTATTCACCTTCAATCGTTGTTGAAGAATTTCTACCCGATTGATTTTTAAATGGATCTCTAATTTCTTCCTGCTGATCCGCACGCTCGTCGCGTGATTGATTAGCAAACGGTGACTGACCTGAGTGCATGCCTGTTTGCACTCTTACGGTGGCATGGGCTAAAAGCGACTGCGCCAGCTTTTTTCTAACGGCTGGGGTTAACAGTAAAAAACCTAATACATCGGTCATGATCCCAGGCGTCATCAATAGCACACCGGCAATGATCACACACAAACCGGTAAATAAATCTTGTGCAGGCAATTGCCCACGAGACATCTGTTGCTGTACGTTGACATAAGCGCCAAGACCCTGCTGTTTAACCAGTCTTGCCCCTAAAATGGCGGTACCAATTACAAGCGCAATGGTAGCAAAACCGCCTATCACCTCGCTGACTTGGATCAGCAAAGCAATTTCAATAATCGGAATAGCGATAAACAAAATAAATAAGAATCTAAACATACTTTCTCCAAATCTACGAAAGATAAATATGGGTGCAAAGGTCTTAATTCAAGCGATACAAGTAAGACGCTTTAGAAAAGAGGAGCTATCCGCTAAGATGCCATTACTAACCCTAAAATGGAAATGGCAATGGGCGTAAGATATAAACTCGTCTTATCTACATGCGATTCGGTTGCAGAAGCGCGTAAAATTGCAACGCAACTTGTAACGCAAAAACTTGCAGCTTGTGTGAACCTAATCCCAGCAGTGGAATCTATTTATGTTTGGGAAGGTCAGGTTGAACATGCACAAGAGACCAAGCTGTTAATCAAGACAAAATCCGAAAAACTAGAGCAAGTGATGACCACTATTCGTGAACTACACAGTTATGATGTCCCAGAAATTCAAGTTGTGGACGTCACCAGTGGCAACTTAGCTTATTTCAAATGGATGGACGAGGTATTATTGTAATGCGACTCTTAGTAGTTCTTTTCTCATTGCTGATGTGGTTTCCCGCACAAGCAAACAATGCGGTGTTAGACAGCTTACTGGCTCCTAAACAACAGACTTTTTTACCAGTAACAGAAGCATTCAAGTTCGATTTTGACCAGCAAGGCAACACCTTGTTTGTAGGTTGGGACATCGCCGACGGCTATTACTTATATAAGAAGAATCTTCAAATTATCGCTAAACAAGCCGACATCCAAGTGCCGGAGCTTGAACCAGGAAAGATGATTGAAGATGAGTTTTTTGGTCGCACTGAAGTCTACTTCAATAACTTATCTGTTATCTCTAAGCTCAGTAATATCGAGCAAGGTGCAATCGTAAAAATACGCTATCAAGGCTGCGCCGAAGCTGGACTTTGCTATCCGCCAGAAATTGTAGAAGTGCCGTTAAGCACGATTGCGGGAGAAAAGCCAAAGGCCACGTCCACCAAAGCTCCTGAAACAAAAGCAGAAGTTCAAAGCGAAAGCGCGCCTGTGGATAACGATAATTTGTCTTTCACTGAGCAGTTAATGCAGCGCAGCTTAGTTGCGAATATTTTGACGTTCTTTGGCCTTGGTATTGGCCTTGCGTTTACCCCTTGTGTATTCCCGATGTTCCCTATTTTGTCGAGCCTCATCGCCGGTCAACAAGGCCTTTCGACTAAAAAAGCCTTCAGTTTGTCTTTTGTTTATGTGCAAGGTATGGCGGTCACTTACGCGGCGCTTGGGTTAGTCGTTGCGTATTTTGGTGGCCAAATTCAAGGCTACTTGCAGCATCCCGCGGTACTTATCAGCTTTAGTATATTGTTCGTCGCACTCGCGCTATCTATGTTTGGGGTTTACGAAATTCGTTTACCTAGCGGCATGATGGATAAACTCACTCAGCTCAGTAACAAGCAAAAAGGCGGCAATTACTGGGGCGTATTCATTATGGGTGTACTATCTGGACTTATTGCATCGCCCTGCACCACGGCTCCACTTTCCGGCGCGCTATTATTTGTCGCGCAAAGTGGTGATTATGTGGTGGGCGCGGTAACACTATATGCACTTAGCTTGGGCATGGGCCTACCGCTATTACTACTAGGTACCTCAGGTGGAAAATTACTACCAAAAGCAGGTGGCTGGATGGATCAGGTCAAAACGCTATTTGGTTTTGTGATGCTCTTCGTACCGCTTATCCTTTTAGAGCGCATACTCGATGCGACAGTGATTGTCTCACTTGCCGGTGGCCTCGCCGTAGCAACAGCACTCTACTTGCATTATTGGCAAAGCCAATTACAGGCAGGAAAAGGTAAAACCACATTGTGGGGCTTTGCGATCACCCTGTTCATTGTTGGCTTATACGCATTAAAAACAAGCTTGTTTCCTGCACCTACAGCTGTTGTAAGCACTGCATCGACTCAAGCAGAGGCCGTTACCGGAGAGCAGAAGTTTAAGCTACTACCTGACTTAGCCGCGCTTAAAGTCGCCGTTGCTGAGGCCAATGCTAAAGGCAAAGTGCCTATCGTTGATTTATACGCAGAGTGGTGTGTTGCGTGTAAAGAGTTTGAAAAATACACTTTCCCGAAACCTGAAGTACAAGCACAGTTCAAAGATTATGAGCTATTAAAGCTCGACTTGACCAAAGCCAATGACAACACCCAAGAGATCATGGAAGCATTCACGGTGTTTGGTTTACCGACTATTTTAATCTTTGATAGCCAAGGTAATGAGATGCCAGCACACCGCATCACAGGCTTCTTAGATGCAAAAGACTTTGCTGCCCACCTAGAAAAGGCCAAGCAGGACGCAAAGTAACCATTTTAGGGGCAAGCTTGTTTGCCCCTCTCCCTTCTGATTAGACCAGTATTTTGCTGCTATTTACCTCGAACTCTCTATAATACTCCACGAAATGGAGAAATATTTGCTATTTGCTGGAATTCGGCTTAAGTTAACAAGCCATACAGTCTAAATTTTTGGCTAATGCTTTAGTTAAAGGAAGTTCGCGTAATATGTCTGCAAAATTAAAGATTTTATTAGTAAACGGCCCTAATTTAAATATGCTAGGTCGCCGTGAGCCGCACAAATACGGCACGCAGACTCTCAACGAAATTGTTGACGCATTAACTGAATATGCAGAAGCACAGCAAGTCAGCTTGTCACACATTCAAAGTAATAGTGAAGCGCAGCTAATTGAGGCTATTCACGCTCAATATGAACAATGCGATGCGATTATCATTAATCCTGCCGCATTTACCCATACGAGCATTGCCCTTCGAGACGCTTTACTCAGTGTGGACATCCCTTTTTATGAAGTACACATCACCAATGTGTACGCCAGAGAGCCATTTCGTCATAAGTCTTATTTTTCTGATGTGGCGGAAGGCGTGGTATGTGGATTAGGCGCGTTGGGCTATCGTGCTGCATTTGATGCAGCGTTAGCGCAATTGCGAAAACAAAATAACTCAAATTAACTAACAGGCGGGTCATTGTATGGATATTCGCAAGATCAAAAAACTTATCGAGCTAGTAGAAGAATCAGGTATTGCAGAGCTAGAAATCACTGAAGGTGAAGAGTCAGTACGTATCAATCGCCACAGCAGTGCACCAGTTTATGCACAACCTCAACAATACATGGCAGCTCCAGCGGCACCTGCACCAGCGGCACCAGCGGCGGCTCCTGCAGCAGTAGAAGCAGCACCAGCAGAAAGCAGCGCACCAGCAGGTCACCAAGTTAAGTCTCCTATGGTTGGTACTTTCTACACCGCTTCTTCTCCAACAGCAGCGGCATACGTTGAAGTAGGTTCAAAAGTAAATGTTGGCGACACACTTTGCATCGTTGAAGCCATGAAGATGATGAACCAGATCGAATCAGACAAAGCTGGTGTAGTGAAAGCAATCCTAGTTGAAAACGGTGAGCCAGTAGAATTCGACCAACCGCTATTCATCATCGAATAATTACGCAGAAGGTCAACGTTATGTTAGATAAAGTAGTCATTGCAAACCGAGGTGAAATTGCACTTCGCGTATTGCGTGCCTGCAAGGAGCTAGGTATTAAGACGGTTGCTGTGCACTCAACAGCTGACCGCGACCTAAAACACGTTCTTCTTGCAGATGAAACCATTTGTATCGGAAAACCTGCGGCAAGCGAAAGCTACCTTGATATTCCTCGTATTATCGCAGCGGCAGAAGTCACTGACGCGGTTGCTATTCACCCAGGTTACGGTTTCCTTTCTGAAAATGCCGACTTTGCAGACCAAGTTGAGCAAAGTGGCTTTATCTTTATCGGTCCAAAGGGCGACACTATTCGCCTAATGGGCGATAAAGTATCAGCAATTGAAGCGATGAGAAAAGCAGGCGTACCTTGCGTGCCAGGTTCTGATGGTCCATTGACAGATGACAACGACCGCAATACGCAGATCGCTAAGCGTATCGGCTACCCAGTTATCATCAAAGCGGCTGGCGGCGGCGGTGGTCGTGGTATGCGTGTCGTTCGCAACGAAAAAGAACTTGCAAACTCTATCGCCTTAACACAACAAGAAGCGAAGCAGTTCTTCGGTAACGGTATGGTTTACATGGAAAAATTCCTAGAAAACCCACGCCATATCGAAGTTCAAGTACTCGCTGACGGTCAAGGCAATGCAATCCACCTAGGTGAGCGCGACTGTTCAATGCAGCGTCGTCACCAAAAAGTAGTGGAAGAAGCACCTGCACCAGGGATCACAGCAGAAATGCGTAAATACATTGGTGATCGCTGTACTCGTGCATGTATCGAGATTGGTTATCGCGGCGCAGGTACGTTTGAATTCTTATACGAAAACGGCGAGTTCTACTTCATTGAAATGAACACCCGTATTCAGGTTGAGCACCCAGTAACAGAAATGGTCACTGGCGTAGACTTAATCAAAGAGCAACTTAAGATTGCTGCTGGTCAACCGCTTTCTATCACACAAGAAGACGTGGTGATCCGTGGTCACGCAATCGAGTGCCGTATTAACGCAGAAGACCCAGAGAGCTTTATCCCTTCACCGGGTAAAATTACACGCTTCCACCCAGCAGGTGGCCTTGGGATCCGTTGGGACAGCCATATTTACGCTGATTACACAGTACCGCCACATTACGACTCGATGATCGGTAAGTTAATCACTTATGGTGAGAACCGTGATGTTGCGATCGCTCGTGCTAAAAACGCACTAAATGAGCTAGTAATTGACGGGATTAAAACCAATACCCCGCTTCACAAGAAGATCTTGTCAGACGAGAACTTCCAAAACGGTGGCACGAATATCCACTACCTAGAGAAAAAACTAGGCATGCACCAATAACCTAATTCGTTCTCCTAAAAGAGGCCGGCCAATTGCCGGCTTCTTTTATCTCTGCCCTACTTCCAGCGAACGTTACTGCTTGCTCATCTTGTGTTTACAGCAAAAATCCAACCCGAATTCTAAGTAACTCTATTTTTTTACACTGCAAAACCAGACCAGTACTTACCTCACCATTTTAATGATCCGCACAACGCAACACCCTAACCGCTACAACATTGGCTTATTATTGAGCAATCAATCCATTCGCCCCGACTTTTTCACGTTTTAATAGTGACAAGCCTGTTAAAAATTTTTATACTGCCTGCGCTTTCAGTGATTTACCTTTAAATCACTACAGCAAATAGACCTATAGCTCAGTTGGGTAAACTTTCAAAGAAAGTTTACGTCAAGGAAGCGAAGGGATATTAGCGCAGCGACCCTGAGTGTTGAATCCGAGACCGGAACCAAGCTTCATGGACGAATATAACGCGCAAAAACACAAAATGGCCCTATAGCTCAGTTGGGTAAACTTTCAAAGAAAGTTTACGTCGAGGAAGCGAAGGGATATTAGCGCAGCGACCCTGAGCGTTGAATCCGAGACCGGAACCAAGCTTCATGGACGAATATAACGCGCAAAAACACAAAATGGCCCTATAGCTCAGTTGGTTAGAGCGCACGACTCATAATCGTTAGGTCCCTGGTTCGAGTCCAGGTGGGGCCACCATTTTTCCTACTCTTCCACGTTATTAACTACTAACCGAATCCACTCGGTACTATCTCTCTTAAAGCATGTAATATGCTGAGCATACATAAGCTTGCTCATTGAAAAAGCTATAAGCAAAGGTGACATAACAAGTACCATAAACTTTCAATGTATTGTGGTAAATTGACGATATCGTCAATTAGGGTAGAATGAAAAGTAGTAAATATTTTTTTGAAGGTAAGCAATGTTTGATTTACAGGCGGAACTAGAGTCACGAGCTAAAGAATTAAACCCAAGAACTCGTCGGGGACACAGAGTACGTCGCACTGTCAGCCACCCTCAGGCTTCAACTGTGGCTACTAACATTTCTGTAGATGCTATTACAGACTCCTTACAAAGAGCTGGTATTTTAGACGCACAGGGTGAACTGCTAGATAAAATTTCGGCCTAGATGTATATATCTCCTGGTGTAGTTGTTGGTTTTCACGGATGTGACCAAAAAATCTTTGATGAAGTAATCAAGAACGGTGCCTCGATCGCCAAAAGTGAAAATGACTATGACTGGTTAGGTCATGGTATATACTTTTGGGAAAATGATTACGAGAGAGCTCTAGATTGGGCTAAAAATAAAGACAGCATTGACAACCCTACTGTTATTGGAGCATTTATCAAGCTAGGACATTGTGTCGATCTTCTGGATAGCCAAGATATCAATAAAGTCGCAACTACCTATCAAATACTAAAAAATGAACTCGACAAAGTTGGTAAGCCGCTACCAAAAAATCGAGTTATCTATGAAGATATCACCTACGTCCGCGAACTTGATTGCAAAGTAATGCTACGCTTACAGCAATTAAATAATGACCTTATCGCTGAAGACCTTAAATTAACGAATCATTCGGCTCCTGAAAATAAAAGAAAAATCCAAAAACATCCTAATTTCATTGATTCTGTTCGAGGTATGTTTCCTGAAGGCTCCCACTTATATGATGGCGCAGGTTTTCGAGAAAGAAATCACATACAGCTATGCATAATCAATCCAAACTGTATTTTAGGGTATTTTGAACCAAGGAAAGCCAACTCTTGGTTCAAACAACTTTAAGCTAGCCTATTCGCCTCCAGCTGCCATCCTTTTATAAAATAAAGCTATTCGCCACAACTTCTCCTCCTTCAACAACTCGGCCAAAATTGACTTTATTGCATTTAGACTACCTTTATTGTCCCAAAGCGTCAGATGAGTTGAACCTCTACCCACTTGAACTCCATTCATCTAACGCTGGCTAAACTCTTAGCATTTATATCCACATCACGCACCACTCCAAATAGCAGTTGCAGTAATTAGATAATTGCCAAAACCATAAAAATCAAAAAGTTGCATGAAGTTACATTTACCTTATATTGAGACTGAATAAAAAACAAACACAACTGTAAAGGAAAGACTATGGTTACATTCAACACTCGACTGCTTGCGATGGCATTGGCTTGTAGTTCCACTTCTGTTTTGGCTACTCAGGTATTTTATGATCAGGATGGTGCTGGAGATCATTCGCAGTATCAGGGCGCACCTGTTGATTTTATCTCAGCTCGTGCAGGCACAACTGAGTACTTTAATGCGCTCACGGGCGGCTTAGCGGCGGATGAGTGCCATCAATTTGAAGTGGTTAATACACAAACCGGCGATTTGATTGCTCCTCTCACATTCAACGCGCCCTTTATTTCTGGCCCACTGCCTGCGGAGCATAAGCTGACAGAAAAGTCGCTTAAACTCAGCTGCACGTTACCCTCAGGTGAAGAGGCGATTGTTTATCACAAGATACCCAAGGCTCCCGCCGTTGTATGGCACAGTGAAATTACAGTGGCTGATTGGCAAACGCCGAGCAATGGCCCAGGGTATTTTGCGGATGTTCAATATACCGGCTTGATTAATATTAATAACAACTCGCACCAAGGCCAGTGCCGCAAAGCCAATTATGTCAGTGGTAACCCAGTATTTTTCAATGAAAGACATCAAGGTGGATTTTATAGTGATGTCTTGAATGTTGTGGGTGAGGCTAAATACAGTGGTTTTTATAAAGTGCTGGTGACAGAATTAATTTGTAAAAACTCGGGTGGTACGACTCGCCTTGTCGAAACTTGGCATATTAACCAAAATTCACAATCCCGCGAGCTTTCTTCCGAGCTATTTTAAACACAAAAATAGTGCAGCCTAGCTGCACTTACTTTAATGAGACTTAGCTCACACAAATTCCGTATTTGGGCAAAATATCATCAATAACACAGAGGCGATGCTTTTTAGCTGCATCGTGAAAATACTTCCAGTTAGAAGTTAAGAATTCACTGCGAAATGAATAGCTATCGTCGTCACCTTTAGCACGGGTTGTACCTAGCGCTTGGTGTTTCCACGACCCTTCACCTTTTGCAATGTAAGTTAGGGTATAACTTCCAAGCCCAAATCGGTTAGCTTCAATGGCATCAAGCCATAGTTGATGACGTTCTTCACCATCATCCATATCAAATTCAGCAAAGCACTGCGCTATTTTTTGCTTTAATGACTCACTCAAGCCCCTTGTAGCCTCGCCTAGATAGTCTTGATAGACTTTACAGAGCTCATCGGCTGCGACCAGAAAATCGCTTGGATTATCTCGCACCACTTTCTCGCCCAACCCGTTGATGTAACTCCACTGCTGATGAGGCTGATCAGGGTGGGAAAGCGCCTGCCCATGTCCTAAACTTGGAATATCATCTTGAAAAACATCAGAAAAGTATTCGCTTATTCGCTCGCGCCAAGTCTCTTCTGCTTCACCATTCAAGTCCATTATTTCAGTCACTTCATTGACTTCATGCTGTATGCCAGCAAATCCCTGGTGGCCCCAAGTATCAATAAAGACATGAGAGGTGATACCAAGGCGGTGCAGTCCATAAGGCCTATGCTTATCTGCAATACACTCAGCGACCATATCTTTTGCTACATGGGAATGTGGCTTACACACTAGCTTTTGAATAAAGGTGCCCGACGGATTTTGCCCAGCAGGTAACCCCCCATTACCCGGTAGGAAATGAAAAGGTACCCACACTTTCATGTTCTTTAAGCTGTCTAGGTTTTTATAATCGAGCATCTTATGGGCGGTTGCGATGCGCTCGTAAGCAGCACCGTTATCAAACTTGATGTGACCATAGTTTGTTGCATCATCTACGTATTGTGCCGCGTGAGCAATAATTTCAGCCTCTTGGTCAGTGAATCCCGCCGCGCGTGCGACCACCCATGTCATGCCATGATGTAAATCAATTTGCATTTTTCGTTGTCCTTCTCTTTTCCTTTATCGCCACAGTGTAGTCCGTGACACTGAAAATGTAACTATTCCTTACTTTGATTTAGTCGCATTAGGCGTTTGTGGCTCTTGGCTTTGTGGATCCGTAGCATTTGGGTTAACCGAGGCAGGCAAAGCGGATGTGCTGCCCTCCGTATTTAAGATCAATGGTAGGCCATCTTTACCACTGCCTATTACCACCACTTTTGCGTTATTAGATTTCGCCAATTCTATGGTTGCTTCTATGCCACGCCACCTTAGGTAGGTTTCAGATATCCCGCCACTCACTGTTTCTTGGAAGTCGGCTATCCCCTGAGCCTCCACTTTCTTTCGCTCAGCCTCTTTTTCAGCAACATCTAAACGCATTTTATATTCTTGGTATAAGTGCATTTGATTTACCTTCGCAACAATCGCACTATGCACGCCTTCAGGAATATCAACCTGACGAATAAGCATATCGTCTAAATTAACCAAATTGTGCCCTTGCATTTCGCTTTTTTCTTGTTTGAGTATCGACTTCTCTTGTAGCTGAACTTCTCTCAACACAGTGCTTAACAGTTGATCTTGGATCTTTAATCGCTGATTAGCATAGACCTCTTCAGCGGTATAATCAGAAACAATCATACGAACCGCTGATGCAACTTCAGGGATCACAATTTCATCAAGATAGTCTGTCCCGACTAACTTGTGTAGGTAAGGAATATGTTCCACAACAGGACGGTATCGCACTGTTATTTCCATTTTGATCCTGAGCCCCTCGGAGGTAATGGCGTGGATCTCTGTGGTCGCAGTTTGAAATCGACTCGAATAAATCGTCAACGTATCCCAGGGATAAACCAGCACCGTACCCTCATAAAATGGATGTTCTACAAACGTACCACCGCCAAGGCGCTTCCACAGCACCCCAACTTGACCTGAGTCGACTTTAATAAAAATAACTTTGACCAATGCAACGGCAATAAACAGTAGAATAAGTAACGTCACACCTGCGCGAAAACGCCAAGACAAAATACGCTTATGCCACTTGGGCTTGTAACGCTTTAACACCCGCATGAGCAAATTAGATAGGATCAGTGCCAGTATTAAGCCGCCGGCGACGAGTAAGGCAAAATCCCCTGAAATATTAATGTTCATGATGGTACTCCATTACTTTCACTGTCGAGGTGTGCTAACAACTGACCTTCCTCCATTTTTAAGTGCACATCGGCCAAATGGAAATAGGCGTCGTCATGGGTGATGGCAATAATGGTGTTACCACGCGCTTTTAAACGAGGTAACACTTGTTCGTAGAATTTTCGTCTAAAGATAGGATCTTGATCTGCCGCCCACTCATCAAAGATGTAAATGGGACGATTTTCTAAAATGGTACTCAAAAGCGCTAAGCGCTTGCGCTGACCTGATGATAAATCTATGGTGCTAAACGCCCCATTTTGAATACCCACTTTGGCGCGCATCTCTAAAAAGTCCAACCATTCGTCGATTTCTTCAGTACTCAAATCACGAATACCATAGAGCTGCTGGAACAAATGAAAATCCGCAAAAACGGCTGTGAATAGGCTTCGATAAGCAAGGCGATTATCTTCCGTAACCGCTTTGCCATTCAAAAGGATTTGTCCGCTCTGTAATTCATAAAGGCCAGTCAACATCCGTATAAACGTTGTTTTACCGCTACCATTACCACCGGTAATAAAAGTGGTTTTCCCTTGTTCAAAGGTGATATCCACCGGCCCCACAGCAAACGGACGATCGCTCGATTTTTTCTGATGTTGATAAAACGCCCCCGCTAAGGTGATGGCATTGAATGTGGTTAGGCTTTCACTCGGTTCAGGTCGTTTAACCTCTTGCTCATCTTGGACATTTTTTAAATCGCGTTCCAATGCTAAGACGTTTTGCGCCGCCTCTGTTGCGGTGGTGAACACAGGGATCCCACCAACAATACTGGTAATAGGGCCGATTAAAAATAGCGATGCGGTGGTGACTTTAATGACAACATCAGTATACACGTCAGAGAGCATAGGGACGATAAACACCATAGCGCCTGTGGCTGCGAAAAAGGTGATTTGCGACAGAATAAAGTCGGTCGCAAACAAGGTTTGGGTTTTGGTTTTTGCACGCCTTGCACGATTCGAATCACGGCGGTACTCATGTTCTAAATCTTCCGCTCTTGGCTCACTGAGCTTTACTTCTTTAAAGCCATCGAGCAAGTCAGATAAGCGTTGAATAAGCTGGTTTTCGCTTTCAAAAGAAATGCGCATGTTGCGCTGGATTTCATTGGCGCGTAAACGGTGAATACTGGCTCCGACCAAAATCAGTGTCGAGATAACCATAAAAGCCACAAAAGAGTGCCAGGCAATATAAAGAGATGTGAAAAACACCAAACTGATGGATTGACCAATGATCACAAACAGCTGCGCCGACTGAGATATGGTCTGTAACTCTTTGCTGATGGTATTAAAGATCCGCTCTTTACCAATTTTCTCTAGCGTTGACAGCTCGGTATGACGAATGCTTTCAAACAGATCGACTCTCAATTTATCTATAGCACGCTCCACCATTTGCGCGGCTTTAGTCATCAATCTTTGCTGAGTGAAACCATATATTGCAATCGTCAGTGTAAATAGCACCAAGTAGTAAAGAATATGATTTTCTTTATTAATATCAGAGATATTGGCAGCTACGTTGTTGATAAGCGCAAGCACCAACGCGTTGGCCAAACCAGAAATACACCCCAGTGCAATAAAGGTCCTTTTCTTTATCTGAATATGTCGGCGAATTAATTCGTACAATACCATTGTTATTATCTTTTATTGTTATTGGGCTACCGCCCGCGCATGCTACTTAGCATAGTCCCTAAAAATCAAAACTGCCTGTTGGATTTAAATAAATATTGCATTAAAACATTAAGTTATATTTATAAATCGCCCAGTTTTACCGGCAATGTAAGATCTCATTCCTCGTCATTCACCTCTGTGGGCTTGCGCTTTTGCCCAACTAGTAAAATGATCAAGCCAACAATAGGCGTAAACATCAACGAAATTAAAAAGAAGCCCACAGGTCCGGCAAAGGTGTTTCGTCCCCAATAACCAGTTAAAATGCATAACACTAAATATAAAGCGATAAGCATAATTTTCTCCAAGTTGTTGATAAATTCGGTGCGAAGAATAAACCAGCAGTTGCCTGCCGGTTTATGTCAGCCAATATCGGTTATACTGTGGCTTTTTCCGCTGTAGCTGTTGCGTCCGCATTCCCTTTATTTGCACGATACTTAGCTGCGATGTCTGCGATATCCCCTTTCATACTTGCTAGATTCAGGTCTATCAGCGTGCCGCCATTTTCAAAGTGTCGAACAAAAGTTGCGCCTACTGCGTGTGTTGATGCCGCAGACACAACAGGCATAAATGCGATTGCGCTTAACGTGCCAAGGACAGGAACCGCCTTCAAAAAGCTGCTTAGTCCCGCGCCCCCTAAGGTTTGTGGAAAAGAGCCGCCGATCAATGCGCTTACTGTGCCACGCAGCTTGTTGTCACCATATGATTGACCATAGACTTTTGCTACTTCGCCTATCATCTTCATTTGGATCCCTGTCAACGCCACTAAATCAACCGCAGGAACGGGAATAAACCCAGAGCCAAACGACCATTTTGTGTATTTGTCGACAATCAGCTGAGCAACGGCTGCTCTGTCTTCATCAGCAACAAGTTGTGATTCCTGTTGTTCTGGAGCGTCGCTCGCCTTGTCATCCTTCGCTGTTTTTGTCACTGCCATAATTCATCCTCTATGATTTATTTAAACAGTTGTCGAACTCATCAAGCACCATGTTGGCACTTGCCCTAGTACCCAAAATCAAACAAGTTGCACTTATTCAACTCTGAGCTTTACCGCCTTCATCCATGATGAAGAAGTAAACCTAAGAACAACCAAGGATTTGCACAGTGTCACAAATACAACTGAGCGAAACGTTGCCACCTACTGCAGGCGTTCTATTAATTTGTTTAACCGAGCACGAAAGCTCGGTATTTTTCCCTACCGCGTTATGCCTGATTCAAATCTTGCTGGCATTGCTCGGTACGGTGTTTATCACTATAGAAGATAATGTTGCGGATCTCCTTGGCGATACAATCTGACTCAATCCCCTCTTTCACATAGTTGCTAAACACCATGATGCTTTGATCTCGTTCCAGTAAACGGGTGAAACTGGTCACCCATGAATAGGGGTAACTACCAGAGTACTGTAAAAATTTTTCATACATTCTGAGATTTGCATCGGCTGGGTTTTCGGGGCAATTTGCCACTTTGCCGTACTGGTTTGGGTCGACATAAGTCACAAACCAACCATAGCCATAGTATTCACACTCGTCGCTGCTACCAGTGTTAGAGTAGGGAGCAAAGGCCGCTAGTTTCTGGGTATCGTTTAAGATTTGAGTGCCATACAAGCCTTGATCCCACTTATGCATGTCTTCCACTGTGGAATACAAATCTCCAGCGGAATACAGTACCAAAGGGTTGCTATATGGATTCACTAAAATGTCTTCGTAAGGTGCAGGTCCACCTGTAGCTGGTGGACGACCATTGGCAAGGGGTAAGTATTGGTTTTGATTATAGATATAGCCTGTGGTCATATTTGAATAGACACCAATCGCACTGTAAGAGCCGCTGTCCGTCATGCTAAGCGGGTTTAGAATTTGCTCTTGAACGATATTAGCAAACCAATACTCACGACTAATATTGCCTTGTTTGCCAGCCGCTAGCTGCTCAATGATATTACCGATGAGATAATAGTTACAGTTGCTGTATTCATACTTGCTGCCGGGCGTAAATGACGGTGTGCCACTTTGCCCCGCTTCGGCACCACAGGTGCAAAAGCGATTACTAAAATCTTCCGGACCGTTAAGATCTAGACTCGAGTTATATAAATAAGGCCGCCAACCGTAGTTATCGTATACGGCTTCGTTGTCGCTGTAGTTATTGATCCCAGACGACATGGTAAGCAAATGATGTAGCGAAACATCCGCACATTGGTTATCTGGGTACCAAGGCAAGTGATCGCCAATGGTTTCCTGCCGTAAGTCCTTACCATCTAACATCTTCATTAAAATAGCAGCCGAAAACGCTTTGGTATTGGAACCGATGCGATACTTGGACTTAACGCTGTTATCAACATCATATTGCATGTTCTGTGGTCCGCAGTTGGACTGGTACACCACCTTATCAACCGAGGTGATATAAACCGTGCCAAAGAATAGGTTGGCATCGCAATATTCCTTCACCACCGCCGCTATCATTTCTAATTGATTAGGCATAATCGTGTGATTATCTGCGATGCTCTTTTTCTGCAAACAAGAAGCCAGTGCTAAGGTGATGCAAAATAGCATCATCATTCTTAGCCGTAGTTGTATTAGCCATTTCATTTTTTCATTCCTTACATTGCCAACCACGTAACCACTAACAAATGTTGTTGCCCGATTTTCATCGGAATGAGTACCAACTAGTTATGCTGACGCGATATTTGCCATGCCAACTAGTACTTTACGAGTGCCTGTATAGGCCTCTCTGCCATGAGTAAACAGCATATTATCCAGCAGCAAAATATCGTTTCTTTGCCACGGGTAAGCAAAAGTGAGGTCTTGATAAACCTGATTGATGAGCTTGATGTCTTGGTCACTTATTTCGCTACCATCACCAAAAAAGGCGTTACGAGGTAAAAATTCGCTGCCGATACTGTCACGCATTTGTGCACTGAGTTGATTATCTAGGCTCGAGCAGTGGAACAAGTGAGCTTGATTAAACCATACCTTTTCACCACTTTTTGGATGGCGCATGACCGCCGGACGCCATTGCTTGGTTTGTAGCCTTTTATCATCAAGCCAAGTAAATTCGATTTCATTTTGTCGGCAATATTGCTCAACTTCGGCTTTACTCTCAGTCTGAAAAACCTCTTGCCAAGGTAGGTCGATATCACCGTAGTTACGCACGTACTGCACACCTAAACGCTCAAACTTGTCTCTTAATTCACTGGGAATACAACGATATACTTCACGGCTGTCGGCAAGTGGTGTGCACCCACCCGTGGTTGCTGGGATCACACAAAAAAAGCCCATTCGCATCGGCCATACATTGGAGTAAGCATTTTCGTTATGCTGCAGGATCACTTGATCGGCATGATATTCCGTGGTGGTGTAAATATTGTTGTTCAGTGCCGTTCGTGGCGAAGAGCGATAAACATACTGGCTTAAACGCTCACCAAACAAGGTCTCAAGTATGGCGCTAAACTGATTCGTGCTCACAATATTTAAGCCACGAAGCAATGCAAAACCATCTCGCTCAACCCAGTTATTCACCTCTTGAACGTTGTTTTTCACCCATGCCAAGCCGCTTTGTTTAACCTCAGATAAGTCATGTATCCGAGAGTCTGCTGCAATCGTTGTCGGATCCAATTCCAAAGAAAGTGCGTGATCCATTGTTTTCCCATCCTTAAAAGTATGTACTTTTGCTAGTGCAACACATAGTTGCGCTCAATTATGTTAACCAACTGCCCTACTTGCTCGGCTTGCAGGCAGGACAAATGATCTCCTTTGACTTCATAACAAGAGAGAGAGTGACTAAATGGTTTCCATCCCATGTCTTTATTCACAGGATGGCCTTCAAATTCTTGCGTTTGCTGCGTTTTTACAACGCAGATTAGGGTGTCGCTAAGCATAGACGGCATCTCAATATTTGCTCGCAGTTGGGCACTAAAAACTTGTTGAAAGTGGCGTAAATGCGCATCACTAAAGTTAAATCCAGCTTGATGTATCCAGCGATTGAGATAGGCAATGCGTGTTGAAGCTTCACCTTGCTTATAGGCACTGATTTCCGCATCAGAGACACTGAGACGAAAAAACGCTATCAGATTATCCAGCATCATTTGTGCGATTTGCGCTTCATCTAAGTTAAGCGCTGGGTTGCTCGGTACAGGCGTATCAATCACAGTTACCGAACAGCCAATTCGACCTTGCTGCTCAAGTAAAGTGGCAAGTTGATAGGCGATAAAGCTGCCAAAAGAATGTCCGACCAAATGCACTTGCTCACCAAGTTCAGCGCCTGCTAATACACTCAAGTAATACGCTGCGGTGTGTCTAATCGAGGTTAGCGTCTCGGGTTCCTCGGCTAGCGCCTCTGGCTGCAAGCCATAAACGGGTATACGGCTATCAAGCCCATTCACTAACGCATGAAATGCCATTAACCAACCCCCCGCTCCCGCAATCAACACCACTGGTGTAAAACCAAGCTCGCCCTCTTGCAAACACACTAAGGTTTCAAGCGATTGAGGTTTACCATGACATTCGCCGAAACTATCCCTCAATGCTTGAATATACTGGCTGAGCCCACGCACAGTCGGATGCTCAAAAAGTGCCGACAGTGGCAAATTGAGCTGTAGGTGCTGATTAATATCACCCACTAAACGCATCGCTAATAGCGAATGACCACCTAAATTAAAGAAGTTATCGTCAAGGTACACTCCATCCACCAGCAAACGACTAGCAAACTGCTGCACTAATTGAGTTTGTAGTGGTGTAAGCCTTTCCAGCTTAGCCTCTTGCCGCAAGGGTTGAGGCGGAGTGTATGATCCGGCCAGCGCAATGAGCTGTTTGCGATCTACTTTGCCGTTCGTTGTCAGCGGAAGTTGGCTAACTGATTGAAACAACTCAGGGACCATGTAAGTGGGTAGTACTGCGCGTAATTGCGCTCGCAGAGCTGCATCATTCACTTCCGTATGTTGCGTTGGCTGCACAAATGCCACTAATTGCGCGTTGTTACTGCTATCTTCACGCACCACCACAGCACACGCAGCAACTTCGTCTAGCAGCTGAAGTTGCCGCTCAATCTCACCCAGTTCGATGCGGTAACCGCGCACTTTAACTTGGTCATCACCACGGCCTAGATACAGCAATTCATTTGAGGCTAAGCAGCAAGCACGATCGCCGGTTTTATAAAGTCGCTGGCCGCTATTTGGCTCAATGATAAAGGCCTGCTGCGTCTTTTCTTCGTCATTGAGGTAGCCTCTGGCAAGGCCAATACCTGCAATGTATAAATCCCCTTCCACACCGGTAGCCACCGCTCGAAGCTGTTCATCAAGTAAATATAAAGATAAACCCTCGACGGGTTGACCGATCGGCACGCGTGCACCGCTGAAGTGTGTGACATCATTAAGGGTTGCAGAAATGGTTGCTTCGGTCGGGCCATAGGCATTAATAATTCGAATATGGTCGCCATAGCGCTGCTGCCAATCGGTGAGCGCGGCAATCAGCATTTGCTCGCCACCTATGGTGATGATCCTCAGCGAGGTTGGCAAGGTGACTGAAGTCGCTGCAAGTTGATGCCAATACGCCGTCGGTAAACTCATCAGCGTTAACTCGGCATCTTGGCTTAATTGCGCCAACTTATTGGGGTCCAACATGTCGTCTGTCGGTGCCATCACCAAGGTTGCGCCACGAAGTAAAGTACAAAAGACTTCTTCGGCAAACACATCAAAACTCATGCTAGCAAATTGCAGGTAATTGTCGCTTGGCGTAATCGCATATTGCGCGGCTAATGCCTGCACATAATTAACGACACTGGCATGCTCCACCATCACCCCTTTTGGCATGCCCGTGGTGCCCGAGGTATAAATTACATAACAGAGGTCGTCAATCTGGCATGGCGCAGTAAAGCAACGACTAGGCTGCTCAGCCAAAGCGCCCTGAATACTATCTAAATCGACTTGAGGCACCACCTGCTCCGAGCTACCCTGCCAATATTCTGTTTTAGAAACCAGCATGGCTGCATTGGCATTTTGCAGCAGCAAACGACGTCGAGACTCGGGTAGTGTTGGTGCAATTGGTAGATAAGCTGCGCCCAATTTGAGCACCGCAAGCATAGCCACAATAAGCTGGTAATTCGCCTCTAGACACAGGCCAATAATAACGGGGGCTGTACTCGGCTCTAGTCGTGAAGCAAGGTAATGGGCGAGCTGATTGGCGTCTTTATCCAGCTGTGAATAGCGATAACAGCGAGCCTCCCCAGAGGCGGTACTATATTCACGAATAGCAATATGCTCAGGAAATTCAGCAGCAACTTGAGCAAATAATTGCTGAATTGGTAAATTTGGCGTTTGATATTGCACCGCTTGCGTCAGTGAAAAAGTAGGTAGAGGCAATGCCTTGCTGTACTGCGCGTGTTGAGACTGCCAAGACAATTTCCCAAGTGTTTGTTCGGGCTGTTGTGTCGCAGCTAACATCAGCTGCTGCATCGCCGCAAGGCTTTGCTCGATAAACACTTCATCAAAGCATTGCTGCTGATAGCTCAGCGTGAGCGATAAACTCGCCCCTACGCCGACCACAAAGGTCAATGGGTAGTGTGTTTCGTCAACTTCGCTTAAGGTTGTTGCAATAAATGGCAGCGCAGCGCTATTTTGCAACGGATCTTGCGGATAATTTTCAAAAACATACAAGCAATCAAACAATGGACTGTCGTTCTCAATACCCGACCACTGATGAACTTGTGTCAGTGGTGTATGCGGGTGCTGCGCCAATGCCGTAAGCTGCGACTTCACCGCTTGCAGGTAATCTTTCACACGCGCAGCTTGATCTATCGCGATATGGACCGCTTGCGTATTGATATACAAGCCAACGCGCTGCGCCATTCTACTAAGCGCTGTAGGTCTGCCCGCAATGGTTTGACCAAATAAGGCATACGGTTCGTTGCAGCAATTTGCCACCCAATACGCCCAGAGCCCTTGGATAAACTGATTGACGGTAAGTCCTTGTTCGCCTGTAAAGCGAGTCACGGCATCTTGCAGCGATTGCGGTAAAGTCACACTAAGTTCTTTAACACCAGCCGCTTTATTTTCAGTGTGATTTTCAGTGTGAAGTACCTTTTCGCTGAGTAATGTGGGCGCGCTAACTCCACCCAGATACTCCCGCCAAAACGCTTCGTCGCGGTCAACATGCGTATGCAAATATTCGATATGATCGCGGAAATTATCTACCACAATGGGCCGTAACTCACCTTGGCAACGGGCTTGATAAAATGCCAATAATTCAGCAAATAATACCGGCAGCGACCAACCATCCATGATGAGATGATGATAAGTCCAAACCACCCCAACATTGCCATCCTCAAAAGCAATTAACTTCAATCGCATACAAGGCGCTTGTGAAAGCCTAAGCGGCTCGGCAAGCTCCACCGCGGCCCGTGATTTCACTATTTGCGATTGCTCTTCTGCAATGACACTGCTGTGCAGCAGTTTGAGTGGCACATCGGCATGTTTACAGACCACTTGCAGCGGCTCGCCAGCAACGTCTATAAATGCCGAGCGTAATATGCTGTGCTGCTTAATCAATTGCTGCCAAGCATAACTCAACGCCTCAATATCCACACAACCTTGTAGCAATAAGCTGGTTTGCTCGACGTAAGGTAGCGTGCTTTGAGTGTGCGCCTCTCGTGCCGTTTGACTGTGAAACCACATGCCTTGCTGCAAACCAGTTAGAGGGTAAATATCCTCAACTTCCCCTTCAACCTGCCCAAGTATGCGCTGTAACTGCCGTTCAGAAATGCCGCTGAGAAGTGCAAAGTCACTGACTGTGTAATGACGTTGAGGCTGGGATTGGCAATGCTCGATGACCTGAATTAGACTTTCGAGTATCTCTTTACTTAATCGCTCTGCTGCTTCAGATGCTAAGCGCAGGCTGTCAAACTCTAACGTTAACGCCAATTGACCATCGACAACTGCCGCTGTTAGCTGCGCTCCAAAGTAACTGAGGTTTGACTCTGCAACCAAAGTGCCAGTCGACTCACGGGCCTCGCCCAGCAAACCTTGTTGCTCAATGACTGTATCTAGCTGGCCTAAATAGTTGAAAAACAGTAAGCCTCGGGTATCAATCTCAAGCGACGAGCGAACGTTTGGTTCTGGGTGTAAATACCGCGCTGCACCATAACTACTGGCGACTTTAGCGCTCCTTTCAAGCTCTGCCTTGATACTGCAAATCACATCATGCAAGCGGCTACCATTACTAAATAACTGCATTGGATAGAGCGCCGTTAACCAGCCAATGGTTCGGCTGCTATCCAGTGCCTCCGTCAGTAACTCGCGACCATGCCCTTCTAGCATGATCACTTCACTGCCTGCACCACACTTTTGCGCACACCAGGCAAGCGCACTAAGCAGCAATGCTTGCGCCGTCGTACCGTAACTGGTGTTGGCGGATCCCAGTAGCGCACGGGTGTGCGCTGCTGACAATGTGTGGCGAACTTTGGCTATGGTTGGGATCGCGCTTGTATCTTTAAGACTCAATAAGTGCGAAGTTTCAGCCAGTGCAGCCACCTTCTGCCATTTGCGCAAACCACGCTCATCGGTTGCAAGTTCACGATAAAAATCGGTAAGTTCAGCCAAATTCGCGCTTGCGGCAGGAAGCTCCAGCGGCACATTGTTTGTTTGCTGCTGTAATAGCTGACTTACATCTTCAAGTAACACACGCCAAGAGACGCCATCCACTAGCAAGTGATGTGCGCTAAACAGCAAGCGATTGTTGGCTTCGCCGTCAGGTGTAACAAATAACACTGCTTTAAACAGTGGCGTGCCAGTAAACGCAAAACCTTGCAGCACTTGCTCACTGAACTCGCTCAGCTCAGCTTGCCATGCGTCACGCTCAAGCGTATGCGCCGTAAATACCTTTTTAATATCAATGCCATCACGTACAAATAGGGTATTTTCATCCGCAACCACCAAACGTAGCGCATCGTGCTGAGCTATCAAGTACCCTATCACTTGCTTGAGCTGCGCTGGTGTGACGGATTTATCTACACTCACCAACACGCTTTGATCCCAATGACTGGGTTTGGCAAATTGTTGGGCGAAAAACCAATGCTGAATTGGTAATTTATCGAGTTGACCAACCAATGGCTGCCTTTCTTTACCCATAGTCAGGTGAATATCTTGCTGGGCAAGTCTTGCTGCAAGTGCCGAAACACTGGGGTAGGTAAACACGTCGGTAGCACTAACAGGTAACTTGAGTGCTTTGGCTTTACTTGCGATTTGAATACTCAAAATAGAGTCGCCGCCCAACGCAAAATAGTCATCTTCAGCGGTCATCGATGGTGTATTTAATACCTGCCGATAAATCGCCAGTAACTGGGCTACCATGCTGTTAGCCTGTGGTGTGACCACGCTCGGCTCGGTTACTGTGATAGTCTGTTGAGTTTTACCAAGTGTTGCCAAGGCACGATGGTCAACCTTGCCATGCGGTGTCAAAGGTAGCCTTGCGAGCATGACAAAATGCTCTGGCACCATATAACTTGGTAGTCTTTCCTTTAGCTGGGCTTGAAGCACTTGAGGCTCAGTTGTTGTTACCACAAATGCCTGCAACTGTGGCTGCCCTGATGCGCTTGTGGTTATCTGAACTGCACATTCTTGTACGCTCGATAGCAGCCCAATTTGCTGTTCAATTTCGGCCAGTTCAATACGATACCCTCGCAGTTTTACTTGTCCATCGTTACGACCCATATAGGCGATACGGCCGCTGCTAAGCAGGCGAACCAAATCTCCCGTTTTATAGGCTCGCACCATGTGCGAGGGAGAGACTTGTAGCTCAACAAAACGCTCAGCACTAAGCTGTGGTTGATGTAAATATCCTCTGGCAAGTCCTGCCCCTGTTACGTATAACTCCCCAATCATCCCCTGAGGCACAGCACGCAGTTGTGGGTCTAAAATAAATAGCTGGCTATTGTCGACGGGCAAGCCGATATCTGGCACCTTTCCGTCAAACTCAACCACACCTGAAGTCGCGACCACCGAGGCTTCGGTGGGTCCATAGTTATTGACTAAGGTAAATCCGTATTCTTTTGCTTGAAGCGCACCGAGTTTATCGCCGCCAACCAATAAATAGCGCAAGCTTTGCGGGTTAAACAAAGACTCAGTGAGCAGCGCTTGAGCGATTGGCGTTGCAATAAAACTATGCGTGACTTGGTGTGTATTGAAACAGGCTGTTAATTCGGCCGGTGACTGTAGCACCGCTTTTGTCACACACACGAGGCTCGCGCCAGCACATAAATAAGGCCAAATTTCCCATGTTGCCGCGTCAAAGGCGGGGTTGGCGGTTTGACTCGCAACGCTATGATTATCCACCGCAAAAGCTCGTCGGTGCCAACCACATAAATTCGCCAACCCTTGATGGGCTATCATCACGCCTTTAGGATTACCTGTTGTGCCTGAGGTATAAATAACATAGGCCAGCTGCTCCGCTTTAACTTTTGGAAACTGCTGAGGTAGTGATATTGTCGCAAGGCGCGCCTGCACGTTGGCGTCATCAACACAAATGACATGTGAGGAGCGATATTCAGCCTCAATGTCGTTATCATCTAACTCTGCTACCTCAAAGCGAGCGGCAAACTCACACTTGGTTAAAACCAGCGCTGCGCCGCTGTCTTTAGCGATGTAATTGACTCGCGCTTGAGGGTAATGAGGGTCAACAGGCACATAACATCCACCCGCTTTTAACACAGCCAACATCGCCACAATGAGATCTGCGCTGCCCGTCATCGCAACAAGCACAGGCTGCTCTGGTTGCAGCCCTTCACTTAATAACAGCGCCGCCAATGCCTTGGCTCTTTCATTAAGCTCACCATAACTCAAGGTTTGATTTGAGTTTGTGTCAATTACTGCGAGCCGCTCAGCTTGTGCAGGCTCTGCCATATGTCGCTCAATTTGCTCAAGCACTGACTGCTCAAAGTGTTCCGGCGCTGATTTGCCTGAAATCGCATGACTCTCTAGCTTCTGCTCCTTGCAAAGTTTTATATCCGCAAGTGCGCAATCAGGCTGCGTTAGTAACTGCGCGATCACAACATTAAAACACTCTGCAATGCTAGCTACGGTTTCTCTTTCAAATAATCCACTGTTGTATAGCCAGTGCAATCTCAACCCTTGCCCATTTACTGTTGCGCTGAGCTCTAGGTCAAACTTGGCACGCGCGTTTTCCGACGCTAAAACTTCCGTGCTGAGCCCCACAAACTCTGGTGTGTGCTGTGGCTCGGGATTAAACGCAAAACTCAACTGGAAAACACTTTGGTGACTTAGCTCTCGGCTAACACCAAGATGGTCAATGAGCTGCTCAAAGGGAAGTGATTGATGTTGATGTACTTGCTCAATCTGCTCTCTTTGTATATCGAGTAGCTGACTGAAATTCTGCTGCCAATCGACCTTCACGCGAATTGGCAAGGCATTGACGAAAAAGCCAATCAACTGCTCCACTTGTGGGTGATGCCGCCCTGAAAATGGCGCACCAATCACAAGATCATCCACTTGGCTAAACTTAGCAAGCACCACCGCATACGCGCTATGCAACCAAATAAACGGGGTTATTCCCAAACGCTGACAAAACTGTTGTAGCCGTTGCCATGTTTCAGCGCTTAGCTGCTCAGTAAATGCTTGCGCGCTATTGTTCACGGCCTGCCCACGAGGCGTATCGAGCGGTAATTGATGTAGTGGCGGCGCATCGTCAAGGTACGCAGACCAAAATGCCATGTCTGCACTTTGCTGCGCGCCTTGGCACTGTGCTCGATGCCAATGGGCATAATCCGCGTATTGCACCTCAGGTGGCGCAATCAAGTCATGGGCAAGTTCACTGACTTGGGTGTAATGGGCATAAAACTGTGTGAGCTCTCGCATTAATACTTCAATAGACTGAGCATCACTAGCAATATGGTGCATATTGACGATAAGACGATGATAGCCTGATGAGAATCGAACCAGAGTTGCACGGATCATTAGATCTTTACTAAGATCAAAACCCTGCGCTTGGTCGTCCCGTACCGCGCGCTGCCAAACCACAGTTTGCCAAAGCGGTGATTGTGTGGAGACGTCAATAAGCGTAACAAAATGCTCAGGCAAAGCCACAAGGTGCTGTTTAGGCCCATCATTAGTGTTGGTGATAGCCGAGTGCAACACCTGATGCCGTGACAGCACCTTTTGCCAACTTTGCTCGAACGCGCTCAGATCAAGCTCCCCTGAAAACACCAATAACGCTTGAATTTGATATTGCTGGCTGCCCTGCTGCATTTGATCTAGTGTCCATAAACGCTGCTGAGCAAAAGACAACACTACGCCATTGGTTTTATCCACCACAGCAATAGCACTTAGCTGCGCGTCTTGCTTTTCAAGTACAGCCGCTAAACCTTGTACTGTAGAGTGCGTAAAAATCGCTTGCAGCGGTAACTCAATTTGCAGCGTCTTGCGAATATGATTTGCCAGTTTTGCAGCAAGTAGCGAGTGCCCGCCGAGTCTAAAAAAGTCGTCATAACGACCAACTGATTCGCGCTGCAAAGTCTCAGCAAAATAGCTTGCTAGTTGGGTTTCAAGCTCGCCAACCGGTGCTTCATAAGTGTTTTCGTTAAAGCTTGTATCAAGTTGCTGCAGTAGTGCTTTTTTATCTACTTTGCCATTGCTGGTCAGTGGCATAGCTGAAACCGCTTGCACTTTGGCCGGCAACATATGGTCGGGTAAATTTTGTTTTAAAAACTGCTGCATGACTAAAGTGATGTCGTCGAACTCGACCTGTTTGTGTAACACCACAAAGGCGCAGATCCAGACATTTTCTGGGTTTTGCCGATTTAACAGCACTGTGACCTCAGCCACTTCGGGATGGTGGCGCAACTGGTTTTCAATTTCGCCTAATTCAATGCGATAACCCCGAACCTTTACTTGGTCGTCAATTCGACCAACATAGCTCAGCTCACCGCTGGCCATTAAGCGCACGAGATCACCTGAGCGATATAATCGCTGCTCAGACGCTTCACTAAATGGGTTTTGAATAAAGCGAGTGGCGTTTAACTCGTCACGTTGCCAATAACCCCGACAAACCCCCTCGCCCCCTACGTACAACTCGCCCACGGCACCTTGCGGCAAGAGCCTTTGCTTGTCATCAAGCACATAGCAGCTGGTGGTCGGAATAGCACGACCTATATTACTGGTGCCGAGCGTCAGATCCGCAGGCTCCAGCGCCTTAAACGTAACATGTACCGTGGTTTCGGTAATGCCATACATATTGATTAACTGACAATTTGGTAAGTGCTGTGCCCAAGGTTGTAGCTTACTTGGCTGCAACGCTTCACCACCGAAAATCACGTACCGCACTGCACATTGGCTCGCCAGCTGACTGTCATTGAGTAGCGTGGCTTGTAGCGCGTAAAACGCACTTGGCGTTTGATTTAAGACCGTAACACGAGCATCAACCAACAACTGAGCAAAAGCTTGAGTGTCTTGCGCAGTCGCTTTATCCACAACCACAAGATGACCACCAAAGAGTAACGCGCCATACATCTCCCACACAGAGAAATCAAAGCAGAAGGAATGAAACAAGGTCCAAATATCTTGCTCATTAAAATCGAATAAGTTGGGCTCTACATGAAGTAAGCGCACCACATGACGATGCTCAATTTGTACGCCTTTTGGTCTCCCTGTGGTGCCAGAGGTATAGATCATATACGCCAAGTCTTGCGGCTCAATCTGAATAGCATCAAGCTGCTTGAGGGCTTCGCGGCTGGCCTGATGCTCTGCCTGTGACACATTAATTAGCTGGTATGAAAGCTGACTAAACTGTGCCTGCGTAGCGTTGTCACAAAGCAGCCATGGGCTTTGCACGTCTCCCAAAATATACTCAATGCGCTCTTGCGGGTAGTCGGGATCTACCGGCACATAGGCAGCACCCACTCTAAGCACTGCTAGCAAGGTCACTATCATCTCTATGCTGCGTGATACACTCACCACCAGCATGGTTCGTGGCGTGACCCCTTGTTGTAACAGCATTACCGCCAGCGCATTGACTCGATCGTTAAGCTCACGATAATTCAGCATAGTCGTGCTATCTTGCACGGCAGTACGTGTGGCAAAGTGCTCGGCGTAGCGCGTGAATAAACTGGTGATGGTGTCTTGCTTAGGCCAAGTTGCCGCTTGGCATTGAGCGCCCGTTATTAATGCTTGTTGCTGCTTCTGGTTCAGTAACGCAAGTTCACCAACGGCGGTATGAGGGGCTGTAACACAAGCTTGAAGCAGCGTATGGAAACAATCCGCCCAATGTTTGATGGTTTCTTCTGTGTAAAGATGGCTATCAAACTTCCAATGTAAATAAAGTGCCTGCTCATCAACTACGGCATTGAGTTCTAAGTCGCATTTTACCGCTATGCTATCCGCCTGTTGTTTTTGCACTTCTTGAACCGATAATCCCGGAAGCTTAAAAGCACGCTTATCAGGGGTTTCCAGTGTAAATAATATTTGCACTAGCGGATGGTGACTTAAATCTCTTGGAGCACCAACCGCTTCCACCACTTTATCAAAAGGAATATCGCGGTATTCAAATGCCGCTAAGTTGAGGTCTTTTTGTTGCTGCAACCATTGGCTAAATGGCATATCACTTTCAAGCTTTGCTTGCATCACTAAGGTATTAACGAACAAGCCAATTAACGGCGTTAATTCAGGATGATGACGGCCAAGCTCTGGCGTGCCTACAACCACCTGCTGCGATTGCGTAAGCCTTGCGATAAACAACATAAAGGTATTGAGCAGCCACATAAAGGGTGTGAGCTGGAGCGACTTCGCCTGTGTCGAGATCGCCGCAAATAACGACGCATCAAGCGCTTGGCGATATACCTTCCCCGTTAACGACTGCACCGCAGGACGGACAAAATCACAAGGCAATGACTGCAACGGCGCTAATTCGCCAAATTGCTGTTTTAGTTGCGCCAGTGGTGCCTCGATGCGATCTGGCGTTAGCTGTGCTCGCTGCCACTGACTAAAATCACTATATTGCACCTGCATAGTTGCAAGCGGTGTATAAGATGCGCCTATGTGTTTGCAATAGCCAGCCTCTATCTCTTGTGCAAGTAGCGCCATTGACGCCCCGTCAGAGACAATATGGTGCATATTAAAAGCAAGGTGATGCTCATCGCCATTACTTACCACCAGCACGCGAAGCAAACAATCATGAGCCAAGTCAAAAGGCTTGTTCTGATGGGCCTCAAGGTGTGAAGTAATATAGGCTTGCCGTGTTTCCTCAGCTGCTACACTGATATCAAGCCACTCGAACGGCGCAATCACGTCATCCGTTATTTGCAGCTGGGGTTGGCCATCTTGTTCATTTTTTACAAACCTAGCGCGCAGTATTTCGTGGCGCTGCAGCACATCTTGTACAGCGCTGCGCATTGCTTGAATATTAAGCTTGCCGCGTAACAAAAACTCAGCGGGCATATAATACTGCTTGCTACCTTGCAGTTGCTCAATAAACCACAGTCCTTCCTGCGCAAAGCTCAGCGGTAAGATTTTCCCCGCGCTTGGCTGCGCGACTATTTTCGGCGATGAGCTCGCCACATCATGGCTTTGTTGCTGAAAATAGGCAATGATCTCTGATTTATATTCAACCACCTGCTGTTTTAACTGTGGAGGAAACCCAGCGGTTTGCTTAAATGCCAAGCCACCGTTTTTTTCATACAAGGTCACGCCAGCTGCTAATGCTTCTGCGATCAATGCCTCTATCTGTCTTTGCTGTTCATTCATCACAAAAACATCTCCTCAGACTGACCGTTTTCGTCCGCCGCTTTGGCTGCACGATGGATCTCACACCAAGTTGCAAGTGCGCTTACGCTTGGCCGCTCGAACAATATTTTTAAGGTAATGGGCATCTCAAGCGCCTGCTCAATTAAGGCAACCGCTTGGCTTGCTGATAAAGAGTGCCCTCCTAACTCAAAGAAGTTACTGTTAATATCTCGAACTTGAGTATTGAGCACTTGAGCAAAAATTTCTGCCAGCAGCGTTTGTAGTTCAGTCATAGGAGCTAAAGGTGCTGTAAGCACTTGCGCCAGTTGCGATTGCACCAGTTGTGCAAGTGCTCCCGCGTCTACTTTGCCATTATTGGTAAGTGGCATAGCAGCCAGTGCATACAGCTTGTAAGGCAACATGTAACTTGGTAGGACCTCTGCTAACGAGGCTAATATCTGAGTGTGTAGCGTCTGTTCAAGCTCATAAATGGCATCACTGTGCGATGGTGTAGTTAGTACCACACAGCCCAGTAAGTTATCTTTACTTTCGTTAAGTAACACATGTGCTTGTTGCACTGCATCTAGGTGCTCAAGCTGAGCCGCAATTTCTTCAAGTTCGATGCGATAGCCACGCAGTTTAACTTGGTTGTCTCGACGACCAATAAACTGCAGCACACTAGGGTTGCCCTGTTCATCTAGCAGCCAACGCACTTGGTCGCCCGTCTGATAATAACGCTGCGAGTCATTGTTCAAAGACAATGACACAAATTTACTGGCGCTGAGCTCAGGCAACCCAAAATACGCCTGAGCCACATTATCGCCCGCGATGTATAACTCTCCAGGCATGCCCATCGGCACCGGCTGTTGATGCTGATCCAGCACCACCAAATGAGTGCCTTGAATGGCGCTACCGATTGGCACAAAGCGCTGCGATTGCTGCGCAAGCGAAACCGCATCTTGGCCATTACAGCGATACACACAACAACCGACCGTTGCTTCTGTTGGGCCATATTCGTTATAAAAATGAGCCTGTGGCATCAGTGCCCCGACTTGAGCAACCACGCTGCTAGATAGGGCTTCTCCCCCCACCACAATGTGGTGCGCAGCATTGCTCGGTTGTAATCGTGCCAGCACGCCTTGCAAGTGGGCTGGAGTCAACTTGAACAGCAATGACTCTTCGCGCGCTAAACACGCACTAAGCTCTGTGATTAACTGCTCGCCATCATTCAATAATACAACTCCAAGGCCATTAACCAGCGCTCCCCATAAGCTGGTTACTGTCGCATCAAACGCTAAAGGCGTGCTGACAACGCTCTCTTGTATATCGCCTTGGAGATAACTGTGGCTAACATGCTCAAGGTAAAGGTGTAGATTACGATGGCTGATCACCACACCTTTGGGTCGCCCTGTAGTGCCAGAGGTATAAATCATATAAGCAGGCGCATCAATATCACTTAATGGCGCTAGCGCCTCTACAGGCATGTTCTGCCAATGCGGTGCGGTGTCCATTAGCACCAAACGGCAGCTAAGTTCTGCGCTGTTCGGAAGTAGCGCTGAGGTAGTGATAAGGCAAGTCGCTTTGCTGTCACGCAATATATAGTGCTGACGCTGACTCGGTGCATTTGGGTCAAGCGGCACATACACGGCCCCGACTTTTAAGGTTGCCAAAAGTGCCACAACTTGCTCACAGCTTGGCGCTAAGCTTATTGCGACCTGCGACCTTGCCGTTACGCCTTGTTCAATCAAGTAACGCGCAAGTTGATTACTTTGTGACTCCAATTCGCCAAAACTTAACCGCTTGCCAGTCATATCTCGTACAGCATTTTGCTGTGCACTATGCTGAGCAAAGTCCCGTATTTTATCGCTGATAAACCAAGGAGATTGCGGCTGCGCTTGCGTGGCAAACCCTAACTCGCTGAGTACTTTGCTATCAACTAATGGTAAGGTATTCACACTTTGCTCAGGGCTTGTCAGCGCCGCGTCAATTAACGTCACAAAAGCATCAACCATCGCCTGTACGCTAGTGTGTTTAAACAAGGCTTTGGCATAATTCCACTGCACCGTGATCTCACTGCCCGATTCTTGTGCATTGACTTCTAAGTCGAACTTCATTGCAGGCTTAAGCTCAAGCTGTTGCTCGATTTTTAGGTGAGGTAGCTTGAAGTTACTTTGTTCGTTATTTTGTAGTGCAAAGAGTATTTGTAATACGGGCGAATGCGCTAAGCTGCGCGGTGGATTAATGGCATCAACAAGCTGCTCAAAGGGTAGATTCTGATGGGAAAAAGCCGACAAGATCACCTGTTTTTGTTCACTTAGCCAGTCGTTAAATGAAGGCGACCCCACTTTGCGAGCGCGAATAGCCAAGGTATTCACAAAGCACCCCAGTAACCCCTCTAACTCTTTCACCTCACGTCCTGCAATGGGCGAGCCAATGACAATATCCTGCGTTTGACTAAGACGAAGCATCAACAGCGAAAAGGCACTTTGCAACCACATATACAAAGTCACCCCTTGTGCTTGGCAATGCGCTTTTATCGCCTCAACTTGCGACGTTGTAAGAGTATGACGAATGCATTCACCATCAAAGGACTGAACTTGTGGTCGCTCAAAGTCCAGCGGTAATTCATGAACAACAGGACACCGCTGCAACTGAGTTTGCCAATAGGCAAGATCTACCTGATAGCTATCTTGCTGTTGCTGCTGCCAGTAGGCAAAGTCTGCATACTGCACCGCTAGCGGTTTAGCGTATTGCTCTGGCAACGAATACGCTGGCGCTTCACTAAAGTGC
Source organism: Pseudoalteromonas sp. XMcav11-Q (assembly GCF_040104525.1). Taxonomy (NCBI): domain Bacteria; kingdom Pseudomonadati; phylum Pseudomonadota; class Gammaproteobacteria; order Alteromonadales; family Pseudoalteromonadaceae; genus Pseudoalteromonas; species Pseudoalteromonas sp. XMcav11-Q. The sequence goes on from NZ_JBECOX010000008.1 coordinate 213,087, forward strand.
CGATAAAACGCCACAAATTCTTTGGCAAGCAGCGCCATCGACCAACCATCGCTGGCTATGTGATGCATGTTAAACAAGAGTCCAAATCGGTTGTGACTAAACTGTACACAGATAACGCGCAGCATAGTGTCTTGGCATAAATCAAAAGGCTTGCTGAGCGATTGCTGCTGTAATGTTTGCCAACGCTGCTGTTGCTCGGCGGTATTCAGCCCAGACAAATCTACTAATTCCACAGGACAAGCTACTTGGGCACGAACTTGCTGCACAGCACCGTGATCACCACTTGCAGGAACGATGACCGTACGGAGCACTTCATGACGCGCAACAATCGCGCTTAACGCTTGTGTTAAAGCGTCAATATCTAAGGCTCCTTCACACCAATAGCTCGCTGGCATATGGTATTGCAGACTTTGCTCATGTAACTGATCGATTAACCACAAACGCTGCTGAGCAAAAGACAGAGGTAACGCTTGGGCTCTTGATACCGGCTCAATGGTATTGCTGTGCGCAATCATCGAACTTGCGGTTATCACTTCAGCAAACGCTGCAATACTTGGCGCATCAAAAAGTTGTGGCAAGGTGATATCTCGCCGCTGCTCACTGCGCACTCGGCTGATCACTTTTATGGCGAGCAGCGAATGCCCACCTAAGTCAAAAAAACTATCGTTAATACTCTGTACAGGGCTCGGTAATAGCTCACGATATAACTCAAGTAAATAACGCTGTATGTCTGTGAGCTTAGATCCATCAATTACCTCGGCGACCTCTTGGCTTTTCGCCTGTGCCTGATAGGCAAGCTGTAATGCTTGCTTGTCTACTTTTCCGTTTGCAGTCAGTGGAAGATCAGCAACGATATCCAGCGCGGCAGGTAACATGTAACTGGGCAACGACTGCGATAAAGCTTGGCGCAACTGCACGAGTGTGAGCTTAGCCTCACCATTTAAAACCACATGAGCCACTAGGCTTTCTTGTGCTTCATCAACACTCACAGCGCAGCTTTTTACTTGCACCAACGCGTCGATTTGATGGGCGATTGCCACAAGAGAAATACGGTAGCCTCGCAATTTTACTTGCTCGTCTAACCGCCCTAAATAACAAAGATAGTCTGCCTCACCGCGCGCATTCGCCTGCCACTTTGCCTTGTCGCCACTGCGATACCAACGCAAGCTTGAAGTACCAGACGCAGGCACTGCTTGCTCAACAAAGCGTGTTTGCGTCACACTCGCGAGATTAATATAGCCTTCACACACCCCACCTCCCGCTAGCCAAAGCTCTCCGGGCATATTGGGTAAAGCCAGTTCGCCAAACTCGTCGACTACCGCAAGGGTCATATTATCGATAGCATGGCCAATAGGCACTTCTTCGTGGCCCGCGAACAAGTGGCGCGACTCATGGCTTACAGCATAGATACTACAGCCGACTGTTGCCTCAGTTGGGCCATATTCGTTTATCCACTGCGCATTAGGGAGCTTATCCATCAGCTTATTAACCAAAGCTGCGCTCAGCCCTTCACCCCCAACCACAAATCGATGGGCAACATTACTATGAGTTTGTGCGTCACTTAATGCGAATACCGCGCGTAGGTGCGCCGGTGTTAACTTGAATAACTTGGCTTCGTTAGCTGCAAAAATCTGCGTTTGTAAGGCGGGCAACAATTCGACGCCCATGGGAAGCAACTCAAGCTCACCACCTCGCATTAAGATAGGCACTAAGGCGGTCACCGTCGCATCAAACGCCAGCGGTGTACTGAGTACTGCCTTGGTTATATCACCGGATTGTGGCAGATAGCGCTGACACGCAAAGCGCAGATAATTATTGAGGTTGCCATGACTAATGGGCACCCCTTTTGGCTGCCCGGTTGAACCTGAGGTATAAATAACATAGGCAAGCTCGGCTTGGTTAAATGCAGATGCGTCTTCATCTACCAGCAAACAGGTATCGTAAAACGCAAAGTTCCCCTCGGCTTCGAACAGATCATCAAGCAACAAAAAGTCACTACCGGCTTCAATCAAGCGCTCGGCATCTTCACTTAGCGCCAGCGTCAATACGATGTCTGCATCATTCATGATATAGGCTAAGGTATCGGTTGGCGTGTCATGATGAATGGGCACATAGGTATGGCGCGCTTTTAATATTGCCAGTACCGCAGCCACCATGTAACTCGAAGACGGCAGTAAAATAGCAATGCGACTTTGCTCGGCAAATGCCATTTCTAATAAGCTATTAGCGAGTTGATTCGCGCATTTTTCTAAGGTGAGATAACTACAAGTAAACTCCCCCATGCGCACCGCAGTCTGTAGTGGAGTCTGAAGAGCCGCCTGACTAAACTGAGTCACCCATGGCTGTTGCTCTGTCACTTCTACCGCAACACTTTGCAGCTGTTTTAATAGCGCTAACTGCTGCTCAGCGGGCCACAATGACAATGCTGACAACGGAGTATTTGGCTCTGCAAGACACTGCGATAACACATAACAAAACTGCTGATGGAAACTAACTACACTCGCTTCGTGCCACAAATTGCTGTCATAAAGCCATTCAACGGTGAGTACATCCCCCTCGTCTATCACTGCGACTTCCAAATCTAATTTGGCACCGCGTACTTTACTTTGGCAGGGCGTCACTTCCAATTGTGCTAGCCTAAGGTTTTCATTTACCTGGTTATTTACCCGAAACACGATTTGATGCAGCGGATGCTGGGCGCTTGAGCGTTCAACGTCTAGCTCATCCACTAACACATCGAAGGGAATATGTTGATGTTGCAATGCGTCGTTGAGTAAGCCTTGGGTTTGCTGTAACGCTTGGGTAAAACTGGTGTCTTCACTCCATTCGCTCCTAAGCACTAAAGTATTGATAAAGTTACCAATCATATTTTCAAATGCTTTAAGGTGACGTCCTGATACCGGCGTACCAACAACCACATCGCGCTGTTGAGAAAAGCGGCTTAACCACAATGAAAATAGCGTTTGCAGTAACACAAATAAGGTTTGCCCTGAACGAGTTTGATACGCTCGAAGTGCACTGACCAGCGCCGCAGGTATAGGCTCAATCACTAAGGCGCCACGCAAAGAGGTTTTTGCTTCTCTGCTACAATCTAGCGGTAATTCATGAACCTTGGGCAGACCTTGTAATTGCATACGCCAATAGTCGAGCTCCTGTTGCCATAACTCCCCCTGTTCCAGCTGCTGTTGCCACATTACATAATCAACGTAATGCACCTCTTGTAGCGATAAGGTTTCGCCGCTGAGCACGGATTTGTAAGCCTGCTCTAACGCTTCGCTCAAACACGCAATAGACCAACCATCGGCAGCGATATGATGTAAGGTGATCACAAGGGTAGTCTGCATCGCCTCTTGTTGATAAAGACTGGCGCGCAGCATTAAATCACGGCTTAAATCGAAGCTGGTTGCGTAATCTTCTGCGATAGCTTGCTCTAACGCATGTGCTTGTTGCTCAGCGGATTTATCTGTCCAGTCGTGCTTAATCAAGGTAAATCGAGCATCAAGGTTAATGCTTTGGTGCGGTTCTCCTTGCTCATTTTGATGATAATTAAACGCCAAGACTGGATGTTGCTTAATCACAGCAATAAAGGCGTGCTCTAAGGCCTTGGTATTCAGTTTGCCTTGCAATTGAAATATGCCCTGTAGGTTATACTGGTTGCTGTGCCCTTGCAGTTGGTCTACAAACCACAAGCGCCGCTGTGCAAATGACAAAGGATAATTGGGCTGTGGTGGCGCAGGTTGTAGACTTGGTAATGAAGATTGAGACTGAGAGTTAGCCAGTATCTCGCTTAGTTCAAATACGCTAGGATTGGCAAACAGTTGCTTTAAGCTCACCTCCACCGAGAGCTGGGCTCTTAGTTCATTGAGTAATTGCATTGCCAATAAAGAGTGACCACCGATGCTGAAAAAGCTATCGTGCAGCCCCACTTCTGGTGCGCCAGTTAAGGTTTGATAGAGTGTGATTAACTGTCGCTGCAACGCACTTGTCACCTCACTACTTTGGCTTTGAGAAGTTAATGCCAAAGACTGTAATTGTTGGCGGTCTATCTTGCCATTACTCAGGGTGGGTAAGTGCTGGCAAAGCTCTATCCAGCTTGGGATCATCGGCTCGGGCAAGCGACGCTTCAAGCCTTGGCGGATCACCTCGCGCAGATTGGTTGCGGCGCAATGGCTGCCACCACCACTTACCACAAAAGCAACCAAAGCATCTTGCTTGCCGAGCTTGCGCACCACGACTGCTGCCTGCGATACCTCATCAAGCGCTAACAGAGCAGCTTCTATTTCATTGAGATCAACGCGGTAACCGCGAATTTTCGCTTGTTTGTCAATTCGACCGAGAAATTCAAGCTCGCCGCTCGCATTCAGCCTAACGCTATCACCACTGCGGTAAAAACGGGCGCATTGGGCACTATGTTGCAAGCTACTTGTAAACTGAGCTGCGGTCTCTGAAGGCGCATTTATATATCCTTTGGCGAGGCTCGGCCCGCCAATATAGAGCTCTCCAGGCATGCCTGCGGGTGTTGGCTTCCCCTGTTTGTTGAGTACGCAGGTGGTGACATGTGCCAAAGGCGCACCGATCGGATAACTGTGGCCGGTTAGCCTGCTGTCTGTCACTTCATGACAAACTACTCCAACACAAGCCTCCGTCGGACCATAATGGTTGAAAATACGCGCTGCTGGCGTCAGCGCGCGAATGCTATCAACAAGCTGCTCACCTAATGCTTCTCCACCTAACACCCACTGCGAAATAGCGGGCTTTTGCTCAGCAAACTGAGGCAAAAGCACCGCGGCAAAAGAAGGGGTTAATTTTATCAAGTTAACTTGCTCAGCCACTAACTTGGCTGCGATTTCGGCAGGTTCTGGCGCTTGGTTTGCAAGGGTGAGTACCACAGTGCCGCCATGAGTAAGCACCGGATAGACAGCCGTTAAGCATAAGTCCGTGGCAAGTCCTGTGACCACACCCGCTCGCGTATCTTGGTTGTAACTCAATCTCGCCGCGATGCTGCTGCAATAGTGACTCAGCGCGCCATGGCTGATCTCAACCCCTTTGGGCACACCAGTAGAACCAGAAGTAAACAACACATACGCGCTATCATCAAAACTTGGTGAATAAGTTTGCTGCGGCGCTCCTTTGTTTTGGCTCAGCTCACTATATGTAAGCACTCTGATGTCAGCTTCTCGTAGCGCTTGGCAAAGTGGCGTTTCGACACTTACCACCACCGTATTACACTCAGCTTGCGCTAGCATTTGTAGCGCTCTGGCAGTGGGCATATTGCCATCAATAGGTAAATACGCACGGCCACTTTGCATTACGCCAAGCATAGTGACAATGTCACTCATATCGCCCGTTGTTATCAGCGCAATGATTGACGCTGGAACATCTAAGTTGTTGGCAATTTGTAGGCTTTGAGATTGTAGCTGCTGATACGTTAGGGCCCGCGATGCTTCGCCATTGGTGCTTGGCACAACCACTGCAATCGCCTCACCTTGAGTTTGCGCTATACTTCTGATTGCTTGCGGCACAAGCATCGGCTGGCTGATGTTGTGATTGATATTTGCCGCCTTTGTCGGTAAGTTCGTTGATTTGAGCACCAAGTCGTCAATCGGCAGCGCCTCTTTAGCACAATAGCACTGGACGAGTGCCAAATAATCATCGGCAAATTGCTGAATAAGCGCATGGTCATAAAGCCCTGTTGCATAAACAAAGTCACACACAAGGGTATCATCTGTATCATCAACAGATAGGGTTAAGTCAAATTTCGCAGTGCCATTATCTAGGGCAATTAACTCGGCTTCTAATTGGTTATTTACCGATACCTTACTACTTGCTACACCATTGTAGTTAAATAACACTTGAAACAAGGCGGAATGCGCGGCGGATTTGGGTAGCTCTAGCGCTTCAATGATGTCTTCCACGGCAGCGTTTTGATTACTAAGCCCTTGCAATACTTTGTATTGCAGCGCCTTAATCGCCTCACTCATGGAGTGATGTCCGTTTATCTGCATACGCAGTGGCAAGGTATTAATAAAGCAGCCAAGCATAGCTTCAAACTCGCTTTGCTGACGATTTGCAACCGGCACCCCTAAGGTAATATCGGCTTGCTCACTGTAGCGATAAAGCAAGATGTAAAACACGCCCAGCAAGGCGGTAAAATGTGTTACGCCATCGCTGTGGCAAGCTTTATCTAATCGTTGTATTTGTTCTGCGTTAAACGAACAACGAACCGTGTCACCTTGGTACTGCTTTTCTTTTTTTCTTGGATAGCTGGTGGACAATTCAAACGGTGTAAATGCCTCTAACTGCTCAGTCCAATAAGCCAATTGTTGTTGATAGTCTGGGGATTGTCTTAATTGCTGCTCCCAGTGCACATAGTCAACATACTGTAAATCGGGAAGCTCAACACACGCCTCCGATAGCTCATACAGCAGTGCGTTGATAAATATAGTCACGCTCCAGCCATCACTAATAATATGATGCATGTTAACGAGTAACCAGCGGCAAGCAGTGTGAGAGTTACTCACTAAAGCCGTCACTTGCAGCAGCGACTCGTTGGCAAGATCAAACTGATACCCCACAGCCTCTTTAATCGACTCTGGTAGCTGATTGGGTAGCGCTTCTTCATCCACGGTCATCACAGCAATTTTCATCGCCTCAGCAGGTTCAATTTGCTGCACCACCTTCCCTTCAACCGTGATAAATCGTGCTCTCAAAATATCGTACTTAGCTATCAAGCGGCTCAACGCTTGTTCAATGTCCGTGACTGAAAATGACTGCGATAATTTAACTAGCCCAGCCATGTTGTATGCCGCAGTGCCCCCTTCATATTTATCAATAAACCACATTCTTTGCTGTGCTGCCGAGAGCGCAGCAGATTGCTTTTGTTGCCCCTGAAGGTAGGTGATAAGCGCAGTTTTGTGCGCCTTTATCTTATCCAGAATACCCTCAGGCACCTGCCCAAGCGGTGTTCTAAGTTTTAATTTATCTTGCTGTAAATAAACATAAATCTGTTGACGGTCCAGCTCATCTAACCACTGTTTTATTGCAAAGTTTTCCATCATTACAAGTCCATCTCCGTCATAGATTTATCACTTAGCGCTGCACTCAAATCTCGGTCGCTTACAATATCACTGACTTTCTCTACGTTTGGAGTCTGCGTCTCCACCGAAATAGCATCATGAGCTTGTTTTAGCGCTTCGATACACTCAGCAAGCTCTGCAATACAGGCGTGCTCAAAGATGTCGCCAATGGTCAATTTAATATTGAAAGCTCGGTTGAGTCTCGATACCAACTGCATACCAATCACCGAATTGCCGCCGCTATCCACAAAACGTGCTGTGACGCCCAACTGCTCAACAGGGAGAAGCGCTATATAATGTTGATGCAGCTGTTTTTCTGTTTCAGTGCGAGGAGCCAACGTGCATATTTCTGATACTTGCTCAACAGCAGGCATTGGTAGTGCTTTTCGGTCGCGCTTACCATTTGGTGTCATCGGCCATTGACTTAACCAAACAAAATGCTCAGGCACCATGTAACTTGGTAACCACTCACCAAGCGCTTGACGCAGCCGAGGCGAAGACCACTCGGTTGATAACTCACCATCATCAATCATATAACCACACAGACATGGGCCAGTTTCTAGCGTTTGTACGCAAACATCGACTTCACTAGTATTGAGTATCCGTCCCAGGTGATGGCTAATATCGCCAAGCTCTATACGATGACCATGGAGTTTAATTTGATTATCTAAGCGTCCTTTTACTTCAAAATGGCCATCAGCTAAACGCCTCGCTTTGTCTCCCGTCTTGTATAAGCTGCGGCTAATGGAGGTTGTAAATTGATGATTGATAAAACGCTGCTCGGTCAGCTCCGCTTGATGTAAATAACCCATAGCAACACCACTGCCACCAATGTATAACTCGCCCCATACGCCGTCGGGTAAAGGCAGCCCTTCACCATGGCACTCTGTTGGGAGCACAAATAAGCTAGTATTTTGTATCGCTTTACCAATGGTTATCTCTGCGGCATTGTCGATATGTGCCACCGCCGACCAAATCGTGGTTTCGGTTGGCCCGTATAAGTTATAAACCGCTTTACTGTGACTAAGTAACTGCGCGGCCAGTGCCTGAGGTAAAGGCTCACCGCCACTCCATACTTTTATGCCAGAAGTGCATGCTGGCGCCGCATTTAACACTAATTGCCATAGCGTTGGCGTTGCCTGCATCACCGTGATCTGCTGCTGTTCAATAAGCGCGCCAAGCACAGCAGGATCGCTAATACTTTCATCACTTGCCAGCACCACCGACGCACCAACCAGTAATGGCCCAAACAACTCTAGCAAGGCAATATCAAATGCCACCGTGGTGATGGCCAATAAGCGGTCATCTACCACTAGCCCTGGTTCACGACACATAGATGCAAGCAAATTAGCAAATGCCCCGTGACTAACTTCAACGCCCTTGGGTAACCCCGTGGAACCAGAGGTATAAATCACGTAAGCACGCTGCTGAGCTTGAATTAGCAAGCTTGGGCTGCGAGTCGAACTTTTGGCAATTTCTTCTGCATCGCTATCCATACAGACTCGTTTGAAACGACCGAGATTGAATAACGCAGACTCTGCACTGCTGGCATCACACAGCACAACACTCACTTTGGCATCCTCTAAGATATGCGCGATGCGCTCATCGGGGAACGTTAAATCAAGCGGTAAAAATGCCGCTCCAGCTTTCATCACCGCCATGAGTGCTACCAACAGCTCCGCCCGGCGTGGTAATGCCACCGCCACGATACTATTGGGCGTTACCTGCTGCTTCATCAAGTAGTGAGCGAGTTGGTTAACACGCGAATCTAGTGCCTCATAACTGAGACTCACATCATCCGTTACCAGTGCCGTACGTGCGCTGCAACGCGACACATTGTGCTGCCAAGTTTCAACGAAACTCGTCGCGACCTTAACCGATTTCTCTTGCTGTAGCGGTAACTCAACCAATCGATACACATCATCACTACTTTGTATCAGCTCATTTTGAGCCCCTATCGGTGTGTTGCCTTGAACCTGCGACAGCAAATGGACAAACTTAGCCACGTACTGGGTCATTAATTCAGTATCAAATTTCGCCGTGTGATATTCCACTAACAGTGACCACTGTCCCGCAACACAGGTCATATTTGTCGTCAGTTCAAATTGGCCAAATTTAGCGACACTTGGCTGTACCTCAACTTCTAACCTGTTAAAGCTCGGCAAAGTAGTAACTTTATCTAGATTAAACAAAGTACTAGGTAGAATTAGCTGTTCATCGGCAAGGCTTGCATACGGATGAGTTTGGTGATCAAAGGCATCAAGTAAGGTGTTTTGCACCCGCTGTACCAGCTCACCGATAGTGCTAAGGCCTGCTATATCCACCACAATGGGTAAGATATTGGTGCAATAACCCAGTAAGGCTTGGTCGAGTAACTCAGGCTCAAACTGCGATGCTAGTCGTTGCCTATCTGATACCGGCACTCCTACACTTATCACAGTCTGGCCGCTTAACTTGTGTAGCCACAAGCAATACAGTGCAAGCATGGTTGCAAATTGCCCACAACGCAAAAATTGAGCTAGGGTCTCAGTGTTTCGGATTGCACTCGATGAAATGGGTAATGTGAGCTGATTAACTTGGTATGAAGCCACGCTCAGCGCTGTTGATTTTGGTAGCGCAAGTGGTGTTGAACTCGCTAAGCACTGATGCCAAAAAGCTTGGTTTTTTGCAGCTTCTGGTGAATGCGAATATGCCTGCAAGCTATCAACATAGTGACTAAAGGAGACAGCTCGGCTTGCCACCTCATTTTGTTTTGCATCTTGATTGTAGCGCTCAGCGATTGCTGCCAGCACCATTTGTAGTGAAAGCCCATCGCAGATCACATGATGGGCTACAACACTTAGATAGTGCTGCGCTTTGCCATCACTCAACAGCGTCACTCTACAAAGTGGGTCTTTTGCAAAGTCAAATGGTTGATAACGCAGCGCGGATAACCGCGTTTGCAATGTTACTTGGTCGTCCTCACTCCATGGCTCAACATGCAACTCGGCTTTTTCCACTCGGCAATATTGCATTAAGCGGTCACTATCGACACCAAAACGCAAGATTGGGAAGTCGCGGCAGACCGCGGTAACGGCTTGTTGCAGCCGCGGTAAATCGAGCTTGCCGGAGAGCTTTAATATCGCTTGTAGTTGATATGCACTCGCTCCATCACTTGAGGTCAACGCCATCGCTAATAGCTGCTGCTGGCTATGGCTAAGTGGAAATGCAGCATCGTCATCACTTTGACTCGTTTCACCAAAGTAGCCCGCACGTTTTAAGCTAAGTACACTGGCTTCAACTGCGTTTATCACCGCTGCAATGTCTTCATCTGTATGGGCGGCACTGAAAAAGCAGTTTCGCCCTTCCCAGATAAACACACCGCGCTCTAGCATTTCATAAAAGAACACATCAAGATTTTGCGAAAAGCGAAAACGGAATAATGAGGCAAACGCTTCTATTCGAATGGGTACGTCATGGGTTTCAAAAAACGCATTGAGATGTGCTTTAAATGCCGCGGTTTTGTCGTTGATCCCTTGTTGTAACGTTGGACCTTGCGACTTAATAGCTTGCAACACCGCTTTGGCGCTCGCCATGGTCATTGGATGTTTGCAGAAAGTCCCGGCAAAGAAGGTGGTATCGGTCAAAGGGTAGGAGTCATCTCCGTATTGCCAATTTCCTCCGTCAATGGCATCGAGATAGGTAGCGGCCCCCGCGACTACACCGATAGGCATACCACCACCGACGATTTTGCCATAGGTTGCCATATCGGCCTTAACCCCTATCAAGCCTTGAACACCACCGGGATGTGCTCTAAAGCCAGTGATCATTTCGTCAAAAATGAGGGCAATACCATACGCTTCGGTAAGCGTACGTAGTTTACGTAAAAACGCCCAAGGCTGATTTTCAGGATGACGGCTTTGTACCGGCTCAACAATCACCGCGGCAATATGTTGCGCCTCTCGGGTAATAACCTCTAGCGCCTCATCATCACCATAAGGTAAAACGAGATTATCGGCGATTGCGCCATAACGCACTCCAGCACACATTGCCTCTACGCCTTGCTCTGGCGACTCAGTTGCTAAAGTACCATCATAGTGACCATGATACGCACCTGAGAACTGAACAATTTTATCGCGTTTGGTCACCGTTCTTGCCAAGCGTAGCGCCGTCATGACCGCCTCTGTACCAGAGTTACAAAACGATGCCCGCTCAAGCCCAGTCAGCTCACAGATAAGTGCAGCAACCTCAGGCGCATCAGGACTTGCAAGCCCCAGTTGCATCCCGGCTTCAAGCTGTTGCGCCAGCGCTGCTTTGATAAAATCAGGATTATGACCAAATAAGTTAGTACCAAAGTCCATGGTGATATCAATATAGCGATTATCATCGATATCCCAGATATATGCGCCCTCACAGCGCTTAGAAAACACCGGATAAAGTAGCTCTTTGCTCGACAGTCTAAAACCCGCCGATGCTCGGCAATCCGCAAGGCGTGCGCGATATTTGCTCACTAGCGCTTTTGAACTGTGCGTTTTCGCAATGTAAGAGTCACTCAATGCAGCAAGATGTTGACGCATGGCTGGGCTGCTATTGGCACGCTGCACTTGCTTTTGCTGTGCGCCTGGTAATACAGATTGGGCTCTGCTTGGCTGGGTTTTTGATACCAAGGTTGTTGTCGAGGTGACAGCACTGCTTTCAACTTTCACGCCCTGTATATGGCGTAACTGCTGCCCCACCACCGCTTCTAACGCGGCTCTCGCTTCAGCGCTGGTCACTGTGCTTGCCGCCTGCAATTGCGCCTGATAGACAGCGACGAGTGTGTGGTTGTCAGCCTCTACTGCACTACCTTTTGGCGTATCAGTCGTTACCGATACAGGTGATGGCAAACTGCCAGCTTGTTGAGGACTTTGCGGCACTTTGAGATAGTCACTATGGCTTTGAATATAGGCCACTAACTTATCGACATCGCTAAGCTCTTGATAAAATTGACGAACACTAAACTCTAAACCGAATTCCCGCTCATATACTCTAACGGCCTGCATGATCATCAACGAATCAACCCCCATTTCTAGCAAAGGGAGGTTGGTTTGGATAGCATTAGCGGGCATCGATAAGAGTCCCGCTAGGGTATTGAGCACAAAGCTGCGGATCTGAGCATCACGGTCACTTGTATCCACCACAGTCAGAGCTTCGGGCTGTGATTGTTCAGTACCAAAAATCCAGTATGAGCTGCAATCAAATGGATATTGCGGCAAGCTCGCTCTAGCGCTCGGACGATTGCCATACACCTGTTGCCATTCGAGCGGCCCGCCTAAGTCGAGGTATGTGCCCAAACACTCGGCGAACCTCTTGCTGTCATCGCCTTTGGGGTGCAATACATGAGCATAATTGAGCGCTTTGTTATTGCTGTTTTCTTGTAGTAAGCCACTCAAAATAGGTTTGGGACCAAGCTCAATCGCTAAGCCATGCTCTAGTGACTCAAGCGCAGTTACACAGTCAACAAAGCGAACCGGTGCCTTAATTTGTTCAACCCAATACTCGGCCGTAGCGATAAGTGTAGACTCCACTTGCCCCGTCATGGATGAAACAAAAGGCAGCCGAGGCTGTTGGAATCTAACCTGTTCAGCGACTTCCCTAAAGGCCTCTAGCATGGGGGCCATCAATGGAGAGTGGAAAGCGTTTGCCGTATGCAGCGCTTTTACTTTAATTTGCTGTGCTGCAAGCACGTCACTGAGGGCTGTGATTGCTTCATCAGCACCGGAGAATACTACCCCAGCCTCACCATGGAAGGCTGAGATCACCACTTGCTCCTGAATCTCACTCAAGCAATTACGTGCGGTTATTTCATCACATCTTGCGGCGATCATGCTGCCTTTTATCGGTAATTCATGCATTAGTTGACCACGCGCTGCAATCAACTCAACACCATCTCGAAGCGAGAACACGCCAGCAATACAAGCCGCTGCATACTCACCAACGCTATGACTGAGTAGCAGGGATGGCTTCACCCCATAATGCATCAATAAGTTTGCCAAGCTGTATTCAACGGCAAACAAGCTCACTTGCGTCCAACGGGTTTGTGCCAGCAGTTCACTATGCTTTTCATCGAATAACACATCCAACAGGCGTGCTCCAAAGCGCTCGCCAATCAGGCTGTCAATGTCATCTAAGTGACTGCGAAACACTGCGTGGTGTTGATATAAAGAGAGGGCCATCAAGGGGTATTGTGAACCTTGTCCGGTGAACAAAAGCGCAACTTCTGGTGCAGTATTTGCCGAGGACTGTTCAGCAATAATGGAACTATTCAGTTGCGAAATAAGTGCTTCTCTACTCACACCACTAAACGTTTTATGCACACCTTTAAGCGGCACTTGCTCGGCATTTTGTGCGCAGAAGTCATCAAATGCTTGAGGAGTCAGACTCGACAATCGTTCACTATAGTGACCAGCAAGTTGCTGCAATGCAGCTTTCGATTTAGCAGCGAGAGGCAATAGATAAAACGAAGGTGGTGTTACTTCAGCTTGTGTGCTGGGTTCAAGTACAGGCGCTTGTGCGCAGATCACATGTGCATTAGTACCACCAAAACCAAAAGAGCTTAATCCAGCGGCTCTTATCCCCCCTTGTTGTACAGACCATGTCTGCATGTTTTGCGGCACCATAAATGGGAGCTTTTGCCATGGGATATGCGGATTTAACACCTCACTGTAACGCTGCGCAGGAATTTGCCCATGCTGTAAACACAGTAGCGTTTTGATAAGCCCAGCAATACCCGCACCGGATTCAAGGTGACCAATATTCGCTTTTACCGCACCGAGAATAACCGGATCATGACGACTATGATGTTCTCCATACGTGCGGTTTAATGCTGTGATCTCGATAGGATCGCCAAGCTCCGTACCCGTGCCATGGGTTTCCACATAGTGGATATCTCCCGCCTGCATCTTGGCATTATCAAGGGCGGCATTGATCACAGCCTGTTGCGCGGCACTATTTGGCGCGGTAATGCCATTGCTGCGGCCGTCTTGATTAATTGCACTGCCTTTGAGTACACCAACAATTGGGTCGTTGTCTGCCATGGCTTGTTGTAGCGGCTTTAGCATCACCACCCCAACTCCTTCACTTCGCACATAGCCATCCGCTGCCTGTGAAAAGGTTTTGCAATGGCCGTCTGCTGCCAACATTTGTGCGTTTTCACAGGCCTTAGTCACATCATCGCTCAGAATAAGATTAACGCCCGCCACCAACGCCGCGTTCGTTTCTCCATTTCTTAGTGCTTGAATTGCATGATGAAGTGCCACCAGCGATGACGAGCACGCCGTATCAATCGCCACGCTCGGGCCAGTAAAATTAAAGCTATAAGAAATACGGTTTGCTGCAATGCTCAGTGCTGTGCCCGTGCCTAAATACGCGGTACTTTTTTGCTGTTGTTGCGACAATAAAAAGTAATCATTTTGCGATATACCGACATACACGCCAATATTGCTACCTGCGAGCGTGGCGGGTTGGTAACCGGCATGCTGTATAGCGTGATAAGTCGTTTGGAGCAGTAATCTATGTTGTGGGTCGATATGCTTAGCTTCGAGTGGCGAGATGCCGAATAATGCAGCATCAAACTCATCGACATTCTCTAAATAGCCACCGAGTCGGTCGGCTTCAAGATTCGGGCAAAGCTGCTGGCGCTTAGGATCTGGCGTGGTGATCCCATCGCCCTGTTGGCTTAACAGCTGCCAAAATGCATCTAATCCATTTGCTAAAGGATAACGACAGGCCATGCCAATCACGGCAATATCTGTATCCGCAATATCTTCAGTTCGGCGAGAGGCTTGCGTATTATTCGCTTGCTCAGTGGTACCTTTCGACTCGTTAAGCTCTGTCTGCCCTAGAGCTTGGGTTAGCGTACTAAACTGACTTAAATACTGGGCTAGTTCGCGAATGGAGGGATATTCGTAAAGTACCGTAGGCTCAAGGTCTAGCTCGTGTACTTCCATTAACTCCCCTGAGATCCGCACCGCTTTCATCGAATCCACACCTAATGCCAAGAATGGCGCGTCGATATCCAAACTACGCGCGGGCTTATCTATTTCTTGTGCGACTAACTCTTGTAATAACCGCTGAATTTGCTGTAGTGACGATGAGGATGATGGCGCTTCAAGTTGTTGTGACGTAGCTTCTTCACGGACACGCGCAATTACTTCAAAATTATTGGTTAAATAACTGCGTTTATTCTCTTGGCGCTGAATTTTACCGCTCGATGTTTTATGAATGCGACCAGGCTTTATCAATACGATGTCATAAGGCGTAATGCCGTGGTGCTCAACGATCGCAGCGGTGATCTGCTGTAATACCTGCTCAGCATTTAACTTTCTTAGTGCAGTACGCTTTACTTGTTGTACTATCACTAAACGCTCTTCATCACCATTAGCGGCGACCGAAAACGCTGCGCCGCCATTTTGTTCTAAGCTATCGCTTGCTTGTGTAACTGTAAGCTCTATATCTTGCGGGTAGTAGTTTTTACCGCGGAAGATAAGCACATCTTTGGCGCGTCCTGTAACGAACAATTCCCCACGCTGGATAAAGCCTAAATCACCAGTACGGAGATAAGCCCGCTCGTCAGCACCTTTAATTCTGGCATGAAATGTAGCCTCGGTTGCCGCTGGGTTATTCCAATATCCCTTTGCTACACTTGGACCAGTTACCCAAATTTCTCCGGTTTCACCATCATTGCATGCTTCAAAAGACTCTGGGTTAACAATCGCAATGCAATGCTCGCCCCAACTCACGCCAGAAGATACAGCGTAATAAGGTTGCTGTTCATCAGCCACATCTAATGCATAAAACGCATCTACTGTATCTTCATCTGCGACTTGTTCGGCTATGCCCTGCTGTAGCTTGGCTGCATCAATACGTAATATCTTTGGCTTTTCTAGAAGATGTCCACCAGTTGCAAATAAAGTGGTTTCTGCCATGCCGTAACAAGGTGCGATACTCTCTCTTTGTAAGCCACACACTTTAAACTTTTGATAAAAGCGCTCTAACGTGCTGGCACGCACTGGTTCTGCGCCATTTAATGCCGAGCGCCAATGGGACAAATCTAAGTCTTTAAGGTCTTCATCTTTGACGGTGTCCACACACAGATCATAGGCAAAGTTTGGCGCACTTGACGTTAATGCTTTGGTTTGTGAAAGCAGTTTTAGCCAACGTAGTGGTTTTTGCAGGAAATAAGCCGGATTCATCAGCGCAGCTGTCGCACCGATATAAATTGGGTGCATTATGCCAAAAATCAGTCCCATATCATGGAAATGAGGCAACCAACTTACAATCGCAGAGTTGCTATTGTGACCAAACGCTTCTTTCATTAGCGCCTGATTATCAAGAATATTGTCGTGAGTTACCATTACGCCTTTAGGTGTGCCCGTCGAGCCTGAGGTATATTGCAAAAATGCTAGTTGCTCACCACGGATTTGTGCACGAGGCCACTGTTGAGTCGTCGATTTAAGTGCAATGTTATCGGTAGTAAATAGTGCTAACTGCGCTAGACTTGGCTCAGAATCAAGCAATGGCTTGGCGATTTCATTGATCTTTTCACTGGTAAGTGCACCTTTGGCACCTGCGTCTTCGATGATGGCGCGCAGACGATCAACATTTTGATTCTTTTTAGGAGGATAAACCGGTACCGCAATTATCCCGGCGTATAAACACGCAAAAAAGGCTTCAATAAATTCAAATCCAGAGTTGTACAGTAATAATGCTCTGTCACCCGGTTCAAAATATTCACTCAATGTCTCAGCAATAGAGGCTGCACGCTCATGCAGTTCTTGGTAGGAAATGGTTTTACTTGGTAATGCCTCATCGTAAAAATACTGATAGGCAATCTCTTGAGATCGAGTACGCGCTAAACCCGCGAGTATAGTAACAATATTTGTATTCATGCCATCCCCATAACTTGGTTGGGATTCCTTTGGCAACAGCGCGAGCAGTATCAATTTGGCTTGCGACAGTTAACCATCAGTAACGTTGTAAAAAACCAATCAATTACTTAACCGCAACAAACACAGGACCCACTGAAGTAGGAGAACGTTTGTAGGGTATATCTATAAAGGTTAACTAACCGCTAAAACCACGAGCCAAGTTAATCAACAGCACCTTTTGCTATTTGCTTGCAGCATATATACAACATTGCTGTAATTACTCACTGTCACTTTAACGCTTGAATATGGCAACTTTTTTACCATCCTTGTACGCGAGGGTGACGACATCAAAGTCTCAAATAGAGTTATAAAAAAGACCATACCGAAGCTGGTAAAACGCACACAATTTATATGGCTTCACATCAACGACTCGTGATCTGTACTGAAAAAGGCTAGCACAAGAAACTGATAAATAAACCGCTTTATTAACAAAAAAGTAAATTTATCCATTACACAAGATTACACCAAACCGTTTTTAGGAATTTTTTATTAGGTAGTAACAGGAAAGCCAGAACATTTTGTTTGTTTTTTAAACAAACTTCTGTTTTAGAAACACTTTTGATAAAACTCAGAAATACAATTTAGTCTGATATCGAGGTAACGAAAATAAAACCAGTGCAAGTGTTATATTTTTTGCACTGGTTTTATAGCATCAAACTATTACTTTTGTGATGTGCTTAATATTACTTTAGCGAAGGCGAGGTAGTGAACGGCTTAACGCCAATCGCTTGGTAAATTTCAGCAGGCTTAAACGCTTGCTCACCTTTGATCACCAATGTCGCTTTTTGCAGTGCTGTTATATCCTTAAGTGGATCGCCATCGATCAACACTAGATCTGCCACTTTGCCTTTGGCAATTGAACCGGTTTGATGCGCAACCCCCATCAATTTAGCACTCTCAAGCGTTGCCATATTCAGCACATCGGCCGCAGGAATGCCCGCATCAACGTAAAGTGCTAGCTCACGGATCAAGGTAAAGCCTGCAATATTATCCGTTCCAGGTACCATTGGAACACCAGCATCATAGAGCTTTTTCAGCATTTTTTGCATTGCTTCACCTGACTCTTGATAGCTCAGTTTAAACTGTTCATCAACATGCATCTCAGCCCCTTTTAAACCGCGAGCGAATGCAATTGGCATATGCTCTGAAATAGCAGCAAATTCCGGATTGATCTTTTGATCTTCTGCCATCAATAAGCTTCTGAATGTAGATACGGTAGGATCCACAACGATGCGCTTATCACTTAGTAACTTGATGAATGCATTCATCTCTGGACTATCAAGTGATAAGCCAGAGGCTTGCTCTCCCATCAGTGAAAACCGTTTTTGTGTTCTGGTATCCACTTCTTCACCAGCAAGGAAATTAAGGAATAGCATATTAATGTGCTGAATCTCATCATAACCATTTTCAATGGCTTGCTCTGCCGTCATAAACGCGGGCACGTGACCGCTAAGCCTCAATCCACGGCTATGTGCACGTTCAGAAATAGGCTTTACCCAGTTCGGATCGATAGAAGAATAGAGCTTCACTTGAACATAGCCATTATCGGCAAAGAAATCGACCGTCTCGAGCGCTTCTTCCAATGACTTCACACTTAAGCCTGCTGAGTTTTCGCTGAATTTATCCATAAAGCCAGCACGATATACACGCGAGCCCAACACCTGATTGGTATTAAATAGTGCTTCAATTTCCATAATATTGTCGTGCTCGTTACCCATGTCTCTAACGCTGGTAACACCGTTCGCAATATTTAAAATACCGTTCTCTTTTGATAAATGACCGTGCATATCCCAAAGCCCAGGGATCAAGGTTTTCCCTTTTCCATCAAGGCTAACCACGCCATTTTGCTTTTTAATATGTTTAGCAATTTCTACAATCTTGCCATTTTTAATCAACACATCATGGTTTTTCAGCAGTTTTTTCTGCTCACCATCAAAGACGGCAACATTTTCAATAAGTAATGCAGGGACATCATGTGTCAGCTTGTTAGCGAGGTTTTCTAGATGTTGCTGTTCGGCTTGTTTTTGGATAGCCTCAAGTTCTTCGAACTGTGCTTTGGTGTAGCCGTCGCGCAAGACATACATTGGCCCCCAACTTTGCGCGAAATAGTTACCATCGTCGTCATACCATGCAAAATTAGGGGTAAGACTAAGGCCACTCGTTACTAATAGATGAACGGTTTGTTCCCCCAACTTCATCGTCTTCATTTTTTCGATAAGCATTTTACCTTGAGGGTAAACATCTAATTCGTATTTATTATTTTTTAGAACATAACGCATCGTCGCGTTATCTAGTGCAAGGTGGTTATTAGACGGTATGTAGAAATCGAGTGTCGCGTCAGCTTTAATGCCTGATTCATTGACACTTTTCCACTGCGCAATGCCTCTGTTATAACTAAACGTTTCATCAATTGTGGAGCCAAAAGCAGAACGTCCTTTAAGACTAAAATTGATGGGTAACCCTTTTTCATTCAACTTTAAGGTTTCATCAATTAAGATCCGACGGTTGTTCCAGCCAAACTCAATTTTGGCTGTATAGTTTTGCTCGTCGATTTTTTCTTGGCTTAGCGTACCAGCTAAGCCCTTTTCTGAGTAAACATTATTGATAATGGTGTCAGCAAATACTACCCAACTCTGCGTAGTTAAAAGCGCCGCAACGAGTGTCGACAAGGCACTTCGCTTTGTTATTATTTTTGTCATGTTATTGTTCCTTAAATTTCCGTTTAACGACAATAATATTACATCAAGATAACAAAAAGCGAAGTGCTTTAACTGTTACAATTCGTGTGGATTTCACTACCCAATCAGGCTTTTAGTAACCTGCTGCTTGGCCATCCTTTCTTGTTTCGGATGCACCATAGTACACTCCAGTTTTACCATCTCGCATAATCGCTTGATAACCGCCATAAGGACCAACTGCTTCTTGTAATTTGTGACCCTTTTTTATCAGCTCTCTACGGGTTTCCATCGAAAAGCCAGACTCGAGACTGATATACCCTCCATCCGTCATGATTTCACCGGTTGGCTGCGATGAACCACTATGCAAAATTCGAGGCGCATCGCCCGCTTCTTGTAGATTCATACCAAAATCAATCATGTTAATGAGGATCTGCGCATGCATTTGCGGTTGAGTCGCACCTCCCATCACGCCATAACTCATCCATGGTTTACCATCTTTTGTGACAAAGGCAGGAATAATGGTGTGAAATGGTCTTTTTCCCGGCGCATAACCGTTGTAGTGGTTTTTATCTAACGCAAATAGCTCGCCTCTATTTTGCAAGACAAAGCCAAGCTTAGCTGGAGTCATACCCGAGCCCATACCACGGAAATTACTTTGGATCAGCGACACCATATTCCCTTCTTTATCGGCAGTCGTAAGATAAATGGTATCCCCTTCTACAGGCCCTGCATGATCGCGTTTAGCTGCTTTATTTGGATCAATCAATGCACGCCTTTCGTCAGCATATGCTTGCGAAATAAGCGTCGCGACTGGTATCTCATTAAAGTCTGGATCGGCGTAGTATTTTGCTCTATCTGCAAAGGCAAGTTTTTTTGCTTCAACAAAGGTGTGAATATACTCTGGGCTGTCGAATCCCATTGCCTTGATATCATAGCCTTCTAAAATATTGAGAATTTGCTGGGCGGCAATGCCCTGACCATTGGGAGGTAGTTCCCATAACGTGTAGCCGCGATAATCAGCACTTACGGGGTCAACCCATTCACTGTGGTGCTCAGCCAAGTCTTGGTAACTTAAGTATCCACCATTGGCTTTCATGTAACGGTCGATTTCTTTAGCAATTTTGCCTTTATAAAAGGCATCGCGGCCTTTTTCTGCAAGTAACTCATAGGTATTAGCGAGTGCCGGATTCTTAAATATCTCTCCCTTTTTAGGCATTTCACCCTCAGGCATAAATACTTCTTTAAATCCGGAATATTGCTCACGGGCCGACACCGAGCGCTGCATGTAATAAGCAATCAACTCCGAAACTGGAAAGCCGCTTCTAGCGTAGTCGATACTGGGTTGAAGTAACTGTTTCATTGGCAGTTTGCCAAATTTTTTGTGCAGTTCAAACCAACCATCGACCGCACCGGGCACAGAAACAGGAAGCGGCCCATAACTTGGAATCGTATCTCCTTGCTGCTGTAACTTTGCTAGCGAAAGGCTTTTTGGTGAGCGCCCTGAAGCATTGAGACCAAATAACTTTTGTTGCTTCGCGTTCCACACAATAGCAAATAAGTCGCCACCGATACCGCAACCTGTAGGTTCCACTAGGCCAAGCATGGCATTGGCTGCAATTGCAGCATCTATGGCGTTTCCGCCTTGCTTCAATACCTCTATTGCGACTTGGGTTGCCAGTGGTTGAGAAGTTGCAGCCATACCCTGAGTTGCAATAACCTCTGAACGGCTAGCAAAAGCTTTTCCCGTGATCCTGTCATATGCGAGAGCCGCTGAGCTTACAGAAGCACATAGCATACTAACCAGTGTGCACTTAACGACCTTATTCATTATTTTTCTCTTTTGTTGTTTTCTTTTTAACCAATATAAAAAGCCAATTCGCTTACAGCAATTCATTTGCGGTCAAAGCGAAAGAAAACGAGATTGGACCTAATGCGAAAACTCAAGACACCATCGCCATAGCGCTCGCTCTGCCACAAGAGTTTTCCCTCAAATCTAATACAAGCTTTTGCAGCTGGACTACACTTAAATGTTGAAGTGCTGTGCAGAAAAAATAAACCTAATCGAGATCAGGATAATTGAATTGGTTATTTATGAGTAATCGGGTTATTTCTATAAACTTAAAACAAACATTGACTTGGGGCACGGTACTCTGTGGCTTGGTGATCTCGTCTTTTATTATCTCCATTTCATATGTTAACCAGCGAGACATGCTGCTCGAAAGCTATGAGGCTAGGCTGAGACAAAACTTTACGCATTTAGGTAGACATCTTTTCACTGAATTTGTGGAGGGCAACGATAATCAGATAAGTCTGACTCTCGAGGATTATTATTCTGACGGTAAATATAAAGCGCTCTTCCTTATTCAAGGAGAAACGCTCCTCAACGAAAGCCAACACTCAGCGGTTGGACTGCAAGTATTTAATCAAGTTATCAGTCAGGCGCAAGTGACAGCAACACTACGCACACTTGACCTCACTGTGGCATTTGACCCTAATCAGCAGCACTTTCTCGCAGCTATTCCCATTTCTCCTAAAGTGCCCGTCGCTGAGTCCGCTGATTTAGTTAGGCTGATTGCTATTTATGACGTAAGCACCGTTTTTCTTTCGTTAAAGCAACAGTTGATAACGAAGGCGAGTATTTTAGCGGTGTTTTTGATACTCATCATTATCGCGCTACTAAGCTTTACCCATTACTTCATTCATAAACCGATCAAAAGACTGATCCAAGTAGGCAATGCATTATCCACAAAGTCTTTGAGCAGTAGAGCCGACATTGTGGGACATGGCGAGCTTGGAGTCCTTGCCAAGCAATTCAATGTCATGGCACAAACGTTAGAAAAAAACTGGCAACAACAATTACAAAGCACCCAAGAATTACAGCGCCGTCACGCACTTATTAATAGTGTTTTTGAGGCATTACCGGATATTTTCTTTATAATCAATACGGATGGCACTATCTTAGAATGTCATACCGGAAAATCAGACGACTTGTATATGTCGCCTGAGCAATTTATCAACAAGAAAATGTCGGAAGTATTGCCCTCCCACGCAGCTAAACACTTTAGCCAAGCCATCAAGTCTGCCAATCAGCGCCACCAATTAACCCAAATAGAATATCCACTGACAATTGCTGATCAAGCGAAGCTATTTGAAGCTCGGTTATCTCCTATTCCAGGAACAGATCAATTGGTTATTGCAGTGCGAGATATCACCGAGAAAAAGCGTCAAGAAGAAGTCATTTTACATCACGCTTTTTATGACTCATTGACCGATTTACCAAATCGCTTTTTAGCGATGGAGCGGCTAGCGCAGCAACTGTTTGATGCCGAACGCAACGATGAGCTTGCGGTGGTGTTTTTTATAGATTTAGATGATTTTAAAAGGATCAATGATTCACTCGGTCACGAAACGGGCGATCAAATTCTCATCGCTTCAGGAAAAAGGCTCAAGCAATCGCTACGTGAGCAAGATACCGTGTCACGTCTTAGTGGTGATGAGTTTATTGTGTTGATGGGAGGATTTAAACATACTGCAGACATTACCTCAGTTGCCGATATGCTCATCAAACTTTTTCACCATCCCATTATTGTCGACGATAAAGATTTTAATATTTCAGTCAGTATAGGCGTTGCTATCTATCCTTTAGACGCGAACTCCCCCCAAGAGTTACTTAGCTGCGCTGATACCGCAATGTACAATGCCAAAAGTAATGGTCGCAACAACTACTGTCTATTTAATCAAAAGATGAGTCAACAGTTGTCTCGGCGCATTGAAATTGAGGAAGCACTGCGCGTAGCACTAAATGAACACGAGTTAGAAGTGTTTTACCAACCTCAATTTTATATTGAAAACAGTGATGTATTTGGCGCGGAAGCTTTACTTCGCTGGCACAGTAAAACACTGGGTAATGTCTCTCCTGCGGAGTTTATTCCCGTTGCGGAACAAAGCGGTTTGATCATCGACATCGGATTGTTTGTGCTCTCAACGGCTATTAACCAAGCACACCAATGGCAGCAACACTTAGACTCCAACATCCGTATCGCAATCAATTTATCACCAAGGCAGTTTAAAGACCCAAGCCTTTTGAAACAGATTGAGCTATTAGTAAAAGACATCCCGATTGCCAATCGCTTTATCGAGCTGGAGATCACAGAAGGCGTACTGATCTCAGGACAGGCACAGGTAAAACAGACCCTAACCCAATTACATCAGTTAGGGTTTAAATTATCTTTGGATGATTTTGGTACGGGCTATTCGTCACTGAACTATCTCCGTCATTACCCCTTCGATTTACTCAAAATAGACCGCAGTTTTATCAGCGATATGCTCACCACTCACGAGTCTAAAGCGTTAGTTAAAACCATTATTGCCATGGCGCATAATTTATCGATGAAAGTAGTCGCCGAAGGCGTGGAGACACTGGAGCAATTGCGTTTATTGCAGCAGCTAGAGTGTGATTTTGGTCAAGGATATCTGATCAGCAAGCCGCTTTCTGCAGCACAATTTGAAAGCTTTTACCATACTAAGATCGAACCAGTTAAGCGTTCATCTTAGCAAGCAAAACAAACTTTAAAAGCAACATCGCTCCCGAATATCCACTTGAGATAATAAATCTGGGTAAACACAAGACTAATAAAAATAATATGTTAGTATTGCAAGGCAGTGTAAGGATTTTGAATCATGAATATAGAGTTACTAGTTAGCAAAGCCAAGCAAGTATGTGACAACCGTGGTGCACGATTTACTCCTATTAGAGAAAAAGTATTTAGACTACTCGCCTCTAAACAAGGTGGCGTTGGCGCATACGACTTACTTGAAGAGCTCAAGTTGACGGAAGCGGCTGCAAAACCAGCTACCGTATATCGTGCCTTAGACTTTCTTTCTGAGTTGGGTTTTATCCATAAAATAGAAAGCACTAATGCGTTTATGCTTTGCCATCACTTCGACCACACACATCCAGTGCAGTTACTGATCTGCGATAGTTGCGGTAACGTTCAAGAGTTACACTCAAACACGATTTCGCATGAACTGAACAGCCTAGCTGCGGAAACCGGATTTGTGGTTACAGAGCAAACCATCGAGGCTCATGGCCGTTGCGAAAAATGTAAAGATTAAGTGCAGTGAGTAAAAAAGCCCACTACACTTATCACTAAGAGCGACACTAATTTATTAAAAAAGCGTAAGGGAAAGTCAATATGAATGTAGAGTTCATCAACCCCTTTTTATCATCTCTAATCAATGTATTGGCTACAATGGCGCAAACAGAATTGACGCCGGGTAAGCCAAAAGTGAAGAAAGACGAAGTCGCACAAGGTGATGTATCGGGTCTGATTGGTATGGTTGGTCCACAGACAAAAGGGTCATTTTCGATCACCTTTGAAGAAAACTTAGCGCTAACCATTATGGAGCGTATGCTTGGTGAACGCCCAGACTCCATAAATGAAGACGTCACTGATATGGTTGGTGAAATCACCAACATGGTCACTGGCGGTGCTAAAAACCTGCTCGGCGAAAAAGGTTACGAATTTGATATGGCAACACCGGTTGTCGTTTCAGGCCCAGGCCATACCATCACTCATAAATGTGATGGTCCTAAACTTATTATGCCATTCACCTCTCCTGACGGTAATGCCAATATCGAAGTCAGCTTCGACAAACTCGCCTAACAGTTAAAAACACACGTTACTTTATGAGTTGGACTCAAAAACAAATTATCTTGAAGCCTCGAAAGCGAGGCTTTCACTTGGTAGACGACGAGATTATCTCGCAGCTTCCTGAACTACATGACTATCGTCTAGGGCTGCTGCACCTGTTTATACAACACACCTCCGCCAGCCTAACAATTAACGAAAATGCCGATCCAACGGTACGTATGGATATGGAAAGCCACTTTAATCATTTTGTACCACAGAGGCAAAGCTACTACCGCCATGACTATGAGGGTGATGACGATATGCCAGCACATATCAAATCCAGCACCTTAGGATGTGAAGTAACCATTCCCATTTCTGAGGGCCGCCTGCGTTTAGGTACTTGGCAAGGTATTTATCTCGGTGAGCATCGTGACCATGGTGGTGCAAGACGCGTTATCGCAACGCTTCAAGGTGACAGAAAAGGCTAGGCGCTTAGCCTTCGATGTATTCGTAGCTTACTCTTGGGGTGACGTTACACAGCAGCTCATATGGAATCGTATCTGCACATTGCGCTATCTCTTCTACGGGCAGGTTTGGTCCCCACATTTCTACTTCTTCACCAACTTGAATGCCATTAGAATTATCACCAATATTCACACTGATCATATCCATAGACACGGTGCCGACTATACCGTAACGCTGGTTACCAATAACCACCGGAGTGCCAATTTTAGCGTGTCTGGGATAACCGTCTCCATAGCCAACACCAATAACGGCAAGATAGGTGTCCTGTTCACATTGCCAACGTCCGCCATAACCTACCGCCTGATGTGCTCTCACCCGCTTGATGGCAATAACTTTAGTAGTCAAGCGCATGACGGGCTTTAATCCATGTTGCTGGCCAACACGCGCAAGCATAGGTGAAACGCCATAAAGCATTAGGCCCGGACGGATCCAGTCGCCATGAGATTCAGGCCAACCTATGATCCCCGCGGAGTTTGCCAAACACAATGGTGCGTGACTTTGACCAACCAAAGACTTAAATAACACTTGTTGTACTTCGGTTTTATTGTCTTTGATATCATCGGCACAAGCAAAGTGTGTCATTAAGTGGATTTTATCAGCAACATTTTTTGATCGCTTAAGGCGAGCATAAAACGCTTCAAACTCTTCAGGCTCAACGCCGAGACGATGCATACCGGTATCTACTTTTAGCCACACTGTGAGCGGTGCATCTAAATTAGCACGCTCAATGGCTTCAAGCTGAGAAATGTCATGCACTATGGTTTGCAAATTATTGGCAAGTAAAATAGGTAAATCAGAAGGATGAAAAAAACCTTCTAACAGAACAATTGGTTTAGTGATGCCACCTGTTCTAAGCGCGAGCGCTTCATCAACTCTCGCCACAGCGAATGCATCCGCATCTTGCAAATGCTGAGCTATTTTAACCAAACCATGACCATAAGCGTTGGCCTTAAGTACCGCCATAATCTTACTTTTTGGCGCCAGTTTTTGCGTTAGCTGTAGGTTTTCTCTCAGCGCGGTTAAATCGATTTCAGCACTTGCTAGTCGCATTTCACTACTCAATTGACAGTTAATATTCGTCGTCCATTGCTGGACCCGCATAGTTATCGAATCGAGAGTATTGACCTTGGAAGGTTAACCTAACCTTACCGATCGGACCGTTACGTTGCTTACCTATGATGATTTCGGCCGTGCCTTTGTCTAGGCTATCGTCGTTGTAAACTTCATCACGATAAATAAACATGATTAAGTCGGCATCCTGCTCGATAGAGCCTGATTCACGTAAGTCAGAGTTTACTGGGCGTTTATCTGCACGTTGTTCTAGCGTACGGTTAAGCTGAGAAAGCGCGATAACTGGACACTGCAGCTCTTTGGCTAGTGCCTTTAATGAACGAGAAATTTCAGCAATCTCAAGCGTACGATTGTCCGAAAGGCTCGGTACGCGCATGAGCTGCAAGTAGTCCACCATGATCATGCTGATCCCACCGTGATCGCGCGCAATTCGTCTCGCGCGTGAACGCACATCTGTTGGCGTAAGACCGGATGCATCATCTATGTACATCTTGCCCTTTTCCATCAGTAAGCCCATGGTGGATGACAAACGTGCCCAATCGTCATCATCTAATTGACCGGTACGTACCTTGGTTTGGTTGATACGGCCGAGTGAAGCGAGCATCCTCATCATGATCTGTTCTGAAGGCATCTCTAGCGAGTAGATCAGTACCGGCTTATCTTGCGTCATCGCGGCATGCTCAGCCAAGTTCATCGCAAACGTGGTTTTACCCATCGACGGACGCGCTGCAACAATGATCAAATCAGAAGGCTGTAGTCCTGCTGTCATCTTGTCTAAGTCGCCGTAGCCTGTACTTACTCCAGTAACACCATCTTGTGGAGATTGGTAAAGTTCTTCAATTTTATCAACGGTTTTCTCTAGGATGCTGTGAATACTCTGCGGACCTTCAGTGCTTTTAGTGCGCTGCTCAGCAATCTTAAATACCTTGCTCTCAGCTAAATCTAACAGCTCATGGCTATCTCGTCCCTCAGGATTAAAGCCAGCCTCTGCTATTTCATTCGCCACACCAATCATTTCGCGAACAACCGCACGCTCACGGACGATACTCGCGTATGCATCAATGTTTGCAGCACTTGGCGTGTTTTTAGCAATCTCAGCAAGATAGGAGAAACCACCTATGGTTTCTAACTGATTGTTCTTTTCTAGATTCTCAGAAATCGTGATTAAGTCGATAGGTTGACTAAGCTCTACCAGCTTTTCCATCGCTTCAAAGATCAGCTTGTGGGTTCTGGTATAAAAGTCATGAGACACCACCAATTCCGCAACACGGTCGAAGGCTTCATTATCTAGCATCAAGCCACCGAGCACAGATTGCTCAGCTTCAATTGAGTGCGGTGGAACTTTTAAGGTATCGACTTGTATATCTGGTTTAGCCATATCACAACATTGAGAAATTGAAGGCCCTCTATTGTATCTGGTCTACCCATAAGTGCAAATAACAAAAGGCCAGAGTTTGGGGGAAACTCTGGCCTTATTAATTTGATGAAAGCGCTTATTAGTTACGCTTTAGCTCAATATTGCCGCTAACGGTATCGATTTCTACATCTGCATTACCACCGTTAAGCACAAACTCGAGTGAACGAGCTGGGCCATATTTGGCTTTTTTAACTTGATCTGAACTTAGCTCATTGGTGATATGGCCACCTGAATGCGCGTTGATTTCAAACCTTGCCGATACATCTGCAGGGAAATAAAGCTCAATATCGCCACTAACACTGTCCATATTTATATTGGCGTTATCCAGTAACTTTGCTGCATATACTGCTATTTCGCCGTTAACGGTAGATAAGCGTAAGTCTTTTAACTCTGCCATCTTCAACTCGACTTCGCCATTGACGTTTTCTAAGCGCAGCTCGGTTGCGGTGGTTTGCGTTTTAATTTCGCCATTAACGGCGTTAAATCTTAGCTTACCGCTCGAAGCGATATCCTCAATGTCCCCATTGACGGTTTCAAACTGAATATTGCCATCTAAGTCACGACTATCAATATCACCATTTACCGTTTCTAATGCAATTTTACCGCTGATTTTACTCGCTTTAATATTGCCGTTGACCGTTTTGATACGGGCGCCCGCAGTTAAATCAGCAGCTTCAACATCAACCACCACCCCTTCAAAATTTAATTCACTGCTACGAGGCATGTAAATGGTGAGTTTAGAGCCATCACCACCGCCCCAACTTTTATAGCGTCTTGGCATCTTCACGATAAACTCGGTTACCTCACCAGAGGTTTCTAGTTTATAACCCTCGGCTTTATCGTCTAACTCGCCTGTCACTTTAAAAACGTTTTTATCCCATGTTTTTATCGTTACGTCACCGCGCTGATTCTCGATGACAACTTTGCCATTTGCAGGAACCGACAGTTCTTTATCGATAGATTCTCCGGCGAACACTATCGCAGGTAGCGCCGCTAGGCCAATAATTAATGCTTTCATCCTAATTCTCCTAAATTTGTTGCCAACGAGGTTGGTGAACCTTATTGATTAAGTCGAGTTGCTGCTGATAAACCTGAGCTAACATCTTTAACAGCGCAGCATTCTCAGGATCTTGCTTTAAAGACAACTTAATCGCTTGTTCCGCCTGCTCGAGCTCTTGCAATTGTGTCTGCCAATCAGAAGTCAGCGCTGGCTGCGTTTCATATTGAACCAGTAAAGACTGCTTTTGCTGCTCAAAAAAAGCGCTAATGTTAGCCAGTGAGTCTTGCTTGGGCTGATTCATAATGACTTGCCAAGCAAGTAAGCCCGCAATAGTACACGCCGCAATACCAGATAACTTTTGCCAATTATTTTGCTTCGGCGGCTGCATCGGTTGTGCTTGATTGATTGCACGCTCAACGCCTTGCCATAAGTCACGTTGTGGCTTTGGCTGCGACTGTTCGTCATTCAGTGCGGTATGCATAAATTCATCAAAAGATGGTTTAGTCATTGTTGTACCACTCCTGTAATAAGTTACGTGCTCGGTGATATTGCGATTTACTCGACCCTACGGCCATGTTTAACATATTGGCAATTTCCTCGTGGCGATACCCTTCGACAGCATGTAATACGAAAACCAACCTGGCACGTTCTGGCAATCTGACAATGAGTTTATCTAAGCCATTTAGCTCTCCTAGCTGCTCAGCACCTTGCTCATCCAGACCGGACTGCTCAAAGCTTACGACCTTTTGTAACCAGTTTTTTTGCTTTCTAAGATAGCTGATAGCAATATTACTGGTCACACTATGAAGCCAAGTCGTAAATTGTGATTGCCCTTTAAATTGGTCTATCTTTTGCCACAATTGCACAAAAACTTCCTGACATGCATCTTCTGCATGAGCAGGCTCAGCGAGCAATCTAAGACATAATGCATATACGCGACGATGATGTTGCTCAAATAGTTCGCGAAATGCACTTTGATCCCCTTGCTGGCACCTAGCCACTAGCGCATCGGTTTGTTCTTGTGTAAATGCCTCTTTGGCATTAATTATCATGCGTCTGTTCCTTTGGGTTGATTCCTTCATCTTCGCATATCGAATGGAACAAACAAAGTCACCAACGCTCAATTGCCAATTTCTACTTTTTTATAAAGTACTTATTTAGACGCGGGCGAAATCGGAAATGGTTTAAACGGGTTGGAAAAAATTTTACTTTTTTATTGAGCAAAAAAAGTGGAGTCTGACGCTCCACTCAGGAAAGTTACTCAGCGCTTTTATACCAGTTGTATTAAGTAAATGATCTATCTTGAAGCGGGGAAATAGCTTTAGTAGCAAGGCTAAAATTTTGCTATTTAGTTGTTCTAAATGAGAAATTTTTAACGAAGCTAATATGCTATTTCACCCTTCAAATTGATTAGAGAATTAATTCAATTGGTATTAGCTTCACTCTCATCGGCAACTTGGTACGGTTTGTAGTGCCAGCCCTTAAAGATCAATGTCGGCTTTTGTCCCGGCGGCTGCACGCCAATGCCTGCATTTTTTAATGCTTGATCAAAGTGGATCCCTGTACCACCGGTACCAGTAATCGATGCCCCTCGAACTGTACCGTACAATTGCCCACTGCCGTTCAACAGAATAGAAGTCAACGGTGAATAAATAGCAGCATATAGTGACGATGCGCCGCTAAATACAAAACCATTAGGGCCATCAAATGAAGAATACACACTAAATACCGGCAGTTTACTCTTCTTGGTTAAGCCTTCTTGCTCAGCAATAACCTTAGCACTTGCGCCAATAGAAACTTTGCCGGTAGTGAACACGGTCAAAGAACTTTCTTTTTCTATCCAGATATGGGTGTCGCCAGTTAATGTGAGGTCACCATCAATCAACCAAATCACATCGCCACCAGAGATCTTTATTTTTCCGTCAGATCCTAACTTCAACCCTTTAAAAGGGAACGCAAGCTGCGTTTTTTCTGTCGCTGTGCCGAGATTCTGATCTACCCCTTGGAACAAATAAATGGTGTGCTCTTTTGCAACATACACACTTGAGCCATTACGCTCGTACACGGCCTGTTTAGGTTTAAAGTGCAAGATTTGTTGCGCGCCTACATTTAGAGGAGTGAATCGATTACGAGGATCGATAATGCTATCCATATTAAAAGGCAACGCCAAAGGATCACATTCTTTATTTGGCCTTGCTGGGTCGTAGTCGGGAGAATCTGGATCGTACACTTTTACCGGTTCAACCACTAAGTCTGCGACTCTAAATTTAGCATCGGAGTAATGCACACCATCTTGAACTTGCAAGCCAGTATCTTTAAATTGACCGCTGCCAGTATATTGAATATCGAACGCATCGCCATTTTGGTTGAGGATCTCAGCGCCCCACTCCATTTTCGCGTCACCCATTGCACGTACATAACCTTGGATCTTTCCGCCTCTATGCGTGAAAAAGCCGCGGCTATAGACATTACCTTCCACTCGAATATCACTCGATGACGGCGAAATATCTACCCCGGTATTTGACCTAACGTCACCCAAAATCGGTGAAGAGCCTTTTAAGTAAATCACACCAGATGCTTCAACATCACCTTTAATCGGAGAGTGGCCTGATAGCACCACATCTGCATCGCCTACCACAGTGTGTACATCACCATCATGGCTTTTTGTTTCTTCGTAAGTGCCTTTCGATGAGTCATAGCTATCGACAGAGCCACTACCAGATAGATTCACCCCTTTACAGCCAGTAACCGCATTTTGGAATATGGACTCTTTCGCCGCTGGCTGCAACTCAAAGCGCGCAACTAGCCGATGGTTCGCGTGCTCACCATGACGTTGACCTAAGCTTTCGATTTCAAACTCATTGCCATTGGCATTAACCGAGATCTGATATTGCGAATCAGGAACTGCACCGCTACCCGTTTTGTTTATACCATTTATCAGTGCATTGACGTCTTGCGGATTGCCACTTAACGCCGCATCCAGCTTTTGACGATATTCTCTGATCCCTTGTTCAGCCACTAATCTTGCATTAATGTCTTTTTGGAAGTTACCACTTAATCTTTCTTGTACAACACCTTCCTTGAGGGAAGCGAATACCACAACGCTAGCCATGCCGCCGAGCAGCATCACTTTAACCAGTGTAAAACCTTGTTGTTGTTTCATTGTATTAGCTACCTAATCCAGCGTAAAAATTCATCTGTATGCCTGCACCATATTGTGTCGGAAAACTACTACCCTGTATTGTGACTGTAATTAACTGACCACTGGCATCGGTTGCAAATGTGAGTCCAGTTACCCCCTTCAAAAGATTGATATCACCCGTGCCGCGATCGCACACTAAATACCCATCTTGTAAAAAATAGCGCTCAGTGTAGTCAACCATGGGGACACTGCCATCACAAGCGGGGACCCCTGCCAATTGGCGGATCGTAATATCGGTCGCCGTCACAGTAGGGACTTCCTGAGTTTGCTTGATGCTGCGCATCATCACTCGATTGGTATAGCGAACAATCTCTTGCGATGTTGCAAGCTGCTGGCTTGTCGTCACCGTTTCTTTTATCGACGTGTACGACGTTGCAATCCCCATAACCAATACCAACCCCACAACCATAGCAACCATGAGTTCCAGTAAGGTATACCCATTTATCTGTTTCATGAGCCCCCTCCTGCCGGCGGAGAACAAGTGTCCGCAACCTCTGGGTAACTGGTAGTTAAAGAAATTTGGTTTTCAGCAGGGTTTTTTACTCGCTTATCTTCCCAGCTCACCGTAAGCTGCATGTTAATGCTATAGGTCGCAGGCAACACTAACGTAAAGCGACTATCCGCAGGATGCAGCTGTTGAATAAGTGGATTGGCGAGCGTCATATCATTGTTGTTATGTTGCAATTCACATAACAACGGCCATATTCTCTCAATTGCGTTTTGACCATGAATTAACGCCATTGTGTATTGAAAGCTATTGGAGGCAAACTGTAATGACTTAAGCTGCGTCGCAGCCAAACCAAGCAACATTAACCCAGCCACCAACATCGACACCACGACCTCAATGAGAGAAAACCCCTTACTTAACTGCAATTTTGTTCCGCCTCAGCTAACCAACTTTGACCGCTGACCAACACACATAAACGATAATCCTGAGTATTGGCAATGTTGTCGGTAATCAATATATTGTTTGTTGCCAGCACTTCGCCACTTTCACGCACAACTTGGTCGGCAAGTGCCACTTCTATCGAGCTATGTTTAATAGAAAACCGCCCTACTTCGGTCAATTGGCCATTTTCATTGGTTTTCACAACCCAGTCGCTGTCCTCTACGACCAGTGACACCTGCAGCTCTCGTCGAACCGCTTCACTGCGGGCCAGACGATATACCGCCTGCAGTTGATTAGCATGCGTCGTGAGTCTGTCTTGCTGAATTTGCTTTATAAAACTTGGCGCAGCTATCGAAGCTAAAATTGCAAGTATTGCCATGGAAATAAGCAGCTCAAGCAGGGTAAACCCTAAATATCTATTGCCAGCAGTCATTGTTCTTCGGTCCCTGTTCACCAAGATGGTTGATACTTAGTACACCACACCTGTCAGCCGCTTGTGCTTTTCCCGCTATTGGCGTGGCTGTAAATTGATACCCCAAGTTACGGTATTGCCCAACTGCGCCATTTGGTTTATCAGTGGGAATATATTTAAACGTGTAGAATTTAGACTCAGGCAGGTCTGTAAGTAAACTCGCATCAGGGTAGCCACTATTACGGCTATATATGCGCTCAATCACACCTGCCATTTCCAACATTTGCTGTTGTGCTTGCGAACGACGTCCATCCTGAACGTATTCCACATATGACGGATATGCCACGCTGGCTGTGATCGCCACTATTGCAACCGCAATTAATAGCTCTGTAAGCGTAAAACCTTTATTTACCGACATTTAATTATTCCACCACTAAATTGATAGCGCTGTCATTTTATTCCACTTTATGACAGACAAAAGACAAAGAAAAGGATTAACCTATAATATGTAAACATAACATGGAGCGAAAGTTTCTAAAAAGGAAACTTATTACACCACATTACAACAGTATTACCTTTTGATATAAGGCAAACTTTGAGCGAGAGGATCATCCATGTCACACCTTAAATTGGTATGAATAAGATTATTATTATGATTTTCTTCGAGGGGTTACTTAATTCAACCTAAGAGTTGGATACCAACAAAACCAATAGCATTAAGAATATCTGTTAACTAGGTTTTTACTGTCCGAAATTCGGGCTCATTTAGGAAAATTAAGTGAATAAAAAGCCGTGCATAAAAATACACGGCTTTTTTAATTTAAGCTCAATTAAAAATTAAGCTTCAGCAATTACGATTACTTTGATCGTAGCTGTAACGTCAGAGTGTACTTGGATAGCTACATCGAACTCGCCAGTCTCACGGATAGTACCAAGAGGTAGACGAACTTCTGACTTAGATACCTCAACACCTACTGCAGAGATAGCATCAGCAATATCGCGAGTACCGATAGAACCGAATAGCTTACCTTCGTCACCCGCTTTAGAAACTAGAGTTACTTCAGCTAGTGCTTCTAGTTTTTCAGCGCGTGCCTGTGCAGCAACTAGCTCTTCAGCGATTTTCGCTTCAAGCTCAGCGCGACGTGCTTCGAAAGTTTCAATGTTAGATTTAGTTGCAGGAACTGCTTTACCCTTAGGGAATAAGAAGTTACGTGCGAAGCCAGATTTAACATTAACCTGATCACCTAGGCTACCTAGGTTTGCAATTTTGTCTAGTAGAATAACTTGCATGTCTCTACACCTTTTAAAAACTAGTAATCAGCTGCTTACTTGTGTAAGTCAGTGTATGGAAGAAGGGCTAGGTAGCGAGCACGCTTGATAGCAGTTGCTAGCTGACGCTGGTATTTAGCGCTAGTACCTGTGATACGGCTAGGTACGATTTTGCCACTTTCTGTTACGTAGTTTCTAAGAGTAGCCAGATCTTTGTAATCAATTTGTTGTACGCCTTCCGCTTTAAAACGGCAGAACTTACGACGTCTGAAATAACGTGCCATGAGTAATTTCCTCAATTAATTCTTTCAATATGTTGTGCGTGCAATACCAGCTGACTCAAGCCATTTCGGCTCTCGTGGCGATTTATAAAACCGCGAACTTGTAATGCTTGCCCAACGTATAAATGCTCAGTTTGGTTTCGGAACTGTTCTCCACTGGCAACCACTTGAATACGCACGTAGGCATTTCGAGTAAGGTCAGCCTCTAATTGCATTGATTTGTGCTCAAGTACAAATATGCAATGTGGGATCCCAGCTGGGCTTTGACTAAATTTAGGTGTTTTACAAATCACGCCCGAAAGCAGATATTGATTGGTATACAGGTCAACCTGATTACTCACCATTACCTCGAAAGGTTAGTCAAATCCGAAATCAACAACGATTAAGCAGAAGCTGCTTCTTTTTTCTCTTCTTTTGCAAGAGGAGACGCTTCAGTTACCGCGTTTTTAGTACGCATAACTAGGTTACGAAGCACTGCATCGTTGTAGCGGAAAGAAGTTTCAAGCTCGTTGATTACTTCAGTTGGTGCTTCAACGTTCAAAAGAACATAGTGTGCTTTGTGAAGCTTTTCGATTGGGTAAGCCAGTTGACGACGACCCCAGTCTTCTAGACGGTGAATAGTACCGCCAGCTTCAGTGATAGCACCAGTATAACGCTCGATCATACCAGGTACTTGCTCACTTTGGTCTGGGTGAACCATGAATACGATTTCGTAATGACGCATGGATATTCCTTACGGTTAGTATAGCCTTGTCCCGTTTCGGCCAGTCGGGGTAAGGCAAGGAACGATAATAGTAAGGCCGAAAGAGCGCGTATTTTACGCGTAGCATTAAAATTAAGCAATCAGTTTGTTATGAAAAATTGGTGGAATAAGACTATATCTGCAAGGTTTTTTTAGAGTGATTGAAAAACAAGGATATTTAGGAGAGTTGGAGCGGCACACGAGGTTCGAACTCGTGACCTCGACCTTGGCAAGGTCGCGCTCTACCAGCTGAGCTAGTGCCGCATTCCATAGTTAGCTCATTGTGTTGTCGATAATTACGCAAGGTCGCGTTGATTACCTATAGCAGCTGAGCTAGTGCCGCATCACATTTTTTAGTTTATACACCTAAAGTAAGTGTTTGGAGCGGCACACGAGGTTCGAACTCGTGACCTCGACCTTGGCAAGGTCGCGCTCTACCAGCTGAGCTAGTGCCGCATTCCGATACAGCTCTTAATTTTCCGCTGGGCGCGCCCTTGAAGTCGCGTCTAACGTTTTAGCAGCTGAGCTAGTGCCGCATCACATTTTTTAGTTTATACACCTAAAGTAAGTGTTTGGAGCGGCACACGAGGTTCGAACTCGTGACCTCGACCTTGGCAAGGTCGCGCTCTACCAGCTGAGCTA
>NZ_JBECOX010000009.1:0-236377 GCF_040104525.1 Pseudoalteromonas sp. XMcav11-Q
TGCCCCAATTCGGGTAACCAATGTAAGTAGCTTTGCGTGGTTTTAATATCACTGTGTCCAAGCTGATGTTGAAGTTGGTGCAATGGCATGCCTGATTCAAGTTGATGTGTTGCATAAGCATGGCGTAATGCATGTGGATTACAGTGAGTTAAACCGCAATGTTGTGCATGCTCACGTAATGGTCTCCTAAAGCTTGATGCTGACATGGGTTTATCCATTAACCATCGTGAGTAAAACATCCACTTTGTTGGGTGATACATTTTCCAGTAACTGCGTAATTGGTTGAGTACGCTATCGGAGGCCACTACATAGCGTGACTTATCTCCTTTACCTTGCTCAATCAAAATGGTTTTTCGCTTTCCATCAATGTCTTGCACTTTAATATGTAAAAGCTCACCAATGCGTAAGCCACAACCATAGCAAACCACAATTAACGTTTTTAATCGCATATCCATACAGTTTTCTATCAGCCGCCGAATATCATCTCGAGATAAATAGGTTGATGCGCGAGTCTTCGCTTTTGGTAATGCGATATCTAGGTTCAGCGGTCGATATAAAATATGTTTAAACAAAAACCAAATACTATTTATTTGTACTTTTTGGCTTGCTCTAGAGAGTTTACGAATAGCCGGATCATTAAAAAAGGTATTCAGTTCATCACCGGTAATTGAATCGAGTGGTTTATTGAAATAGTGACTCAGTTTAAGTAGATGCTCACAGTAACTTTTGCATGTACATTGCGAATACCCTCGGTAGGCTATTTCTGTTTTGACTTGTTCTATGAGTGTGTTCATGACTTACCTCCAAGTTATGGGATAACCTCAAGGTAAGTGTGGCTCAGTTGGTGAGAGTTGGATCTCCGCGTAGCGGCTTAGTTCAACAATTTAATATCGAGCGATTGGGTCGTTTTTCTACAGCAATCTGTCTCGTTTTTGTCCCATGCCTATTGATAGCAAATTTAGGAAGTACTTACCAGCATTAAAGTTACGTTACATTGATCTAAATGTGAACACGACAAAAACGACCCACAGGGTCGTTTTCCTGACTATGGAAGAAACTCAATTACAATGGATGTATATACAGTTATTTAGGTGAAAGGATGAACGTCAGCTTTTCGCTCAAAGCCACCCTTAGAGCATTTACGTTAACTCATTTCGGGGCAGAAACATGTTAGTGCCGCAGTCCGCACCAGACCAATAACTTAAATGTCAGTATTCATAGCGTTCTATATTTGTACTCTGTCAGGTCAAAAATTAGCGCTTATTCACTTAATTGTGTTCACTTAATTGTGTTCACTTAATTGTGTTCACTTAATTGAATAAGTCACTTTACTCACTTGGATGATAATGGCGAATACCATTGTCATCCACCATGACGTAACAGCTATCGTGGTTTTGAAACGCTTTGTAAAACACCTCGTCATAAAGCAGCTTTTCGCTTTTCGTTTCGCCGCCAACTCCTTGATAACTAACCAACATGTGACATTCGTGACAAATAAGCGGATTCACCAAGCGCTTATCAGCAGCTTTGACTACTGCGGTTACTTCATACACTTTACCGTGCTCTTTATTTTTGAACCAAGTCATACACTAATTTCGCTCCAATTAAATCACTCAGCGCTGTTCCTACAGACTTAAACAAAGTAATTTCATTCTCGTTACTTCGACCTAGGTTATTTTTAGTCATTTCGCTAAGCTCTGCAACCACCTTATCGGGGCTAAACTTACCTTCACTGATCGGTAACAACAATTCGCCCGCCTCGTTCAATACATTTGCGCGACTATCTACAAAAACGCGGCTCTTAGTTACCGTTGTGGTATCAATTTCTCGACAATCTTTATGGTGATTGCCAATGCAGTCTATATGCGTGCCATCGCTCAACCACTCTCCATTGAACAAAGGCGTATGACTGCCTGTTGCACAGCTGATCACATCTGCCGAAGCAATAACAGATGCGGTTGCCTGCTGATACAATGAAAATTCCACTCCCTGATGCTGCGAGGACAATAGCTCCAGCAACAGGCGTCCTTTTTCAGAATTACGTGCAATTATTGAAATTTTACTATAATTTCTAACACTTAAATGAGCATTAATCATGTAACTAGCTAAATTGCCTGAGCCAAAGAAAACCAAATGTTTGGCATGTTTAGGTGCTAAATACTCCGCGGCTAATGCTGACACAGCAGAGGTTCTCCACAATGTTACTTCGGTGCCGTCCACAAGCGCGAGCGGCTCACCGAACTGCCTAGAAAACAGCATGATTTTTGAGTAAAGGCTGGCTTTATCGTACTGGTTGTTATCTGGGAAATAGGTAAACGCCTTTACGCCAATCACATCGGCATTCCAAGCAGGTAAAACAGCAAAAGCGTCATGATTGTTGTGACTATTATCTAGCTCAAAAACTTGCCGTGTTGGTGTACCTGCTGGTTGCGCAAAACCCTGTTTAAGCGCTTGAATTAAGCTTGGGTAGTTGAGGTTATCCGCGACCTCTTGGCGAGTAATAATTTGCATCCCAACTCCTTAGTTCGTTAGCTGAAATACTTGTGGCGCGTGGGTTAAGCATTCAAAACCATTTTCAGTCACCAATATATCTTCTTCCAAGCGCACACCACCATAATTTGGAATGTAAATACCCGGCTCTATGGTAATGATATTGCCAGCTTCTAATTGGTGATCGACCCCAGGTTTAATAAACGGCTGCTCGTGTAGAAATAGCCCCACACCGTGACCAAGTCCCTCACCTGCGTATTGTGAAAAGTCACTATGACTTAACACATCGTGTGATGCGTTATTTAAATCTATGCAGTTAACGCCCGCTTTTATTAGCGCCAACGCAGCTCGCTGCGCATGTTGGACCGTGTCATAAATGGATTGTTGTTGCTTCGTCGGCTCCCCTAACACGTAACTTCGCGTCATATCAGAGCGATAGCCGCCTATTACCGCACCAAAGTCGATAAGTACTAAATCGCCTAGGTTAAGTTTTGTCTGTCCTGGGTTTCCGTGCGGTAAGGAAGAACGCGCACCAAATAATAGGATTGTGTCAAAAGAGAGTCCTTCTGAGCCTAGCTTTTGCATCTGATACTCAAGCTCAATTGCCGCGTCTCGCTCAGTGATCCCTACTTTTAACAAAGGCAGTGTATGGGCAAGCGCCGAGTCAGCTATCTCGGCGGCGCGTTTAATACAGTTAATTTCATAACCATCTTTAACTTGTCTTAGCGATTCCACCCAAAGCGGCGCGGCAATAAGCGTGGTATTTTTTGCGCTGATGTTTAATAAAACATAATCTGCGTGACTGATTTGATGCGCTTCAAATGCAAGCTGTCGCGGCCCATCCAATAATCTAAAAATACAATCAGGTAGCGTTTCTTTATCACGATTTCTTAAAATAACTTCGACTCCCACCGCTTCATCGCTAGCACGCTCAAAGTAACGATAATCGGTAATGAGTCGGTGTTGCCCATTTGAAGACATCAACAATGTTGCTGCATGACCGGTAAAGCCGGTTAAATATACAATATTCTCGTAGCCATAAATAATGATAGCGTCACTTTGGTGTTGTTGTAATTTATTGACTAAGCGTTGCTGTCTGGCTGCGTAATCTACATTCATCGTAGTAAAAATCCTCTTACTAATGGATCGTGGTCGTCTAAAATAAATTGGTGTCGGCCTGTAATATAGGCCACGCCCGAAACTATTGGGATCAACGATTTACTGTCATCACTAAGTTGATAACAAACATCTAAACCCAAGCCTAATATACCTTCAATAAAGATACGTTGGTTTGCGGCAAGCTCATCTCTGGCGGCAAGAATTGCAGCCCTACCACTGACCCCAGTCCCTGTTGGACTGCGATCTAATTCGCCATCGGCAAAAATGCACACATGCTTACTGTGAGCAGAGTCCGATTTTTGAGAATTGGAATAAAAAATCACACCATATAAAAATGCGAGGCGCGCATCGTCATGCACTAAGCTAATCTGTGTTGCAATTTCTTGTTTAAGCGTTAAACCTAACTGCTGAATGTAAGCTGCATTTTCTGACGTAAGAGCTAAATCGATTGTATCAGCGTCAATATAGGCATAAAACGCACCACCAAATGCAATATCCACTGAGATTAAACCAAATTCAGATGTCTTGACTTGCTTATCAAGTGTCACTACCTCTACTGGTACATTAGCAAATTCAGCTTGGCCGTCTCTTAGCCATGCGGTAATTAGCCCTGCAGGCGTATCTATCAACAACTGTTTCTTTGCGGGATTGTGCTGTAAAAATAGTGTAGCTAAAGCAATAATCGCATGACCACACATTGTTGAGTATCCTTCATTATGAAGAAATAACACGCCAAAATCGCTTTCTGGTAACTGCTTTTCAACGATAAGCGCACCATACATATCAGCATGACCCCTAGGCTCATACATCAGCGCGGTGCGATAGTGATCAAGATTTTCTACGCAGTATTGCCGTTTATCTAAAATAGTGTTGCCTTGAGGTTCAGGGAAACCATCGACAATTACCCGCAAAGGCTCTCCGGCGGTATGCATGTCAACCGTCTCTATTACTTCCGCGTGGCTCAGTATTTGCTCAAAATCTATTGTTAACGTCATCATACTCTCCGTGACATGAAATAAGCCAAACGTTTTGTTTGGCTTAAACCAAGAACTAGGTGCGTAGCACCCAGTCTTGGCTATCACCAGGGAAATTAAAACGTAAACCTTGCAACTAACGACGCGTAACGCTCAGTTTGTCGTAACGTTGTAATGCCGTAGTCAGGGTTAACGATTAAGCCATTTGCACCATCTAAAGATCGCTGTTCATTGATCCCAAGCGCTTTATCACTGTTTAGTAGGTTATAAACGGTGCCCTTGAGTAACAAGTCATGTCCCATAATATCTGTAGAGTAACTGAGTGATAAGTCTATCGTGGTTGCCCAAGGAAGATTACCTACACTACCGCGAGGGGCTGGGTTGCCATTTTCGTCGTAATGCGAAACATGGCCATAATCTTTACTTACGCATGCATCCCAAGGGCTTCCTGCGGTACAGCTATCTGTACCGACTGGGTGCTTAGAGAAATAGTTAGTCGGGCGACCTGACGACGCTCTTGCAACCAGACCCAAAGTTAACTCATCTGTGATATCGTAAGAACCTGATACTTTTATTGAATGGCGATGGTCATTCGGTAAATTACCATAGCCGTGATCCATCAGATCCGCGTAATCATAAGAAGTTGTCCAACCTGGATCTGCCTGATCGTTATCGGTTTTCACTAAACCTTCTGTATTACCATAGCTGTGTGACCAAGTATAAGAAGAATTAATCCGTAACTTGTCGGTAATATTTCCTTCTAAGGTAAATTCAAGTGCCAGATATTTACGCACAGCCTGTTGTAGGGCAAGCTCTTCTGCACTGAGTGTCACTTCATCGACTTGGCCATCGCCATCGAAGTCATAACTCATGGTGATCGCTTCACCCGGGTTATTTAGCACATAGTAAGAACCCTGACCGACATTGTCTTGGATACCGAGTTCGGCCAATTTCTTCGCAAGCACAGGACCAACATCCGTATCTTCAACACTGCGTCCAAGGTCTCGATAAATCGCTCTAACCCCAAATGCCATATCGTCAAAAACGGTGGTCTGATATCCTAAAGTCAATTCATCAGAATACATCGGCTTAAGGGTGGATGAAGCAATCAAACCGGGCTCTGTAATTCCGCGTTGACGCCAGCGTCTATCTCGAAGCATTTCCCCTCGACTTGGCGAGCCATCACTTAATAAAACAGGATAGCCATCACTGTCTACTTGATCGAGGTCGAAATACTCAAACCACTCTACTGAAGCCGAGCCTTGAGTGATGTTCATGTTGGCAGAAACAGGTTGAAAGTACCGCCCGTAAGTAAAGAAAACTTTGGATTCGCCATCACCGTTTAGGTCATAAATCGCTTGAAATCTAGGCGCAAGTTGGTTATCCATATCTACAAACGCTCTACCGTCAGTAACGGTATTTTCAAACTGACTATAACGCAGGCCCAGATTTAACACGAGTTGGTCGGTGACTTGCCAAGAATCATTGACGTAGAAAGCAAGCGAGTTAACCTCAGAATCAACCGTCCTTGTTCTTATTCGACGTTCGATATAATCCTGACCAAGCGCAGCACCAGAAATGCTCCCTTCACCAGCGGTTTTGATTGTCCACCAGCCTTCTGCGTCTCCAAGGCCATTTTGACCTTCAAAGTGATCTACCGTAACTTTAGTATAATCAACACCGAACAAAATGGAGTGGTAATCCAAATCGATATTAAAGTCGACTCTCGCTTGATCACGGATAAACTCTTGCTCAGAAACACTGCTGGCTGTATGACTTGATAAAGTAACGAATCCCTCTCTTTCATCCCAAACACCCGGCACTGTTGATGCGACAATATTTTCAACGTTTTCGGTCACTCGGCCCACCACAGCCGACACCGAGAAAAAGTCAGAAAAGTAACCACTATAATTGACACTGTAAACCTTGCCGCCATCTTCACCAGGAGCCGCAACCCCTTGTTTATCACCAATCACATCGCTTTCCCAGTCATAGGCATAGGTTTGCCGTGTCCATTCTCTTTTGTTATTCATGGCGGAAAAACCGATGGAATGGTCTTCATTGATGAACCAATCAACTTTTGCAAACCAGCGATCTTCATCTCGTTTTCTGTCATTGAAGGTCGTTTGCCCAGCCCAACGATTAACCTCCCGTCGAGGTGCATACAAACCATAGTAAAATAAGCTGTCCTCTATTAGTGCACCACTTGCCCAAACTTGTAGCTCTTTAAAAGAGTCGTATTCTTGCTCAGTATTAAGATTCACTGTGCCATTATCTAGGTAGTTTGAGTCGTGATAACTATGGGTTGAAGCAGGGTCTATTCTCACTTCTGCCCCTAAGTTAAATTCGTTATCCCCAGATTTAGAAATTGCGTTAACGATGCCACCTAGTGCGCCACCAAATTCAGGACTAATTCCCCCCGTTTTGATTTGAGTTTGTGAGATAGCTTCCCAAGGCAAACGAATTGAGCCTAAACCAGTTTGAATACTCGTGACATTTAGACCATTAAAATAGTAGCCATTCTCAGCCGATGAGGACCCACCGAAACTTGAGGCTCTATTAAATGAATCACCACCAGGCTCAGCTGTACCCGGTGCCAATAACGCTATACTTTCAAAGCCGGTATTTACTGGCATGACTTTAAGCTCGGCGTCTGTAAACGTTACTCCAGCAGTTGAAGAGGCCATATCCACACGTCGAATCGCCGTGCCAGTCACCGCTATCCGTTCTATGTCCTGCCCTTGTTGTAATAATTGAGCGTCTAAGATTAGCGCCTGTCCAATATTAAGCTCGACATCCTCTTCAATAACGGATTCGAATCCAGCTTTATTAATTGACACGCTGTAACGGCCAACAGGTAGATTACGCAAAATGTATTCGCCCTTGCCATTAGTTTGTACAGCAAACTTCAGCCCCTTGGATTTGTGTGTAAAGGTCAATTGAGCCTGAGATAACTCAGTACCTTGACCATTTACGATGCTCCCTTTCACAGTACTATTGCCATCTGCAGCAAATGCAGTAGAAGTCCCCAATGCTAGAGCAAGTGCTGATGCAGTGAGTGATTTACACAGTGTTTGCGCTGTTTTTTTGTTATTACGCATATTGTTGTCCTTTTGTTCCCATTGATTTGAGTGTTTTTTGGTAACGAACAAACAATACACAATTGATATATTGTATACAATATTAATTATGCAATTAATATTAATAAAAGTGATAACACTATGATTTATATAAAGATTATTTATATAACTTTTATTCCAGTCTGTTTCCTATGCCACTTGTAATCAGCGCAATTATCTGAAAAAGTAGATAGAAAACAACTTAACCAACTGAAATATAACACATTTAAAGCTCAACCTATTTTATTAGTGCCCATTCCAGTAAAATTGAATCTACTTCAACCCAGCCTTTAACTTACTCGCTTTACGCTTCATATAAATTCGCCATAACCCAATCAAATTACTCACCAAAA
Organism: Pseudoalteromonas sp. XMcav11-Q; assembly: GCF_040104525.1. Taxonomy (NCBI): domain Bacteria; kingdom Pseudomonadati; phylum Pseudomonadota; class Gammaproteobacteria; order Alteromonadales; family Pseudoalteromonadaceae; genus Pseudoalteromonas; species Pseudoalteromonas sp. XMcav11-Q. The sequence continues at coordinate 8,056 of NZ_JBECOX010000009.1, forward strand.
AAGTACTTTCTAACACAATCGCCATGGGAGAGCCGATATAACAATTATGTATCAGCCAACACACCGTACCTAACATCATCACACACCGAAATACCACTTGCTTTCGAATAAATGCACCAAATGTCAATAAAATACTACCAATAACAGCATAAAGTTCGTAATTTGCATTTAATTGTACTAAAGGTGGCACTGTATTGAGTAGTAGAAACCCGATAAGCAAGCGCTTTGACTGCGACTTGATAAACACCAGATATCTGAGGCTCGCAACCGCCATAAGCAAAGCACCAGCCATAGCATCAAGTAGATAGAAGTGAATTGCAGTGAGTGCAGTCGACAAGCTTAGTGCCAATAACACCTGCTGGCGTTTCATAAATTGAAATGAGGCGAGATCGAGTAAAACAGCAAGGGTAACCAAAACTTGAGATAATAAGAACATGACAAACTCCTAAAAGAAGCATTGTCACAGGCTGTTAGCTAACTGTAATTCACCTAAGTTAATTTTCGACCGCTATTTTCCTAAACGGTACTTTTATTGTAATTTCGACACCTTGTAATTTCGCCGTTTTACAGCGGATCTCGCCTTTTAAAAGTTGCGTAACCAAATTATAAACAATATGCATGCCTAATCCGCATCCGCCTTGATTACGTTTTGTGGTTACAAATGGCTCAAACAAGGTCTTTTGCATTGCTTCGTCCATGCCGACACCATTGTCGCAGTATACAATAGTCCAGTGGCTATCCGTCGCCTCGACTAACACGCTAACCGTACCAGAGGCACTCCCCTCAAAGCCATGGATAACGGAGTTGTTAAATAGGTTTGCCATTATTTGATAAACCGCGCCTGGATAGGTGGAGAGATTTACATCAGCATTCCCATCTATAGACAAATATACTTCTTTATTTTTAGCCAATGGCTTAAGTGAGTCAAATACGTCATTGATATATTCAAGCAGGTTAATATCACGCTCAGTCTCACTGGATTGATCTACTGCGACTTGCTTAAAGTTACTAATAAGGCTTTCAGCTCTTTGCAGATTGCGACTAATCAGCAGATACCCTTCTTGCTGTGCATCGATGGAGGAAACCAAATCTTTTTGCTTAAGGGTTTTATTCTCAAGCTTTTCTACCAACTCAGATAAACAATCTTCGTTATGAGAAAGCGCTGTGATAGCAATACCCAAAGGTGTATTGATCTCATGCGCAACCCCCGCAACCACAACACCTAAAGAAGCCATTTTTTCACTTTCAATCAAGTCTTCTTGCGTTTGCTTTAACTCAAACATTGCTTGCTCAAGTTTTTGATTCTTTTTATATAGCTCATCGGTGCGCATCGCAACTTTTATCTCAAGTTGCTCGTTTAACGACTGCAAGGCTTGTTGATGTGCTTTCAAATCAGCAATATCTTTCAGTGCCCCCGCTATCCGCGTTGCTCTACCATTATCATCTCGTGCAACTACCTTTCCTCTATCTAATACCCAGATCCACTCTCCCTGTTGATCTTTAACTCGAATAGACAATTCATATACGTCTTCACGGCCGTCCACACAAGATTGCAGGCGCTCCTCAAGTAACACACAATCTTTAGGGTGTACAAACTGGTCAAGCTCATTGAGAATAAGTTTATCTTGGAGATCACTAAAATCGATCCTTGGATTTACGCTGTAACGATAAATTTTACCCGACTCAACATGCCAATCCCAAAGTTCATCACCACTTGCCCACAATGACAACTCTAACCGCTCTTGTAACGCTGACATTTTCTGATTATCCCGCAGCACTTGCTGATAACGCCGTTGTCTCGCTCGAACAAATGCTGCAATGATAAGCACAATGACTAGGGTATAAAGGGTCTTCGAGTAAGCGTTCCACCAAATTGGTGCAGCGATATAAATGCTAAACTCGTGAACGGGCGACTGCATATTAAAGCGATTAACAGTATAGGTTTCTACTCGATAGGTGCCAGGCTCAAGCTGGAGTAAATTTATTTGCCTTGCTCCATTTGCAAGTTTCAGCCACTTGTCGCTTAGTCCTTTAATACGGTAATAAAAGCTCAGCTTCTCAGAGCCAAAGTCTAGACTTGAATATTGCAACGATATGATATTTTGGTCATAGCGTAATCGTAATGACCCCGCAAGCTCTGGCGCAACAGAGAGGATCCCATCGAGACTTGGCTGTAAAGGCTCGCCCAGTAATTCGATTGTGGAAACTAAAATAGGCCGCGCGGTATTTGAAATTGATACATTCTGGGGGAAGAACTGATTAAATCCTTTGGCTCCACCCATAAAAATTCGGCCGTCAGGGGCTTTCCATGCGGCATTGTAGTTGAATTCGTGCGCTTGTACGCCGTCAATTGGAAGAAAATTATCAATGGCAAAATCCATTACATTAATGCGCGACAGCCCACCACTGGTGCCAAGCCACATATATTCATAGTCATCATAAACCAGCCCCCACACGGCTTGGTTTCCTAGTCCTTCTTGCTCTCCTATGGTTCGGACAACTTTCATTTGCTTATCAACTAAACTAATGCCCGCTTCACTTGCAACCCAGATACGTTGCCACGGGTCTTCATCTATCATAAAAACTAAATTCGACTTTAAGCCATCCTGCGTAGTCAGATTATGGAGCTGGCCTTTACTAAACTTGAACAACCCCTCACCTATAGTGCCAAACCATAAATCTTGCCCAACAACTTTAAATGAAGATACATGTGAAGGTGCATCTGAACGATTTTCGAAAAACTGCACTAGGGTTTTAGACTCCACGTCGTACCTCATAAGACCTAGTGTTCTGGAACTTACCAAAATCTGTGATTGGTATTCGATAACATCATTAAAGCTAAGCTCTGGACCATTATTCGAGTTGGGCATCAAATGGCTGTATTCCCCTTGGGTTAAAGCATACCTAACAACGCCATCACCTCTTGTTGTTACCCACAAGGTATCATCATAGATCTTTACTTGCGTGATAAAGCTCCCTTTGATTGCAGATAAACTCGGGAAAATTCGATGTGCTTCGATAAAGCTCGATTTTTGATAAATATATAAACCCGATGACGTACCTATCCAAAAACGCTCGCTACTGTCTAGTGCGAAATTCCTAACATCAGGATGCCCCAAAGGAGCATGCGGAAAGTTTTGTTCACCAACGTGACCAAACGATTCGCTCAGCTGACTAAAAAAGTGCAGCCCCTGTGACTCCGTCCCTATCCATAAATCGCCGTTTCTATCTCGTTGAACACTAAGTACATTGTTATCTTGTAGACCATCATATTGTTCTGCACGGCGATACCAATGCCGCTTGATACTACCTTGCAGATCTAAAATAAACACTCCTGTATTGGAAGCAACGAGTATCTCATTCGCCCTTACTTTAATTTGGTGAATGCTGAGGTTTACTTTCGCACTGACCGACTTTTGCCATTGCACTTTATTGAACTGAGTGTCGAAACTAATGATTTTATCATCCGAATCAACCACGAATATCCTTCCGTGGGAAAGCGACAGTGTTTTAAACTCACCTTCCAACAGAACGTTCGCACCTACTTTGTCTTTTGGCTGACTGACTAGGCCATCTGCATTGAGGTAAACAAATGCATCCCTTGTTTCTTGGACTTCACGAACAAATTTACCAGTTAAATAAAGTTTTTCAGGCATTAAGGTTTGGTAGTTAACTCGGTAAGCATCGCCCTCTTCTGTTGATACTGTCACTGATTCACCATAACATGCCACTTTTTTAACTCTATCGGAGCTAACCGCCTCATTCTGCGCCGCTAAGATAGAGCGAAAGGTCCCCGCTTCAGTATCGTAAATGCTAAGCCCAGTACTTGTTCCAACCCAGATATATTTGCCACTGTGGCATAGTGAGGTAATAAAGCCACCAGAGAGATGATGTTTGGAGTTCTGCTTTACTTCAAATTGAACAAAATCATGACCATCAAAACGATTTAGGCCAGACTGTGTGCCAACCCAAATGTACCCGAGTTGATCTTGCGCAATGGCAGTGATAGTGACCTGACTGAGGCCAGAATTATAGTCATAACGTCGCATAACCTGCGCCGTATCGCTAAATTCGGGAAAACTGGCGGCACAAGGAAAACTCGGTAATAACAACAGCAGCAACACACAAAACCATTTCAGTGTGCTGTATGGTACAACGAACAGAGACATGCGCTTGAGTAGAGTCATATAGTCGAGATGTTAGCCCGCGTTATATTAACTATAGCAAAAGCGAAAAAGAGCATGTATTTTTTGATGGGTTTAGCGCATCACGCAAGCTCACTCGTACAGCCAAGCTAAGCTACAAATAGCTAAAATAGGTTTATTCAATTCTAAAATCTATTACCAAGGCTTATAACTCAAAATGACTGTGGATCCCCGTGCCGTGCAGTAGCTCATACTTCTCTAGCAAGCCGTTTTCAAGCGTTACTAAACTAATCGCAGAGTCTGACACCAAATAGCCATGTTTTTTTAGCGATGAAGGATGCTTACTTACCGATAGCTGCCAGCGTTTCGTAAAGAGATTCAGAGGACTATATTTGGCATACAAAATCGTGTCCATCTTATCTAAAATATTGATAAGCGGCTTTGGAAATTCGTTTTTTATCCCTGATGCGGTTAGCTGCCAAATGCGGTTATCATGACGACCAAAACGAGCCTGAACCGAAAAGCAAAACGAATAATGTACATCGCCTGAGAGTATAATGGTTTCTTTAGGTGTATCTGGACGCTTAAAAATTTCAATTAGCTTTTTCGCAGCCCCTTCATGTGCCATCCAATTTTCCACATCCACCACCAACGGTTCACCACAGGTGTTAAATATGGCTTGTATGGTTTCGATTGCCTTTACCCCAAATACTGGCGCAGGACTGACCATCAATACTGCACTGTGGTCAATAAGCGTGTCTTGCAGCTCCATCAACATTTCCCAGTCGAGTAAACCACTTGGTTCATTGAAATCCTGTTCATTACGCCACCGATGTGTACGAGTATCTAGCACCACCACTTTTGGAAACGTATCTAAACAATAATGCCAGTGTGTGAATCGACGAACTTGTTTGTCAAACGCCGAAAAGTGCCATTCGTTGTCAATCAGGCTTGAATTAAAAGCTGATGTCAGCGCCCCGCTATACTCAAACGCATCATTACCAATGCCTTGAAACAGCCAATAGCTAATGATGCCATTACTGATAATGCGTCGACTCACTTTATGGTTCGCAATTGCCTGTTCCCATTTAGCCGTCAAGTTCCAATCATCGGTCACATCATGGTCGTCAAACATCATTAGTACAGGCACGTTCGCACACAACCGCTCAGCGCTAGGCAACGTTTCAACAAAGCCTTTTAAGGCGTCAAGTTCGGACTCAAATATTCGCCTAACTTTGTCGTTACCACCATCATAATGAAGCGCATCAAAGTTAACCAACTGCCAAGCAAGATGAGAGAAGTTTAACAGGTAACAGGCGACAAACTCTTCGAAGAAAATTAGGTGATTAAAGGCCTTAACACTAGAAAAGTGCGGTTCATCCTTTCGAAACCAATAGCCTGGTGAAAACTTTGAGCGCTCCTGCCATGGCGTCTTTGGTAAATATAAGTGACGATGGTAAAGCTGAGCTTGTTGATCAGCTGGTAGGTGCATTGGCAATTTCGTTTCTTTAAACAAACCCAATCGCGCTATAAGTTGGTTAATAGCCAACAACATGGCGCCGGCAACATCATCTGCATAGATCTGATCGCCAGAAAAAATACACAAGTCAGCCCCTAGCTCACCGAGTTCGCGTTGCTGCTCTTGCCACTGATCTGCAGTATGTAGACTGTCTTTTGCGTGGTGATGCGGGTTACGGCATGAGCCATGTAATATTTGCTTGAGCAAAGCAGGTATCGCAAAGCTAAGCTCTTCTCCATAACGCAGATAATCTGGCTTATACGCGGCACCGTTAATAAGCACTTGATACTCGAGCAGCTGCGCTGTTGGCAGAGCCTTCTCGCTGCATATCATCAAAAAATGCAAAAAGCAGGCTGCACCGAGCTGAAACGTCTCAACCTCACATCGACTGTGATGGGCCAACAGCGAAGCCGAAATGTCCACGGCTTCACAAGTAACAACCTGAATACAAATTTTATTCTGCTCAGCTCGGCGAACCAGCGGGCCCATCAACACCTGAGGTAGCTGATTAAGTTGTGCTACCATCTTGGCGTTTCACCAAATTAAATAAAGAGTAAAAGTTATTCGTGGTTTGCTCTGCAAGCGCTTTGTAGCTCATTCCTTTTAAGTCAGCAATATAATACGCAACGTCTTGTACGTAAGCAGGCTGGTTAGTTTTACCACGATGCGGGACAGGTGCAAGATAAGGTGAATCGGTTTCAATCAGCAATCGGTCCATAGGGATTTGCTTAACGACTTCTTGAAGCGCCGTCGCATTTTTAAACGTCACAATACCTGAGATTGAAATGTAAAAACCAAGGTCTAGTGCCTGTTTTGCCATCGGCCAATCTTCAGTGAAACAGTGCAACACGCCACCGCAATTTTGCGCATTGTGGGCACGCATGATGTCTATCGTGTCCGCTTTTGCATCGCGAGTATGAATGATCAGTGGTTTTTGTAGCTGATTAGCCACATCTATGTGTCCAGCAAAGCTTTCTTGCTGTACCTGATGCGTATCTTTTGAATAATAATAATCTAATCCAGTTTCACCAATAGCAACGACTTTATCATTACTCGCCAGCTGTATTAGCCTTTCAACATCCAATTTATCTTTTTGATCTAGTGGATGTACCCCACAAGATGCAGAAACATCATCAAAATGGGCTATTTTTTCTAACATGGATGGAAATTGGTCTAGCGTCACGCTAACGCATAAAAAGTGTTCTACTTGTTTTTGTCTCGCGTTGCTGAGTACTTCTTCAAGGCTTAGGCCTAACTTTTCAAAATCGAGTCTATCTAAATGACAGTGAGAGTCTACAATCATACTGGCTCTACATGGTGTAAGTTGGTTTATCTGAATGCAAAGTCGCACCCAAAAGCTTATTTATTTTATCGTTCAGAGCTGGCGCGTCAACAAACGCAACGCCAACCCCAGATGGATTAGAATTTTGCGCGCCTTGCGGTGTTAACCAAGCAACCACAGCGTTGACTTCGTCCGCCTCTAGAGCGTCAGGCAAGGTGACTCTGAGTTTTAATTCTTGCCCCATATCAAAATGGGCATTGGACTTGATAAATATGCCACCGGATTTCAGAAATGGCATATAACAACGATATAGCTCATCTAAATCTTCAAAATCCGCAAGTAACTCTTGCATGCACCACCTCTTTATAGCTGTTTTTGTAAGGCAAAAAGTAAATTAGAAATGCTCAGGTTTTGATTTAACCCTAACACATTTTTCTGTTCGTACATAAACCGATGTACTAAGCTCACTAAGTCTTGATACTGGGTAAAACTCAAACCATTCCCTTGTGTCATCGCCCCTTTTAAACGGTTGAGCAAAAAACGGGCAAATACATCGCTCATTGCGCTGTGCTTTAACAGAATTTTTTCAACCGTTTGCGCACTCTCTACTGTTAATTGATTCGCCGCGTGATAAAGCGCAGTCACATCGTCAAGTGCACCTTCTTGTTGCCACGCTTCGATTATAAATGGCTGTAGAGAAAATTCATCAAACCAAGGGAAATCACAAGCGACATTTTTAGCAGCCAGCCACTGCGCGGCCTCTGCTTGATTGGGCGAGTGGATCGCCACTTTATTACAACGGCTCAAAATGGTGGCAGGTAACTTACTGTCATCATCGCTGGTTACGACCAAATAACGATTAGCATTTGGCTCCTCAAGTGTTTTTAACAGCGCATTTGCGGCTGAATGGGTCATCAAATGCGCGTGCTCAATCAACGCGACTTTATTGCCACCTTGCTGCGCTGAATGGTTCAAGAAATGCGTGATCTCTCGAATTTCATCCACCCCGATTGATTTTCCCTCAGGCACGACACTCAGTCTATCTGGGTGATTACCAGCTAAGTTCAAGTTACACGGCTTACATTGCCCACAGGCAGTGAGATTTTGTGGGTGTAAGCATAACAGTGCATCTGCCAAGTGCGCCGCAAGCAGAGACTTTCCCACGCCTTTTTTACCCGATAACAGCTGAGCATGGTGCAAACGACCGTTTTGCTGTGCTCGAGCAAGATAACTTAGAGCGCTGCTGTGCCAACTTGGAAGCAAATTATTCATTGCCATCCACTGTAAGGTGTGTGGCTATCAAGCTATCAAGCAGTTCAATACTTTGCTCAAGTACTTGTGCTTTACTTTGACTGGCATCAATCACAGTAAATCGTTCAGGGTCATTTTTCGCTTGAACGAGATAACCCTCACGTGCGCGCTGCAAAAATTGTTGCTTTTCATCCTCGAGTCTATCTAGCCCCTCACCTCGCGATTTGACTCGCTTTAAGCCCTCTTCAGGATCCAAGTCCAAAATCAAATTCATGTCTGGACGAAAGCCGCCGAGCGCAAGCTGATTAATGGTTGTGATGGTGGCAAGATCTAGCCCTCTTGCATAATGTTGAAAACTAAATGTTGCAGCGTCAAATCGATCAGAAATAACGACTTTGCCTTGCTCAAGTGCTGGCATAATTTTTTCACGAACGTGCTGAGCACGCGCAGCCCCAAACAACATAAGCTCCGTCATGTCTGCCATTTCGGGGGTTGAGGGATCTAGAATGATTTCTCTTATCTTCTCTGAGATCTCTGTTCCACCGGGTTCACGAGTCATCACAACTTCAATACCGCGTTGTTTTAAATGCGCTTCCAATCCGGTAATAACCGTTGTTTTTCCAGCGCCATTGCTGCCATCGCAGACCAGCATAAACCCTTTTTTCATAGCAAGGACGTACTCATCATTCTTATTTGGCTGTTATTTTATCGTGTTTTAGTGAATTATTCACGACTGAAATAGAATTGAATTGTCTAATAAATTGAATTTGTCATTCTGAAAATAATTTAAAACAGAAAAATTTGGTCTACAATAACAAGCACATCCGAATAATTTTATATAAGAAACGCCCAATGCTGAGCAACATTAACATGCCTTTTAGGCCCGTAAAGGAAGCGTATTGATATGCCGCGTAAAATGCTCTATTTGGTGTTCATGTTACTTCTTTTGGTTTATAACCCAGTAAATGCCCGTGCAAGTGAACCGCCAGAGATAGATGTCGCGGTAGGACTTGAAAACTTTGATTTTCAGCCATTATTTGAAGAGTTTAGTGCAAAAACGGGTATTAAAGTTAATATTCTTGCTTTTAACAACAATCAGTTGAAAAGCGAGTTATTGTTGTATGCAGATGCCCTACAGTTACCGGATGCCGTGATTATTCCCAGCGATTATATGGGGTTGTCAGAACTGCAATTTTCTCAGGTGCCAGAGTCTTGGTTAAGCAAAAAGCTCACACAAAAAGTCATTGAGAATAGTAAGGTCAATGGTGAGCTTAAGGGCGTACCAATTATGTATGGCAACCATCTTGTACTCTATTACAACCGTGCACTTGTGCCACACCCTATTACCGACTTACAAACCTACGCACAGCAAACTGTTGCAGACAAACCTACGCTCGGCTGGAATTTTTATGAAATGTATTGGTTTGTGACGTTTGCGAACGCCCTTCAGCCTAATCTCATTCAGGCAGGCGTGCCACAGCTTGACACCAAAGCGATGCGCCTCGCAATTTCCAATTATCAATCACTTCTCAACAGCGGCATCATAGACGCTGATTGTGTTTACCAATGCTTAATGAATCGTTTTAAGACCGGCAAGCTTGATTATTTTGTGAATGGAATTTGGGCATATCGTCAACTTAAAGACAAGCTTAAAGACGACCTAGCCATCGCGCCTTTACCGAGATGGGGTAATTATCAGCTGATGTCTCTCGCATCGTCTCATGTACTGGCTTTTCCTGCCAATGGCATAGAATCTAAAAAAAGTCCGCATCTAAAGCAGCTTGTTGACTTTATGCAAAGCCAGAAGGTACAAGATAAACTATGGGATGAGCTCAATGCGCTGCCTGCAAACGGTGACAGCTTAGCTGAGCTTATAAAACGCGACGACAAAGCACTGTCTCAACTGATCGCATCTCTGCATGAAACCTATCCACAGCCGAATGAACCTATTATGGCCTATATTTGGGAAGCCATGTTAAAGGGGCTAACACGCTATTTAGGTGGTGTGTATAGTGTCGAAGAAACGACGCAATATATGCAATTTATCGTCACAAAGTCGGGACAGAATGAAAGCAAATCGCAGCATCGTTGATGAAATAAAAAGAAAAATTACGGCATTATTCTCTCTCTTCCTGGTTGTACTGGTTGCGATGGTTGGCTTTTCCTTAATGCAACAAAAAGCAACCCTAGAGCAAGAAGACGTTAAACGCACTGGCGCAAGTCTTATCAGCGATTTTAAAGCGCAAATCAATGAGCTTATCTATCAAGTTGCACCATTAAGTGAAGACCATATTTTATCTACCTTACCGAGCGATCTACTGTTTACTCAATACGCGGTTAAGGCGCTAACCAACTTAGTCGACAATACCGACATGGTAAAATCTGCGTTTATCAACGATGGCTCCGTGTTTACCGTAGAGGGATATCCTTTTAATACCCTACGTTGGAACAATTCTGTATTTAGCGAGCATGCTCACAAGGTCCTCGCGCAACAGCGACGCACATTAAAAATCGACAAACTAGTTGTCCCAGTTAAAAGCATTGAAGAAAAACCGTCTGATCAGGCCAAATTGTTTCTCGCCATTCCCCTTAGACAAAAATTATCGTCGTTAATGCGTCCTTATAAATATACGGGTGTACTATTCCTCGAAGTCGATCTTGAACCATTTTTAGGTTCCAATCAGGAAAAAGGCTCTATCTGGATCACCAGTCAAGACCTTGTGCTTGCGGGAACACATTCCTCAAATGCCACTGAAGGTGTATATCACAGTCCTATTTATTCACAAAAAGACGATTTTGTTGAACTTGATTTACAGCTACAACGAGAAGCCGAAGTATACAGTAACGATATTTTAAGCGCGGTGTTATACATTGTACTTATCGGCTTGATGCTAGTGGTATTACTTACCTGGTATTTACGCCGATTAGCAAAACGCTTGACCAATCCGATGCGCGCACTTGAGCGTCATTGCGAACGACTTAAACAGGGACATTATGTTTCTGCAACAAGCGATTTTGAATTTAGAGAGCTAAGAACGCTCCAAGTGACCCTCAACCAACTTGCGAAACAAATTAAGGAGCAAATAGGTTCTCTTGAAAGTGAAAAAGTGAAGGCACAAAGTTCAGAGCGGGCAAAAAGTCACTTTTTGGCAAATATGAGCCATGAATTAAGGACGCCACTTAACGGTATTTATGGTGTATTCCAATTAATGAAGCACCATAGAAATGCAGCAGATTCCAAAGAGCTTATTGCACAGGGCATGACGTCCACAGAAACATTACTTAGCTTACTCAATGACTTACTTGATTTCTCTAAAATTGAAGCTGGTGAACTTAAAATGGAATCAGCGACAGTGGATGTCAGAAGTATTGTCAGTGAAGTAAAGCAAGAGTTTGTCCATACTGCCAATGCTAAACAAATTGACCTTATTATTCATACTGAGGAGCTTGCAAATCCTTATCGACTCGGTGATTCGCTGCGTTTAAAGCAGATACTAAGAAATTTAATATCCAATGCCGTTAAATTTACCAGTGACGGTTCTGTAACCGTTATACTCCAAGATGGCGGTAAGCATCTCTCCATCCGTGTAATAGATACGGGCGCCGGTATTTCCGAAGTCGCGCTAAAGAAGTTATTTAATCGATTTCAACAGGCAGACTCGTCGACCACCAGAAAGTATGGAGGAACCGGTCTTGGACTTGCAATTGTAAAACAACTTGCCGAGTTAATGGACGGCCGTGTTACGGTGACAAGTAAAGAAGGTATTGGCAGTGAGTTTACAGTTGAACTCGTACTCGATATCTGCGATGCACCAGAACAATCTGTCATGCAAGATTTGCAAGCTATACCCGCTTTGAGGGATAAAAACCTGCTACTTGCTGAAGATAATCCACTTAATCAAAAAATATTTAGCGCCATGATTAAACCAACTGAAGCGAATCTTGTCATAGCTCAGGATGGTGAAGAGGCGATTGAGCTTTATCACGAATTGAAACCTGATATCTTTTTTGTAGATATTCAGATGCCAAAAAAAGATGGCCTAAAAGTATGTTCAGAAGTCAGAGAACAAGATAAGACAACCCCACTTATTGCCGTTACAGCCAACGTGATGTCGGGAGATTTAGAAAACTATCAGCAACTTGGATTTGATAATTGCGTCGCAAAACCGATAGATATGAAAAAGCTTTATGAAGTGATAAATACTATTTTGAGTTAACGGTCAATTTCGCCCCATTTTATATGACTAGATAATTAAATAAAGTTCATTTAAGTTACAATTGAATAACATCGTAGAATTCTTATAATCTTAGCCTGAAAGCAGACATTCACCTCAGGTAAACTTCTTCTCGTGCAACATTCAATTAGCATTCAAGTCTTTATACCATCAGCATTTTTACCTGCACTAGTTGCATGGTTTCATCGAATGTAATTTCATAGGAGTCAAAAGGAATGACAACCATCGTCTATAACGCTAAAACAGCAGAAATAGCCTGTGATAGTAGAACCACTACCGATAAGATCATCGTTACCGATAATGCTCAAAAGTGGTTTGATTATCATGGTTGGAGAGTGTTTTGCACTGGTCAGACATGCGATATACACAATTTGCAGCACAATTTTTCAAATAATCAATTTGATACGATTGAGAGTTTGGAATTCATTAAATACCACCCCAAAAAAGGCGTATGGTATGGTTGTGTAAAAAGGGGCACCTGTAAATCTGAACCCTTAGCGCAATCTTATGCCATCGGCTCAGGCCAACAAGCGGCAATGTTTGGTTTACTCAATGGCTATAATACGGTGGAAATCGTTGAGCAAGTTAAACGAATTGATTTTAGAACAGGCGGCGATATTCATTGCTTTAAAATTACCGACTCCTTAGAAAACATATAAGCCAGCGTCAAAATACGCTGGCTTTGTCTCACTTGAGTGAGTTAACCTGAGCTTCGGATAATTAATGCCTTTCTAGCAGCCAGTTTTAACGCTAACTGCGTTGAATTCACTTCCAATAGCTAGCTATTGGTACGTAAATTCGCCTTGCCTACAGGAAGTAGGTACCTTAGCGAGAGCAGGACGCGGAAGCGGTGTTATCCTCAAAACTCTCTGGCTAGGTAAGATGATAGTTTAAGGTGATTAAAAAACAGTTAGTTAGTTCATTCCTTATCCAAACCTCAGGTTAGTTAAATAACTGAAAGCTCAACCGCAATGTTGCCACGAGTAGCATTTGAATATGGGCAAACTTCGTGAGCTTTTTCAACGAGTGACTGCGCCGTGTCTTTGTCTAAGTCACCAACTGATACCGCCAATTTCACCGCTATCCCGAAGCCACCTTCAATTGGCCCTATAGACACTTCAGAGTTAATATGTGTGTCTTCTGGCAACTTGACTTTTGCTTTGCCTGCCACCAATTTTAATGCGCCAATAAAACACGCCGCATAACCTGCTGCAAACAATTGCTCCGGATTAGTCCCTTGGCCGTCATCCCCACCTAAGCCTTTTGGTGTCGAAAGCGCAACATCAAGACGACCATCGTCAGACTTTGCCACACCTTCTCGGCCACCTGTGGCAGTGGCTTTCGCCGTATATGCAATACTTTGTAGTTCTTTCATTTCGTTCTCCTAAGTTTGTGCTTGTAGAGTACTCACCTACACCCTAACGCAGCGAGGCTTTACTCTAGATGAAGTAAAATCAATTAAACATTTATTTTGCATGCAAAATAATAGATTCAATTTTTTAGAATTGCAAATACTTTGTGTGCAAATTAAAATATAGCTTAGCTACTTTGTAGGAATATGTGATGAACTACCCACAATTAAAACTAGACGCTCAAATCTGCCACCGCCTCTACATGGCTTCCAATGGTATTGCCCGTGCTTACCGAGCATCTTTACAAAAACTCGACTTAACCTACCCTCAATATGTGGTGATGATGGCACTTTGGGAGAAAGATGAAATCAGCATTGCTGAGTTACTAGAGAAAACCGCCATCGATGGCGGTGCTATGACACAAATATTAAAGAAAATGACTGACAAAGCCCTGCTTTCAATCGTTAAAGACGAAAAAGATAAGCGCAAACGAGTGGTAAAACTACAAAGTAGGGGTCAAGATCTGCAACATCAAGCTGCCACAATTCCTGAGCAGATCCGCTGTAAATTTCCAAGCATCGACGAGCAAAAAGCACGAGCACTTATTGAGTTACTAGATTCGATCAATGGTGATTTGGCCTAAAGTAGAAATCAAAAGATAGTCATTGTAGCGCGCGTTCTAAATGTGCCAAAAACGCTGATATTTTTTTGGCCAGATGTTTACGGCCAGCATAGAACGCATAAAGTACAAGGTCTTCCGGTTGCTGCTCTAATTTAAGTGGTACCAGCGCGCCTGACTCAATTTCTGCTTTACAGGAGTTCAGTGGCAAGATAGCAAATCCAACCCCTGAAAGCGCGGCAGACTTAGCTATAAACCCACTGTTTACCCTAAAGTTTGATTTAACATTCACCGTCGTTAATCTTCTTTCATTGTTAGTAAATATCCAAGGTGTACCGTTTACGGCGGTCAGGGTTGAAATACAAGGCAGAGATTGTAAATCTGCTAATCTATACGGCGAAGTATGCTTTTCTAGCAAGCTGGGAGCTGCCACTACGACGCTTGGTAATCGAGCCAACTCTTTAACCACCCAATTGCTATCCTCAAGCTTGCCACGATGAAAGTAAAGCACGACATCAAAGCCATCTAAGAGATTTTCTCTTGGACTCAGGCTGGTATCACAACTTATTGAAATTAATGGATGTGCAGCGCAAAAGGTTACCACTGCTTGACCAAGAATGGGGATGTCGGGCATCACTATACGCAAATGCCCCATTGGCGTAGAGGCATGTTTATTTACTTCTTGCAACGCATCCGACAGCGAATCGATTAACGGCTTTGTACTCACATAAAGCTGCTCACCCGCTTCTGTCACTGAGATCCGCCTTGTTGTTCGTTCCAACAATCTTGCATCAAGCTTTTCTTCAAGTAGTGCAATATGACGACTTACGTTGGAGGTTGGTATATCCAGAAACTCTGCCGCTTGTTTGAAGCTTAAGCATTCATAAACACAGTGGAAACTGTTAAGCCACTGAGGGTCAATCTGATCAATCATTTTATTAGCCCAACATATGGGTTTATCAATTCAATAATAGACACTTTATTACCTAATTAAGGCTAATACAATCAAGGCTTCTTTGTTTATATCAATTAAGGATGTCTATGTTTTCAGCTTCAATGACCACCTTAGCAAGCCCAAAAGCAAAATTTGGGTTATGTTTTGTCATCCACTTTTTAGTCGCGTTAGATGCATTAATCATTGTACCCTTTAGCGCGGATATGGCGCTAAGCTCAGGTACCAACCCATCAAATTCAGGACTACTCGTTTCAGCTTATGCAATTGCCGCTGCTTTCACTTGTTTATGTGTGCGTGGTACAGGCAACCTCTCAAAGGAGAAATACAAAGTCTTTATTTTTCTGTCAGCAACCACATTGTTAACCTTGCTTACTTCAGCACTCGAGAGTTTTTATACCCTGCTTTTCGTACGTGCATTGACTGGTATTGGTGGCGGCGCACTGGTAGTACTCAATCTCAACTTGGTGATTCAGCTAAGCCATGAAAACGACAAGAAAAAAGACACCGCGATACTGTTGAGTGCTTTTCCACTCGCCTTGGCAATTGGGATCCCTGCGCTATTATTTATCACAGCAAATCAAGGCTGGCAGTTGGGGTTCATGATACTGGGAAGTGGCTTAGCCATTACAGTGCTATTATTTACATTTATATTTCTCTCAAACATAAAGCAAGCTTCGCAAAGCATCGATAGCAACCCAATGCCAAGCAACACATTTAACCCGACCAAAACCCTTAAATACGCGCTATTCATCGCATTTTTTGTGGTGCTAAGTACATTTGCAATTTCAACTCAATTTCCGGTGATGCTAATTACCAACTTAAACATCTCAAGCTCGATGCTAAGCGCGAGCTATTTGTTTAGTGGTGTGTGTTCGTTTGTTGCGGTTCAGCTATACGCTCGAAGTAAGCTAAACAATCACACAACCTCATACTTAATTTACTTTCTTAGTGGCTTGATGATATTGGCAGCCTTGTTTGGTTTTACGATAAGTTCAGTTATTTTTGCAGCCGGACTTTTTACCCTGTTTGTGATTGCAAGCGCTACCCGCTCTATGATCTTAGTGACAGAACTTATAACCTCACTTCACGCAGAAGAGCGCAGTACCTTTATCAGTCTGCAAAATGCGATACAGCACTTTGCGATAGCCTCTGGCGGCACTATTGCAAGTTTGCTAGTCACGCCCCGCGAAAACCACACACTTAATTTTAATGTCTTGATTGTAGTTTCAGCTCTATTAATAGTTATAACAGTTGCTATGTGGAGAAACTTTCAAAGAAAGCGCTTTTAATCGCGATTTAGTGATTGAACAATAGGTAATTGGGCAGTTTGATTGTCAATAAGTGACGTAGCTTCCCCAATTACCGCTCTGATTTGTTTTAATAAGACAATCCGCCATGGTTATGCCTTACTCTAAGCGCGCCTCTATGCGATAATGCGTGCCTATCGTTAATCATATTTGTCGTGATGATATACACAGTTGTCATACCATCACGACAAATATAATTAACCAAAACAAACAAAAACAGTAGAATAACTTTTTGACTTTATGACAAATACAAACCAATCAGATACACCGAATAATGCCCAGAACATCCCAACTATTTTCTGGCACGACTACGAGAGTTGGGGTGCGACGCCGCAAAAAGACAGGCCAAGCCAATTTGCTGGGATCAGAACGGATCTGGACCTCAATATTATTGGTGAGCCACTGATTGAGTATTGTCAACCAGCGCCTGATTATCTCCCGCATCCTCAAGCCTGTTTAGTCACCGGGATCACACCACAGTTAGCACTAAAAAAAGGCCTGACCGAGGCCGAGTTTATGGCAAAGATCCACGCTGAATTTGCAAAGCCACAAACCTGCGTTGCTGGATATAACAGTATTCGGTTTGACGATGAGCTAACCCGTTATAGCCTTTATCGTAACTTTTATGACCCCTATGAGCGTGAATGGCAAAATGGCAATAGCCGTTGGGACATCATAGATCTGGTAAGAGCCTGTTATGCGCTTCGCCCAGAAGGAATAGAATGGCCAACCAGAGAAGATGGCAATCCGAGTTTTAAACTGGAACACTTAACCGTCGCCAATGGCATTGAGCACGGCGCCGCGCACGATGCATTGAGTGATGTTACCGCAACGATTGCGCTGGCTAAACTGATTAAAACCAAACAGCCAAAATTGTATGAGTTCTACTTTAATCACAGACATAAAAAAGCGGTATCGAGCCTAATCGACGTTTTCAATATGCAGCCTTTGGTGCACGTTTCTTCTATGTTTCCGGCACAACAAGGTTGCACCACTTGGATTGCGCCGATGAGTTTTCACCCGGTCAATAGCAATGCCGTGATCTGCTTTGACTTAACACAGTCGCCAGAGGTATTGAATGACCTTGACGTTGAGGCGCTCAAACAACGGCTTTATACAAAACGCAGCGAATTGGGTGATGATGAGCTACCAGTTGGATTAAAACTAGTACATATCAATAAATGCCCGTTGGTTGCGCCAGCTAAGACCCTCTTGCCCGAAAACGCAGCGAGGCTTGGAATTGACCGCGAGCAATGCCTTGAAAATTTAAAGTATCTTAAAGCGCGTCCAGAACTAAGGGATAAGGTTGCGGAAGTCTTTAGCGATGAAAAGGGATTCGAGAAACCAAGTAATCCAGATTATCAACTCTACGACGGTTTCACCAGTAAGGCTGATAAAGCCAAATTTGCAATCATTCGCAATGCATCGCCTGAAGAGTTGGCAACCATTAAACTGGATTTTGAAGACAGTAAATTTAACACGTTGCTGTTTCGCTATCGAGCAAGAAACTGGCCGCAGACGCTCTCACCTGTAGAGCTTGATAAATGGCGTAAATACTGCCAAAACAAGTTGATGCATAATGAAGATAACCCTTCAATTTCAGCCGAAGATTTTATGCTAGAGCTTGAAAATTTAGTCGCAGAGAATGAAGGTAATGAGCACAATATGCAGATCTTAAAAGCGCTTTATCATTACGCTCAAAGTTTGTAGTTAATGCCGTAATAGCCCGCACCGCTTGGCGCTAATATGAAATGCTGACTTCGTCGATAAACAGCAGTGCGGCTTACTAATATAATTTGCATTGGCAAAATATTCGTTCTGCTTGTGTTGAAATAACCTCTCTAAGCAATGAAGAGTTTATATTGCATTAATACCAATTCGCTTAATTAAGCTACCTATTTTGAGGCGAAAAAATCTTGTCGATAATCAGGAAAAAATCCTATTTAACCTGAGGTTTGGATAAGGAATGAACTGACTCACTGTTTTTTTAATCACCTTAAACTATCTTCTTACCTAGCCAGAGAGTTTTGGGGGATAACTCCGATCTCGCGTCCTGCTACCGCACTGGTACCTACATCCTTGTAGGCAAGGCAAATTTACGGCCCAATAGCTGGGCTATTGGAAGTGAATTTAACGCAGTTAGCGCTAAAACAGGCTGCTAGAAAGGCATTAATTATCGAAGCTCAGGTTATTTAGTGTTCTAAATAAGAAAGCTTTAACACCGTTAGCGTCAGGTTTGCTTCTTCAAATTGAGCAAGTATTAAGGCCAATTGGTATAATTCTCTCATCTATTATGGTGTTGGCATGTATTCCACATTAGCTGTAACTCTTCAATAATGACGGGGTCGTCAATGGTAGATGGCACGATGATGTCTTCACCGTCCACCAGCTGGCGTAGGTTCTTTCTGAGTATTTTACCTGAACGGGTTTTGGGTAAACGCTCAACCACTTTAATGGTTTTAAGACAGGCAATCGCCCCAATTTTTTCGCGGATCAGGCTTCTGATTTCCTCTGCAATGGCTGTTTCTGTGGTGTTTACGCCATCTTTCAGTACCACCATGGCAATAGGCACTTGGCCTTTTAGCTCGTCTTTACCGGCAAACACAGCGCATTCTGCAATTGCATTGTGGCCTGCGACGATCTCTTCCATTTCACCGGTTGACAGTCTATGCCCGGCTACGTTTATTACGTCATCGGTGCGGCCCATAATAAACAGGTAGCCGTCTTCATCAAAATACCCGCCATCGCCAGAGAGGTAATAGCCGGGGTATTGTGATAAGTAACTGCCTTTAAAGCGCGCCGTGTTATTCCAAATAGTGGTTAAACAACCGGGAGGGAGTGGTAATTTCACCGCAACAACACCTTGTTGATTGGCCTCGCAAGGACTGCCGTCCACATCAAGGATCTCGACTTGATAGCCCGGTGTGGGAACAGTGGCACTGCCCGCCTTTGTTGGCATCAATTCAATTCCAACTGGGTTAGATGCAATTGCCCAACCCGTTTCGGTTTGCCACCAGTGGTCAATTACCGGCAGCTTTGTGGTGGACTGTAGCCAGTCGTAGGTAGCAGGGTCAAGTCGTTCACCAGCTAAAAATAGCGCTTTTAGACTGCTGGTGTTGTAGTTAGCCAAGAGCGCAGCGCTCGGATCTTCTTTTTTAATGGCACGAAATGCCGTAGGTGCACTAAAAAGTGCAGCCACTTGGTATTCTTCTACCACTCGCCAAAACGCACCTGGATCTGGGGTTTTAATCGGTTTACCTTCGTATAATACGCTAGTGCAACCATAAATCAGTGGGCCATAAACAATATAAGAATGTCCCACAACCCAACCAATGTCAGATGCTGCCCAAAATACTTCGCCGGGCGCCATGCCGTAAACGGTTTTCATACTGTAGTTTAATGCCACAGCATGACCGCCCTGCTCTCGCACTACACCTTTGGGTGTACCTGTGGTGCCAGAGGTATACAAAATATAAAGCGGATGCGTGCTTGGTAACGGCACGGCATCAAAGGATTCTGGCGTGTTTGCCACCACCGCCCAGTCTAAGTCTCTTGGCGATGACATCTGCGCTTGGTATGCTTCACGCTGTAACACAATGCAATGTTCAACTTGATGCTTTGCCAGCGACAAAGCCTCATCCAGCATAGGCTTGTATTCAATAGTGCGGCCTATTTCAATTCCGCAAGAAGCACTGATCACTAGCTTTGGTTTAGCATCATCTATTCTCACCGCAAGCTCATGGGGCGCAAAACCGCCAAACACCACTGAATGAATAGCACCCACGCGCGCGCAAGCAAGCATAGCAACGACCGCCTCAGGCACCATGGGCATATAAATTACGACCCTATCCCCTACGCTCACATCAAGCTGATTTAAGCCTGCCGCAAAATGGCTCACTTGAGAGAGCAACTCGCGATAGCTAATTTTGCGTTTGGTATTCGTCACCGGCGAGTCATAAATTAATGCTGTTTGCTCTCCTCTCCCTTGGTGTACATGATGGTCGAGTGCCACATAACTGGTATTCATCAAACCATCGCTAAACCAATGACTCAACCCCTCTTGGTCTTGGCTATGTCCGATTTTTGGTGGCGTGTGCCAATCAAGCCGTGTCGCTTCTTTAAGCCAAAACGCCTCTGGGTCTTGGGAAAATGTGTGGTATGCCTGTTGATAGCTTGTTGTTGTCATATTAAGTTACTCAGTTTCGCTGGAACTTAGTAAAGATAGATAAAAAATCGCCAAGTTTTGATGAGACTTTAGTCTTGCGAGGATGATATAGATCAAGGTTGGGGGCGTTAGATACGATTATGGTTTGTATGGGGGATACAATAGCTTAGCTAATGTACATTTCCAAAGTTAAGCTTACTTTCTTTTAGAGTTAAGAAAGTGCCTTTGGGAGTCATCTACTCGCTACGAATAAATTGCCCTACTTTTTAACAAAGAAAGTTGGTGGATGTTTGATTAATCTGGTACTAATATGAAGCAGAATGAGGCGATTGCAGGTGTTACTGTTTACTGTTAGTTTGCTCTGCACGCTCAAAGTTATTTAAAAAATAAAGGATTATTTCTATGTCTCCCCCTAAAAAGCTAAACAATCAGTTTCTTGGAAAAAGTATTGCAGTTGGCGCAGTTATTGGAACTACAATAGGTGTTATGGTTGGCGTAGCGTTTAACATACTAGCTTTTAGTGTGGCAATAGGTGCGGCTTTTGGGTGTAGCCTTGGAGTTGCAGTATGTGCCGCCTTTACTCAAAAGAGTTAGCATAAGTTAAAAGATAACCTTAAATGAGCACTTGCTCTTGCAAGCAAATATAATCACAGCACCCTGAACAATCGAGCCGCCATTGAAATATACGTGACGATTGTTCAGAGATCCGCCGAAGCCTACCCCACCAAGTTTACCTACTGCTCGCTTTCAAGCTTTAGCAGCAGCGCTTTGATATCATCTTTTGCGCCAGTAATATGTTTTTTCAAAAAGTCACATGCCCCTTTGGTATTTTTATCGCGGCACAGTTCCAATAGCTGGCGGTGTTCATCTGGTGCGGTTTTAATGCCACCTGCAAGTAGGATATGCATGCGCACATAACGCTCGGAATTTTTACTGTACACATCCACCAGCTCACGAGTCTGTGGGCGCTGTGCTTTGCTGTAGAGTTTGCTGTGAAATTCGGCGTTAAGCTTGCCAGTTGCCAGTTGTGTATCGCCAGCAGCCATTGCTTCTTCAAGCTCGGCTAAGATGGCTTCAGCTTCTAGCAAGTCGCGCGCCGTTAACTTATCGATTGAATGGCATAAAAGCTCGGCTTCCAACAATGCGCGTAGGTCAAAAATTTCGTCGATTTGCTCAGCGCTTAAACGTGTGACCGTCGCGCCTTTGTGCGCTTCAAAGTTAACTAAGCCTTCGGCTTCTAGTTGCAGCAGTGCTTCTCTAACGGGAATACGACTTACATTTAACTCATCTGCCAGCGCGGCTTGCCTCAGCGGCTCGCCCGCTTTGATTTCGCCTGTGAGGATTTTTTCACGAATTGCTTCAGCAACTAATTGAGTTCGAGTTTTATGTACAATCGCCATAGTATTTAGTAATTATTGTTTTATGAACTCATTATAAACGCATCTGAGTTCAAATTGCATGTTTGTCTTAATTAATTACAGAGTCAAGTGTTGAGTTACCAACAGCTGAGCAAACCTAGATTTATGTTTATTGTACTGAGTTTCGTTTTATAGTTTACTCGTAGATGAAGAGACATATTTGTTCCTCGTTATTAAATCGCACCGGTTAACATTGTATGAGGAGCGACACATATAACGGTGACTTTATGAATGAACACAAGTCTCTAGTGCGTAATCGAAGCTTCCCCCAGCATCTAAACAATTGTCAACCGCCATAAAATTACTGGTCAGGGCAAAAAATATAACCGTACCGACTAGCGCTATGACTCCTAAAGCCAGCGCTAGTTTGAACTTGTGCTTGTTTGAGTTAATTAGTGAATTAGGCTTTTTATCTGTGTTTTTATAAACCATGAATGCTATCACTTTTCCGATTATTGTTATGAAAAGCGGTAACTTATCACTCTACACATATCTGCTCAAGCGAAAACCTCCTAAGTATCTACCTACGATGCAACCTCGCCATAAGCACTAAAACCACCTTAAGTTCAATACATTAGAAAAGCCCATAGCAATGCTATGGGCTTGGTTTGCTTAACTTTGTATACAAATTGGTCTTACGAATCGTTTTAGCGCTTCTAACCCTACCGACGTTGAACGTACATCAGTTGATGACGGGAACGGCCCGCCATGGTTCATGGTGGCACACACTTCAACGCCCGTTGGCATTTGCCCATAAATCAATCGACCTACGCGGTATTGTAACGCCTCTATGATGTCTTCGGCTTGATGTAAGTCAGAATCAGTGCCATGAATACTGGCGGTGAGCTGCCCATCTAAGTCTGCGATTAAGTCCTCAAGCTGCGCTAAGTCGTCATAGCTCACCACTAAAGCACTTGGCCCAAAGACTTCTTCTTTAAGCCTCTCGTCAGATACAAAACTTTTGCTATCCGTTGAAAACAAGTGCGCGTTGGCGTGAAACGGCTGTGCTTGCTCACCAGCGCTCAACAACGTTACTTGAGGGTGTGCTTTTAGCGCCGCAGTGCTGTTTTGATAAGCTTTTAAAATGCCAGGGGTTAATAAGGTATCGGAAGGTGCTGCGCTAATATTTTGCTTAGCTGTCTCGATAAATGTTTGTGAATGATTGCTTGGCACCAACCAAATACCGGGGCTAGTACAAAATTGACCATTGCCCATAAGTAAAGACTGGACAAATTGTGTACCAAGCTCTGCGCCTTGCGACTGTATTTTTTCAGGTAAGACAATTTGCGGGTTTACGCTGCCAAGCTCACCGTAAAGCGGGATAGGTTCATGGCGCTTCGCTATAGTGCCCTGCAATGCTTTTGCGACGCCAAAGGAGCCCGTAAATCCAACCGCTTTGATAGGCTCAGCTTTAACCAGCCAATGCGCGACATCGTACGCTTTCGCTTGCAGCATTGAAAACACCCCGCTTGGCATATCACATTTGCTTATTGCTGCAGCAATGGCCTTGGTCATTAGCTCACACGTTGCCGGATGTGCTGGGTGACCTTTATACACCACGGGGCAACCAGCGGCTAACGCAGCTGCGGTATCGCCTCCAAGCGTTGAGAAAGCGTAAGGGAAGTTTGATGCACCAAACACCGCAACAACGCCAATAGGAATATGCTTAAGCTGTGTTTTTGGCTTAGGCAGCGGCGTGCGATTTGGGTCCGCTTGCTCTTCCTTAGCAAGGCAAAGCTCAGCTAGGTTATCTCTCAGCGCTGTAGCAAATGCGTTTAATTGGTTTACCGTGCGGCCACGCTCGCCCTCGAGTCTTGCCCTTGGCAGGTTAGTTTCTGCCATTGTTGTGGTTATTAGCCCATCACCTAAGGCAAGAATTTCTTGGGCTATGGTTTCTAAAAACTCTGCTCGAGCAGTCATCGACGTTTTACGATAAGCCTTAAAAGCCTGCTCTGCCGCATTAACAGCTTCCTCTACTTGTACTTCACTAGCGTTAAAAAATGCTTGCGTCAGCGGCTCATTGGTTGCTGGGCAAAACGCGTAAAACGTTGTTGCAGTTTGTGCGGCCTGCCACGCACCGTTAATGTAGCTCTTTCCTGATAAATTCATTGTTAGCTCCTGTTTTCTTTCAACCTTAATGGCTAGGGCCTGTTGATCTTTCAAGTTTGTTTTTGCAGCAAAGGTCAACAGGCCCTAGAGCACCTGAAAACCAAATGCATACGGATCTTCGTCATCCACAGTGATACAATTACTCCCCGTTTGACGTGCCCAACCTTGAATACTTGGCAGAATTGCGGCTTTTCCCGCAACTTCAGTTGTGCCTTCGACCTTACCGATAAATTGGCTGCCTATGATGCTCTCGTGAACAAAAGTGTCGCCATCTTTTAGCAGTCCTTTTGCAAACAGCTGTGCCATGCGTGCACTTGTGCCGGTACCACAAGGCGACCTATCAATCGCTTTATCGCCATAAAATACCGCGTTGGCCGCATGACTATCTGGATGTTGTGGCGCGCCTGTCCACAACACGTGGGAGGCACCACACACGGTAGAGTCTTCAGGATGAATTGGATTTATTTGCGCATTAACTGCCGCGCGCACTTTGGGGCTCCACGCCAGTAATTCGGCGGCGCAACTTTGATCCACACCAGCAAATAGACTTTGAGGCTCAACAATAATGTAAAAGTTACCGCCATAGGCAATATCAACGATGAGCTCCCCTAGCCCATCAACATGGACAGGCACCGCTTGGTAAGCCAAAAATGCCGGCACATTGTAGAGCCTTACCCAAGTCACTTTACCTGCTTTCATCTCATAATAGGCATTCACGCGCCCCGCAGGGGTGTCAAGCTTGAGTACCCCCTGTTCCTTTGGAGTTATAAGGCCGCTTTCAAGGCCAAAAGTGACTGTCCCGATAGTGCCGTGCCCACACATCGGCAAGCACCCAGAAGTTTCGATAAATAGGATTGCCACATCCCCATCAGCAGTGGTCGGTGGATATAAAAAGGCACCCGACATCATGTCATGGCCCCTGGGCTCAAACATCAGTGCGCGCCTTATCCAATCGTAGTCGCGTAAAAAATGTTGGCGCTTTTCACTCATGCTCTCGCCCAAAAGCGGTGGATGACCACTCGTGACCAAGCGCACGGGATTGCCACAGGTGTGGCCATCTATACAATAGTAGGTGCCTAAAATCATACGCTTAGTCCAAGTTATATTGGCTTAAGTCAATTCGATTTGCCATCGCTTCATCGTACAAACGACTCACGTAAGCTTTTTGCTCTTGGGTGAGTGGCAATCTTGGAGAACGAGTTACCTCACTACCACGTCCAGCCAAATGTTCTGCATATTTGATGCACTGCACTAGTGTGGGAATAGTATCTAAGCGTAGCAAAGGTAAAAACCAACGCCATAGCGCGCGCGCTTCCTCATAGCGACCTTGTTCAGCAAGTTTATAAATAGCCACTGACTCGCGTGGGAATACATTGGTCAATCCCGAGATCCAACCCGTCGCGCCAAGCATCAGGCTTTCCAGTGCGATATCATCAACACCACCAAATACCACGTAGCGGTCGCCAAATGCGCTAAACAGCTCGCTAATACGGCGGGTATCTTCCGTTGCTTCTTTTACTGAAACAATATTGGACTCCTCAGCTAAGGTTTTCATACCTTCAATAGACACATCGACACCGTAGGTCACCGGATTGTTGTAAATCATAATAGGTAATGCCGTGCTTCGCGCTACCTGTTGGTAATGATGAATCGCTTCGCACTCAGTTGAGCGATAAACCATCCCCGGCAATACCATCAGTCCATCTATGCCGAGCGCTTCTGCATCTTTGGCAAACTCGACAGCCAGTGCAGTTGTGGTCTCAGCCACACCGCTAAGTAGTGGCACTCTATCACCTACCACTTCTGTTGCCGCTTTTAAAACTTGGCGTTTCTCGTCAGCCGTGAGTGAGCAGTTTTCACCGACGGTGCCTAATACTATGATGCCATGAACCCCTTCGTTAATCAGGTTATCTATCATCTCTTTGGTGGTATCAAAGTTAATGCTTTCGTCATCATGGAATTGAGTGGTTACTGCTGGATATACACCCTGCCAATTTACGTTCATGGTTCTCGCCTTTCATTAGGTTGTTTAGTTATTGTGCTTGCCATGATAGGTATATTGTATACAATAATCAATATTCAAAAGGGAGATTTTTTAACCATTAGCTCAAATGACTGACTTAAACGTCTGTAATCTTATGATTTATAAGTGGTAAATTTTTTCTTTTTGGTATTTAAACGAGACCTGATTGATGTCTATGTGGAAATACAATTTAGGATGGAGAGGTAAATTGTGGAAAGTAATAATAAAATTGCAGTGATCGGTGCAGGGATCATTGGGATAACCACCGCGCTGCAATTAGCTAGACGAGGCCACGCTGTTACCTTGCTCGATAAAAATCAGCCCGCAGAGGGATGCTCCAAGGGTAATGCTGGGCATTTTGCCACGGAACAGGTATTTCCAATGGCAGACGCAGCTTTACTAACAAAGGTGCCTGGCATGTTAGTCAATCCGGTGGGGCCTTTGCGAATTGAGACCACCTCTTTGCTCAAAAATATTCCTTGGTTTGTACGATTCTTAAAGCAAATGAAAAGTAGCTGTTTCCACAAAGGTACAATCGCACTTAGAAGTTTAAATGAACGCGCACTACCCGCATATCAGCGTTTACTTGGTGATAAGTATCATACACTTATATCTAGCAACGGCAGTTTACTGGTATTTGAAGGTGACGAAAGCTCTGCCCGTAAAAGTTATAACAAATACACCGAACAAGACATCTCAGTGAGCTTACTTACAGGTGATCAAGCCCGAGAAATGGAGTCGAGCCTATCAAGTACCATTACCTCAGCACTGTATTTTGATAAAGTCGCGCATAGCACAGATCCCTACGCCCTTTGTTTGACTTTATATGAGCAGTTTATGCAGCTAGGGGGAGCATTCAAACAAGCCTCAATCGACAATATTATCCACACAGAGCATGGCTATACACTTCACTCCAAAAGCCACAAGATGACCTTTAACAAAGTAGTTGTAGCAACAGGAGCGGCAAGTAAAACACTCTGTGCGTCTTTAGGTTACTCACTGCCCATGATTGCCGAGCGTGGTTATCACAACATGTTGGCAGTGAAGAATACGCTTACACGACCTGTTGCATCAAATGAGCGAGGGTTTATCATGACGCCCATGTCACAAGGTTTACGACTGGCCGGCACGGTAGAATTTGCCACACTGGATAGTAAACCCAACTACAGCCGTGCTCGTGCATTATTACATCACGCAAGTATTCTATTAAGGCAACCTCTGCCACAACATAGTGAAGCGTTGTGGGTTGGCTGCCGTCCCTCACTCCCAGATTATTTACCTGTCATCGGACAAGCGCCAAATCATCACAACCTTTATTTTGCACTGGGTCATCAGCACTTAGGACTGACCCAAGCCGCAATTTCAAGTGAATGTATCGCAGATCTTATTGACAACAAGCCCAACGACATCGATCTTACTCCCTTTAGTATTGCTCGATTTAATTAGCTAAGGATCACAAAAATGAAAGGTATTGCATACCAGAGCGCGCAACAGGCGCTAGATAACTTAGAAGATATGACCAAAGGCGTAGCGCCAATTGGCGAAAGCGAGTATTTAGAAAGAATAGAGAAAGCTCAACAATATATGCAGCAGAACAACATTGATGCACTCTATTTAAATGCTGGTACAAATTTAAAATACTTTACTGGTTTACAATGGTACGCCAGTGAGCGTTTGGTCGGTGCTATTTTACCCGCCAATGGACAAGTTCAGTTTATCGTCCCGTTTTTTGAAATTGGCTCTATTAAGGATTATTGGCTGATTGAAGGCCCTATTCATGCTTGGCAAGAAGAAGAATCTCCTTACCAGCTCGTCGCAAACGTACTTAACACACTCAATATTGATAGCACAGGCACACTCGCCATTGACGAAAGCACTGCGTTTTTTGTTGCTGATGGGATCAGACTCGCGGCACCTGAGCTTTCGCTTATCAATGCAAAGGCAGTAACCGCGCATTGTAGAATGCATAAATCGGCCAATGAAATTGCCCTTATTCAACGTGCAATGGACATGACACTTGCCGTACATAAAGCAACGGCATCTATGCTGTATGAAGGGATCACCACAACCGAAGTTGAAGCCTTTATTAATGAAGCGCACAAAAAAGTGGGGGCACCGGGCAATTATTTTTGTATTGTGCTATTTGGTGTCGCGTCGTCATTCCCACATGGTGTAAAAAATCCACAAACGCTGAAAAAAGGCGATGTGGTTCTCGTCGACACTGGTTGTAAGTTACACGGCTATCTTAGCGATATCACCCGTACTTATGTTTTTGGCGACCCCAGTGAAAAGCAAAAGTCCGTTTGGCAAATCGAGAAGCAAGCGCAAATTGCAGCATTTAATGTAGCCAAAATTGGTGCGCCCTGTGGCGCTGTTGATAAAGCCGCGAGAGAGTATATTGCCAGCAATGGGCTCGGTCCTGATTATCAACTACCAGGTTGCCCACATCGCACTGGGCACGGTATCGGCTTAGATATCCACGAATGGCCTTATTTAGTCAAAGACAACCCAGAACCGCTTACAGCTGGAATGTGTTTTTCAAATGAACCGATGCTGGTTATTCCTGATGAATTTGGCATTCGCTTGGAAGACCATTTCTATATGACCGACGATGGTCCACGTTGGTTTACTGAGCCTGCGCACAGTATAGACAATCCTTTTGGGGTTGAGTGATATTAGAAATCAATGATGAGTTGCTCTGATGAGGAACTCATCATTTATTGTGATTGATTAGAGCAAAGGTTAATTGGTATAAACATAGCATCTACAATTTACTGCGCTACAACTTATGATTGCAACTACTCCACCACCACCCTATTACGCCGTAATTTTTACCAATATTAGGGCCTGTTTATCTTTCAAGTTTGTTTTTGCAGCAGTTTGATTGGTATTTATACAAGGCAGAGCCTGCGTAGCATAGTTGTTCTATGTGAGTCAGGCGAGAACACAGTAGAAATGCCAATCAAGCGCTGCCCTTTGGGTTCTCCTGAGTGCGCTTTGTTCATTGTTGCTCAACTTTTGCCTAGATTACTAGGCGGCAAGTCGAGCGTCGCGACCAAAACACACTCAGGAGAACAAAAATCAAACAGCAAAGGTCAATAGGCCCTAAAAATAAAGACGACGAGGGCTACGCCCAAACCGCGTCGAGAATGGTCGAGCTTGCACAGCTTCAACCCGGTTTTTTAGGAATAGAATCTGCGCGTGAAGAGGTTGGGATCACCGTTTCTTATTGGCGAGACCTTGAGTCAATCAAAGCATGGAAAGCCAATGCTGAGCATATTGAGGCGCAAAAAACGGCAATAAAAACTGGTATCAAAGCTATACAACTCGTATCGCCAAGGTAGAGCGTGAATATAGTCTTTGAGCTAACGCTTAGTTGTTGTCGCTTGCGCTTTGTTTACTCGCGACTTTAACCGTGATAGCCCTTGAGGTGTAACGCCCAAATAATTAGCCAGATCATAATTTGCTAAACCATTAACCCAATGCGGACGTTTGTCACGCAAAAAACAATATCTTTGCTCCAGCGTATTTAGTAGTAGAAAAGCTTCTTTTGCTTCTTTAAATAGCAACTGCTGTTCTAATAATTTTAATTTAAGTGCGCGAAGATTATCTTGTTCTAATTCGGCTAGCGGAACGAGTACCAACTCCACATCATCCAGCGCAGAGATTTGATAGAAGCTAGGAGATTTTTGGATCCATTCAGCAAATAAAATACAAAGTTCACCAGCAAAATAGAACTCCTTATGTCTTAGCTCCCCTGTTTCATTTACAACCGATGATACAAGCTTACCAGAGCGGATAAAAAAACCATGACGTTGCACTTGCCCTTGTTGCAATAATATTTCATTGCGGCTGCAGCGCTTAGTGTCGAACGTTGGGTTTTGCTGAGTAAGTGTTAATAATTCATTTTTTGTGGCTTCACAAAGCTGACCGAGTTTATGAAAAGGCATAATCCCCTCATGCAATTGGTATAGCGAGATCAAAAAAGGCTCCTTGAGGAGCCTTTTTAACGTGCGGTATTAACTTACCAACCCGCTTTCTCTTTTAGTGCAGAACCGATTTCTGCAAGAGAGCGAACTGTTTTAACACCCGCGGCTTCAAGTGCTGCGAACTTCTCGTCAGCTGTACCTTTACCGCCTGCGATAATTGCACCAGCGTGACCCATACGCTTACCTGGAGGAGCTGTAACACCTGCGATGTAAGAAACAACAGGCTTAGTTACGTTATGCTTGATGTACTCAGCCGCTTCTTCTTCAGCTGTACCGCCGATCTCACCGATCATTACGATAGCTTCAGTTTGCGGATCGTTTTGGAACATCTCTAGTACGTCGATGAAGTTAGTGCCTGGGATTGGGTCACCACCGATACCAACACAAGTAGATTGACCGAAGCCAGCGTCAGTTGTTTGCTTAACTGCTTCATAAGTCAAAGTACCAGAACGTGACACGATACCTACTTTACCAGGCAAGTGGATGTGACCTGGCATGATACCGATCTTAGTTTCACCTGGAGTGATAACACCTGGGCAGTTAGGACCAATCATGCGAACGCCAGTTTCTTCTAGCTTCACTTTAACATCAACCATATCTAGTGTAGGGATGCCTTCAGTGATACATACGATTAGTTCGATACCTGCGCTGATCGCTTCAAGGATAGCGTCTTTACAGAATGCAGCTGGTACGTAGATAACAGATGCAGTTGCACCAGTTGACTCTACCGCTTCACGTACTGTGTTAAATACAGGTAGACCTAGGTGAGTTGTGCCGCCTTTACCAGGAGAAACACCACCAACCATTTGCGTACCGTACTGGATAGCTTGCTCAGAGTGGAAAGTACCCTGACCACCAGTGAAACCTTGACAGATTACTTTAGTATCTTTGTTAATTAGTACAGACATTATTTGCCCTCCGCAGCAGCAACTACTTTCTCAGCAGCGTCAGTTAGTGACTCAGCTGCAATGATGTCAAGGCCAGAGTTAGCTAGTACTTCACGACCAGCTTCAGCGTTAGTACCTTCAAGACGTACAACTACTGGTACGTTTACGCCAACTTCTTTAACCGCACCGATAATACCTTCAGCGATCATGTCACAACGTACGATACCACCGAAGATGTTAACTAGTACTGCTTTAACATTGTCGTCAGAAAGGATGATCTTGAATGCTTCAGATACACGCTCTTTAGTCGCGCCGCCACCAACGTCTAGGAAGTTAGCTGGCTTGCCGCCGTGTAGGTTTACGATGTCCATAGTACCCATCGCAAGGCCTGCACCGTTAACCATACAACCAACGTTACCATCTAGTGCTACGTAGTTAAGCTCAAAGCTTGCTGCGTGTGCTTCACGTGCGTCTTCTTGTGAAGGATCGTGGAATTCGCGGATCTTAGGCTGGCGGAACAATGCGTTGCCGTCTACACCGATTTTGCCGTCTAGGCAGTGTAGGTTACCAGCGTCTGTGATCACTAGAGGGTTGATTTCTAGTAGAGCAAAGTCGTGGTTGATAAACATTTGCGCTAGACCCATGAAGATCTTAGTGAATTGCTTAACTTGAGTTGGGTTCAAACCTAGTTTGAACGCTAGCTCACGACCTTGATAAGCTTGAGGACCTACTAGTGGGTCGATCTCAGCTTTATGAATTAGTTCAGGCGTTTCTTCTGCAACTTGTTCAATTTCTACACCACCTTCAGTTGATGCCATGAACACGATTTTACGTGAACCACGGTCAACAACAGCACCTAGGTATAGTTCATTTGCAATATCAGTGCAGCTTTCTACTAAGATTTTAGCAACAGGCTGACCTTTCTCGTCTGTTTGGTAAGTAACTAGGTTTTTACCTAACCAGTTTTCAGCGAATGCGCGGATTTCGTCTTTGCTGTCTGCAAGTTTAACACCGCCAGCTTTACCACGGCCGCCAGCGTGTACTTGACACTTAACAACCCACTTGTCTCCACCGATTTTACCAGCAGCTTCAACTGCTTCTTGAGGTGTATCACAAGCAAAGCCTTCTGATACAGGTAAACCATATTCGGCAAAAAGTTGTTTTGCCTGATACTCATGCAAATTCATGATGCTTTATCCAATTTTTTATACTAAAAAAGCTGAATATTTATGCAAATAGTCAGCTATCCCAAATTGCGCACATAGTATAGATCCCAAGGCTTCTGATGAAAACCCCACTTAGACCAAAGGCGCAAAAAAAAAGCTGTATGCGAGCATACAGCTTATTCTTTAAACAAATATTATACGTCTAGTAGTAGACGTGTTGGATCTTCGAGTAACTCTTTAATTGTTACTAGGAAACCAACTGACTCTTTACCATCGATTTGACGGTGGTCATAAGATAGTGCTAGGTACATCATAGGTAAAATTTCAACTTTACCGTTTACTGCCATAGGGCGCTCTTGGATTTTGTGCATGCCCAAGATTGAAGACTGTGGCAAGTTGATGATAGGCGTAGATAGTAGTGAACCGAATACACCACCATTGGTAATAGTGAAGTTACCGCCAGTCATATCGTCAACAGTTAGTTTGCCATCACGACCTTTAATAGCCAGTTCACGAATATTCTTCTCGATTTCAGCAACAGAAAGCTTATCACAATCACGTAGTACTGGAGTCACTAGACCACGAGGTGTTGATACCGCGATGCTGATGTCAAAGTAGTTGTGGTAAACGATATCGTCACCGTCAATTGACGCGTTAACTTCAGGGAAACGCTTAAGTGCTTCAGTTACCGCTTTCACGTAGAAAGACATGAAACCTAAACGAATACCGTGGCGCTTCTCAAATACCTCTTGGTACTGCTTACGAAGATCCATGATTGGCTTCATGTTTACTTCGTTGAACGTTGTCAGCATTGCTGTTGAGTTCTTCGCTTCCAATAAGCGGTTAGCGATTGTCTTACGTAGACGAGTCATTGGTACACGTTTCTGAGTACGCTCACCTACCGGGGCAGCTGGTGCTGAAGCTGCAGGCTTAGACTCTGATTTTGCTGGTGCTTTAAGGAAAGCGTCCACATCTTCTTTAGTAATGCGACCGCCTTTACCAGAACCTTTGATCTTAGCAGCATCAAGGCCTTTCTCTGCGATAAGACGACGAACAGATGGTGTTAGTACATCTGAGTTTTCGTCAGAAGCAGCAGCTGGTGCTTCTTCTTTCTTCGCACTTGATGATGCAGCTGGTGCGCCACCGGCAACGATTTTACCGATAACTTGATCACCTAGTACTGTCTCACCTTCAGCGTGGATGTGCTCGCCCATCACACCGTCTTCAGGTGCAACAACTTCAAGAACCACTTTATCTGTTTCAATATCAACTAGATTCTGGTCGCGGCTAACCGCTTCACCTGGTTGAACGTGCCAAGTTGCGATAGTAGCGTCTGCTACTGACTCAGGAAGTACAGGTACTTTAATGTCCACTTCTTTACCTTCTGCTGCTGGCGCCGATTCTGACGCTGCTGGTTTTTCATTTGATTGAGCAGGCGCTGCTGCTTCATCAGCAGCACCTAGTTGTGCAATAACTTGTTCGCCAAGAACGGTTGCGCCTTCCTCTTCAGAAATTGCAACGATAACACCATCTTCTGGCGCTACAACTTCTAAAACGACCTTATCCGTTTCGATGTCAACTAAGTTTTGATCACGAGTCACTTTATCGCCAACGCTTACATGCCATGTAGCAACCGTTGCATCGGCAACAGACTCAGGAAGAACAGGAACCTTAATTTCGGTTGTCATCTCTTATTCCTTATTTCTTAATTGTTAAAGCGTCAGCAATTAACGCGTTTTGTTCTTTAGTATGTGTAGACATGTATCCACATGCTGGTGCAGCTGAAGCCTTACGGCCTGCATAAGTCAGATTTGCGCCAGCTGGGATAGCTTCCCAGAAATGATGCTGTGAACAGTACCAAGCACCTTGGTTTTGTGGTTCTTCTTGACACCAAACAAAATCTTTTACGTGCTGATAGCGAGCCATGATCTCATCCATCTCTTTGTGAGGGAATGGATATAGCTGTTCAACACGAACGATAGCCACGTTGTTAAGCTCTTGCTTACGACGTTCTTGCAGTAGTTCGTAATAAACCTTACCGCTACAGAACACAACACGCTCAACGTTTTCAGGATTGATATCATCAATCTCATCGATCATGTTATTGAATACGCCTTCGGATAGCTCTTCTAGGCTAGAAACAGCTAATGGGTGGCGTAATAGCGACTTAGGCGTCATTACAATCAAAGGACGACGTAGTGGACGAACCGATTGACGACGTAGCATTGCGTATACTTGCGCTGGTGTTGACGGCACACATACTTGCATATTGTGGTCAGCACAAAGCTGTAAATAACGCTCTAAACGCGAAGAACTGTGCTCTGGACCTTGACCTTCATAGCCATGAGGAAGTAGTAGTGTTAGACCACATAAACGACCCCACTTCTGCTCACCTGAACTTAGGAATTGGTCGAATACGACTTGAGCACCGTTGGCGAAGTCACCAAATTGCGCTTCCCATAGTACCAATGACGTTGGCTCTGCTGTCGCGTAACCATATTCGAACGCAAGTACCGCTTCTTCCGATAGTACTGAATCGTACACTTCGAACAGGCCTTGACCTTCACGAATGTTTTGCAGCGGAAGATAAGTCGACGCGTCTTTTTGGTTATGAACTACGGCATGACGGTGGAAGAAAGTGCCACGACCAGAATCCTGACCAGTAAGACGAATATCAGTACCTTCATCAACCAAGGTCGCGTAAGCCAATGTCTCAGCCATACCCCAATCAAGCATTTTCTCGCCTTGCGCCATAAGTTTACGATCATCGTAAATCTTTTTAACGCGTGATTGTGCTTTATGAGCCTCTGGGTAGCTCGCAATCTTTTCCCCAAGCGCTTTGAGTTTATCTAGCGCAACCTTTGGCTCATACGGCGTATCCCAATCGTGACCAACATACTTAGACCAATCTGATGAGTGTTTGGTTTCTTTTTGAATTTCTTCAACGACACAAACGCCTTTATCAAGACCATTTCGGTACTCGTCAGCAATTTGTTTCGCATCGTCTTCAGAAATCACACCTTCGCGTACAAGTTGATCAGCATACAATTGGCGAGGTACTGGGTGCTTTTTGATCTTCTGATACATCAGCGGTTGCGTCGCATTTGGCTCATCCGCTTCGTTGTGGCCGTGACGACGATAACATACTAAGTCAATCACCACATCACGTTTAAACTTGTTACGGAAATCAAGTGCAACTTGTGTAACAAAAGCAACAGCTTCAGGATCGTCTGCGTTCACGTGGAAGATAGGTGCCTGAACCATTTTAGCGATATCAGTACAGTATTCAGTCGAACGAGTATCTTCGCGTTTTGACGTAGTGAAACCAACTTGGTTATTAACTACGATACGGATCGAACCGCCAACGCCGTAGGCGCGTGTTTGCGATAAGTTAAACGTTTCTTGAACGACACCTTGACCTGCGATTGCAGAGTCACCGTGAATTGTGATTGGTAATGCTTTAGAACCACTTTGGCAATTCAAACGGTCAAGACGAGCACGTACCGAACCCATTACTACTGGGTTTACGATTTCAAGGTGAGATGGGTTAAATGCCAATGCCATATGAACATTGCCGCCCTTCGTACCGAAGTCAGAAGAGAAACCCATGTGGTATTTAACGTCACCAGAACCTGCGTGCTCGCCATATTTACCAGCGAACTCGTCAAATAGCTCTTGTGGGTTTTTACCCAATACATTCACTAGTACGTTTAGACGACCACGGTGGGCCATACCAATTACGGCTTCTTGCTGACCGCTTTCACCAGCACGGTGAATAAGCTCTTTCAGCATAGGCACAAGTGAGTCACCACCTTCTAGAGAGAAACGCTTAGCGCCTGGGAATTTTGCGCCCAAGTACTTTTCTAAGCCGTCTGCAGCAGTTAGACCTTTGTAGATTCTTAGTTTGGTTTCTTTGTCGAATTGTGGCTTCGAGAAGGACGATTCCAAACGCTGTTGTAACCAACGTTTTTCTTCGGTAGAGGTGATGTGCATGTACTCTGCACCGATAGAGCCACAGTATGTCGCTTTAAGCGCAGCGTACAAGTCTTTGAGTTTCATTGTCTCTTTGCCACAAGCAAAAGAGCCAACGTTAAATTCTTTATCTAAGTCTGCATCAGTTAAATCATGAAAAGCAGGGTCAAGATCGCGAACACGTTCTCTATCCCAAATCCCTAAAGGATCTAGGTTTGCGTTCTGATGACCTCTGAAACGGAATGCATTAATTAACTGCAGAACTTTAACTTGCTTGGCATCAGCAGAACCCTCTGCGGAAACCACGACTTCTCTGTGTTTGTTTTTAGCAAGCTCCGCAAATTGCGCTCTTACTTCTGAATGTTTAGTGTCAACATCCACTCCATCAACTTTAGGTAGTTGATCAAACACCTCTCGCCACTCTTCTGGCACTGAAGCTGCATCATCTAGATACGCCTCATATAGATCTTCTACGTACGCAACGTTACCGCCGTACAAATGCGAAGATTCTAGCCATGCCTTCATCACACCTTCGTGCATCTATTAGCCCTTTTATCTAGCGCAGAAACTCAAACGAAAACAAGATGGCAAGCTTTTGCTTGCCATCTTAGCTAGTAGTATGTGTTATACCGAACGGTTTAACAACATTGATTTAATTTGTCCAATTGCCTTAGTTGGATTAAGGCCTTTTGGACATACGCTAACACAGTTCATAATACTGTGACAGCGGAATACGCTGAACGCGTCATCAAGACCAGCAAGACGTTCTTCTGTCGCTGTATCACGGCTATCAGCCAAGAAACGATAAGCATGTAGAAGACCCGCAGGACCGATGAACTTGTCTGGGTTCCACCAGAAAGAAGGACAAGACGTTGAACAACATGCACAAAGAATACATTCGTACAGGCCATCTAGCTTTTCACGTTCTTCAATAGACTGAAGACGTTCTTCACCACCAGTTGGCTTGTCGTTGATCAAGAATGGCTTAACCTTCTCGTATTGCGTATAGAACTGGCTCATGTCGATTACTAAGTCACGGATCACCGGAAGACCTGGTAATGGACGAATGACGACCTTGCCTTTACCACCGCTCTGCAAAGCAGAAATTGGAGTAATACATGCAAGACCATTTTTACCATTCATATTAATACCGTCAGAACCACATACCCCTTCACGGCATGAACGACGGAAAGATAAAGATGGGTCTTGCTCTTTTAACTGCATAAGAGCATCTAACACCATCATGTCACGGCCTTCCTCTACTTCTAGAGAATAGTCTTGCATGCGTGGCGCCGCATCTTCATCAGGATTATAACGATAAACAGATAATTCTAAAGTTGCCATCGCTTAGCTCCTAGTATGTACGTGCTTTCGGTGGGAATGCTTCACGAGTCTTAGGCGCGTAGTTAACTTCACGCTTACTCATAGACTCAGACTCTGGGTTGTAAATCGAGTGACACAACCAGTTTTCATCATCACGCTCTGGGTAATCGAAGCGAGAGTGTGCACCACGACTTTCCGTACGGAAGTTCGCAGCAACCGCTGTCGAATACGCTGTTTCCATCAAGTTATCTAACTCTAGACACTCGATACGTTGCGTGTTGAATTCAGCAGACTTATCGTCAAGACGTGCGTACTGTAGACGCTCACGAATCTCTTTAAGTTCTTTAAGACCTTCAGCCATTGCATCACCTTCACGGAATACCGAGAAGTTAAGCTGCATACAACGTTGTAGATCTTTCTTGATTTGTACAGGATCTTCACCCTGACCTTTCGCAGAAGTTTCCCAACGGTTAGTACGCGCAAGTGCTGCGTCTACGTTATCGTTGCTTGCTTCTTTGGCGATTTCAGCATCTTTCAAGTAAGTACCAAGGAAGTTACCCGCCGCACGACCGAATACGACAAGGTCAAGCAGTGAGTTACCACCTAGACGGTTTGCACCGTGTACAGATACACACGCAATCTCACCTACTGCAAATAGACCTTCAACGATCTTTTCATTACCTTGACCGTCTACGTTCAGTACTTGACCGTTTACGTTAGTAGGTACACCACCCATCATGTAGTGACAAGTCGGGATTACTGGAATTGGCTCTTCCGCTGGGTCTACGTGTGCGAATGTCTTCGCTAGATCACAAACGCCAGGAA
This sequence comes from Pseudoalteromonas sp. XMcav11-Q, assembly GCF_040104525.1. NCBI lineage: Bacteria > Pseudomonadati > Pseudomonadota > Gammaproteobacteria > Alteromonadales > Pseudoalteromonadaceae > Pseudoalteromonas > Pseudoalteromonas sp. XMcav11-Q. Next base: position 46,598 of record NZ_JBECOX010000009.1, read on the forward strand.
GACGTAAATTAAGTGTCTCAGCACCTAAGTGGTCAAGCTTCAGCTTGATGTGCGGACCCCAAGGACCATCACAACCACGACCTTCACGGATCTCAGTCATCATTGAACGTGCAACAACGTCACGTGATGCTAGGTCTTTCGCGTTTGGCGCATAACGCTCCATGAAGCGCTCGCCATCTTTATTTAGAAGGTAACCACCTTCACCACGACAACCTTCTGTTACTAGTACACCCGCACCTGCGATACCTGTCGGGTGGAACTGCCACATTTCCATGTCTTGCATTGAAATGCCAGCACGAACCGCCATACCAACGCCGTCACCTGTGTTGATGTGCGCATTCGTTGTCGATGCGAAAATACGACCCGCACCACCAGTTGCAAGAACAACTGCTTTTGATTTGAAATAGGTGATTTCACCTGACTCGATGTCGATTGCGGTGACACCCACTACATCGCCATTGTCATTTTTTACTAGGTCTAGTGCATACCACTCAGAGAAAACGTTTGTTTTGTTTTTAACGTTTTGCTGGTATAGGCAGTGTAGCAACGCGTGACCAGTACGGTCCGCTGCGGCTGCTGTACGTGCAGCTTGCTCGCCACCAAAGTTTTTCGACTGACCACCGAAAGGACGCTGATATACGCGACCATTCTCAAAGCGAGAAAAAGGTAGACCCATGTTCTCAAGTTCAGTGATAGCTTCTGGACCTGTTTTACACATGTACTCGATAGCGTCTTGGTCACCGATGTAATCAGAACCTTTAACCGTATCGTACATGTGCCATTCCCAGTTGTCCTCGTGAGAGTTACCTAGCGCAACGGTGATACCACCCTGTGCTGATACTGTATGAGAACGAGTTGGGAAAACTTTTGAAATAAGAGCACAAGTTTTGCCTGATTCCGAGATAGCAAGTGCCGCGCGCATACCCGCACCGCCGGCACCGACTACAACTGCGTCAAATTCACGTACGTTATATTTCACTTAAACACCCCACAGAACAAACAGACCAATAGCTACGTAAGCTAAAGCCATAAGGTTTAATACAAAGCCAAGAATAGTGCGAGTTGTTGAGTTCTTAACGTAGTCAGTTAGAACCTGCCACAAACCGATGCGTGTATGTACCATGATACATACTAGTGTGATCATCGTTGCTGCTTTAACAGCTAAATTTGAGAACAACCCTGACCAAGCTTCATAAGTTAGTTCAGGAGTAATTAGAAGATAGCCTACGATGAATACCGCGTAAGCTAGGATAATTAACGCAGTTGTACGTAGTGACACGTAGTCTTGTACGCCATCACGCTTTAGAGTCGCTTGATTTAAGACCATATCCATACTCCAGCCAAAATTGCTACGATAACCCAAAGTGCTAGTGCAATCTTCGCGCTATTGTTGCCTGATTCTAATTCTTCCCAATGTCCCATATCCTGGATCATGTGACGGATACCACCGATGATGTGGTAAGACAATACAGTTAGGGTGCCCCACGCGATGAATTTCGCGATAAAGCCAGACATCAGTTCTTTTACAAACTCGAAGCCTTCAGGAGAAGAAAGGGATTCAGACCAAGCCCAAATCACAAAGGTCAAAGCGAAGAAGAAAGCAACACCGGTGACACGGTGAAGAATCGACGCTTTAGCCGTTGGCGGCATAGATATAGTCGTAAGATCTAGATTTACAGGTCTTTGCTTTTTCACAGTTACTTGCCCATCTTTGCCCACAAAGGAGCTCATCTACTTGTTTTTATGAAACCCACCTACATATTGCAAATGTAGGTGGCACACTCTAGATAAACCAATTAGGACACCAAAAAGTTCACTCGAGTGTAAAAATTGATGTAAAAATAGGTTTACCCACAGACGATACGGTATAAAACCGTTGACAGTATATAAGGCTATGCGCCCTTTTACAATTCTTGTTTAGATAGAGACGCTTGCGAATTAGCGAATGGTCTAATATTTAATCGTCGTAGAATATTTATTATACATTTATGCATAAATCACAGAAAAATTGACTTTTAACCTAGGTTATAAGTTAGAATGATCTGAATTTGCTTAACATTAGTATCACAACATAACAATCAGAATATTGTTATTAAATAGGAGACAAATAGATGGCAGATAAAAAAGCCACAGTCCATATTGATGGTCACGATCCGATTGAGTTACCAATTTACGAAGGTACAGCTGGTCAAGACGTAGTTGACGTTCGTTCTTTAGGTGCTCACGGCCTATTTACGTATGACCCAGGATTTATGTCGACTGCCTCTTGTGACTCGTCTATCACTTACATTGACGGTGCCAAAGGTGTACTGCTTCATCGCGGTTATCCAATTGAGCAACTTGCTGAAAATTCTAACTATATTGAACTTTGCTACCTACTATTAAACGGTGAATTACCAAGCGAAGAACAACTAGCTGAGTTCTCAGATGAGATCACTCGCAACACAATGATGCACGAGAAGATTGCTGCGTTTTTCCAAGGCTTCCGTGTAGATGCACACCCTATGGCAATGCTATGTGGTGTAGTTGGTGCGTTATCTTCGTTCTACCACTCCGATTTGGATATTTCTGACGAAGATCAACGTATGCGTTGTGCAATCAAGTTAGTAGCTAAGCTACCAACAATTGCTGCAATGGCGTACAAATATAACGTTGGCCAACCGTTCGTATACCCACGTAACGACTTGAGCTACGCAGAAAACTTCCTCCACATGATGTTCTCTGTGCCAGCTGAAGACTACAACGTCAGCCCTGTACTTGCTAAAGCAATGGATCGTATTTTCATGCTTCACGCAGATCACGAGCAAAACGCGTCAACTTCAACAGTTCGTCTTGCTGGCTCTTCAGGTGCAAACCCTTACGCGTGTATCGCGGCAGGTATTGCATCACTTTGGGGTCCTGCACACGGTGGCGCAAACGAAGCATGTTTAACTATGCTTGAAGAAATCGGCTCTGTTGATCGTATTGACGAGTACGTTGCAAAAGCAAAAGACAAGAACGATCCGTTCCGTCTAATGGGCTTTGGTCACCGCGTTTATAAAAACTTTGACCCACGTGCGACGGTAATGCGTCAAACGTGTCACGAAGTGCTTAAAGAGCTAAACATTCAAGATCCACTGCTTGACGTAGCAATGAAACTTGAACAGATTGCCCTAGAAGACCCTTACTTCATTGAGAAGAAACTATACCCGAATGTAGACTTCTATTCTGGTATCATTCTTAAAGCAATCGGTATTCCAACAAGCATGTTTACGGTTATCTTCGCGATGTCTCGTACTGTGGGCTGGATTTCACACTGGAACGAAATGCTTTCTCAGCCAGGACACAAAATTGGTCGTCCGCGTCAGCTTTACAAAGGCTACACGTCTCGCGACTACAAAACACAAAACGACAGATAATCTCGTTATTGTGTTTGAAAAGGCCGCTTAATGCGGCCTTTTTTGTTTTAATATCGCCGCGTATTCGTTAGAATCGCGCTGCTCAATTAACTCAGGTACGTTATGACTGACATCCAATCTCTGCGCAACGACTTTCCAATTTTGAACAAACAACTTGATGGACAGCCGCTTTGCTATCTTGACTCTGCTGCAACTGCGCAAAAACCGAACAAAGTCATTGATGTCATAAAAACTTTTTATCAAGATGAGAATTCAAACGTACATAGAGGTTTACACACGCTTAGTGAAAACGCCACTGTTCGCTACGAAAGTGCCCGGGAAACAATTGCCAATTTTTTAAATGTTGAAACACGAGAAATAGTATGGACCAGCGGCGCAACTGAATCACTAAACTTGTTGGCTCATGGCCTGAGTGCACGCTTCACTTCAGACAGTGTAATTGCCATCAGTCCCTTTGAACATCACGCTAACATAGTGCCTTGGCAAGAAGCTTGTCAGCGTACCGGCGCAACTTTACTGGTGTTACCTATGTTAGACGGCGTCCTCGATGAGCAAGGTGCCATTGCGATGTTAAAGCAGCATAAACCTGATGTGTTAGCGATGGGCCATGTTTCAAACGCACTTGGGAATATTCATCCAGTTGAGTCGCTCATCTCGGTTTGCAAAGCCTTGGGTACCATCACGGTTATCGACGGCGCACAGTCTTTACTGCATTTAAGACCTGATCTGAAGGCGCTGGATTGCGACTTTTATGTTTTTTCAGCTCACAAAGCGCTTGGACCAACAGGTGTCGGCGGACTTTATGGTAAATACCAGCAACTAAATGCGCTCCCCGTATACAAAACCGGCGGCGAAATGATAAAAGAAGTGAGTTTTGAGCGATCCAGCTATCGAGAGGCACCTGGCAAGTTTGAGCCCGGCACTCCCAATATTTCTGGCGTTATCGGATTTGCCGCAGCGATAGATTATGTAAACGAGATTGATCCCAGTGCACTTCAACGTTATGAGCAAGCGCTCTATCACTTCCTTCTAGAAAAGCTAAAACAGATTGAAGGCATCACGGTTTATGGCGATACACAAAACAATGTTGGCGTCGTCAGTTTTAACTATAAAAACGAACACCACTACGATCTTGCCACACTACTCAATACATACGGCGTAGCAGTCAGAAGCGGACACCATTGTACTCAGCCGCTAATGAAAATGCTCAAGGTTAATGGGACAGTACGTGCAAGTTTGGCTTTTTATAATAACCAAGACGATATTGAGCATTTTATTAATGCGTTAAGTGCCACAATAGAATTATTAGATTGAACTTATGAATATTGAACATATCACAAAAAAATTATCTGAAAGTCATGGCTGGCAAGCCAAGTACCGTGAAATTATGCTGCTAGGTAAACAACTTCCTGAGCTTCCTGATGCGTTGAAAGTTGACTCAGCGTTAGTGTCGGGTTGTGATAGTAAAGTTTGGCTCTATCTGGACTTAGATGAAAACGCGCAGCAGCTCGTACTTATTGCCGACTCAGATACGCGTATTGTTAAAGGCATACTTGCAATCATCATTGCAGCGTACGCAGGTAAAACGCCTGAGCAAGCGAGCCAATTTAATGCTTATAAGCTGTTCGAGTCGCTTGGATTAATTGCTCACCTAAGCCCATCAAGAGGTAATGGTATACGTGCGATTGTTGAACAGATCCAAGTGCAGGCGGAGATATTAAAATAACGTGATATAAGGTGCTCAAACGAGCACACTTATTCGCTGCTTTTGCTTTGTTTATCGAGGTACTTACGTATTGCTTTGGACGCCGCAAAAAAACCAAAACTCCCGGTTACCATAGTGGCAGAGCCAAACCCGGTGGCGCAGTCCATGTTTTTCCCACCTTCAGCTTGTTGCTTTGCTTTGCACACGGTGCCATCGGTACTTGGGTAAACGAGTTGCTCTGTGGAATACACGCAATCTACGCCAAATTTACGTTTTGGATTATCGCTAAAGTTATATTGTTTTCTGAGAATATAGCGTACTTTTGCCAGCAGCGGATCATGGGTCGTCTTTGCCACATCCCCATATTGGATCTGGCTCGGATCGGTTTGACCGCCTGCACCACCTGTGGTGATCACCGGTATTTTATTGCGCTTACAATGTGCGATTAGCGCCGCTTTCTCTTTAACCGCGTCGATACAGTCGATAACATAATCAAAGCCTTGAATGTAGTTTCTAATGTTATCTAACATCAGAAAATCATCGATCAGGGTAACTTCACAATCTGGGTTAATCGCAAGACAGCGATCTCGCATTGCTTCAATCTTTTGCATCCCGATACTTTCGCTATGAGCATGTAACTGACGGTTGATGTTGGTTACACAAATATCGTCCATATCGATAAGCGTTATTTTACCTATACCCGTTCTCACTAGCGCTTCTACAGCCCAACTGCCAACGCCACCAATACCAATGACACAAAAGTGTGCTTTACTTAATGCTTCCAACTCGGCGTTACCGTATAACCGACCAATACCGCCAAATCTTAGTTCTCTATTCGAATCCGTCATGTTACCACTCTAATTGACTTGGATTTTGCCAACTTGCAAAGATTTCATGTGCCAATAAATGGCCAAATGCACCATCACCTTCAGGCGCAGCTTGATAGCGTTGATGTATACCTTGCCATTCAAATTCAAGGCAAAATGCATGAAGATACGTTCTATCCGCAGGCTCTCCACTATAGGCTAAATCACCTAAAATTGGTGCACCGATGCTTTTTAGTGCCACCCGAATTTGGTGTGTTTTACCGCTAAACGGTTTGACAATACAAGCGCGTAGGTTGGTCGCAACAGAGCATGAATAAAATCGAGTCACCGCAGGATTTAGCTTAGTTTTAATCAGTTTATAGGTGCCTCTGCGCGACTTAGCCATATCGCCTTTTATCCAACCTTGCTTTTTCTTCGGTTTCGCACTAACTAACGCCAGGTAAAATTTATCTATTTTTCGAGCGGAAAACAGGCTCGTTAGCTGCTTTGCAGCCTCACTAGACTTCGCTAAAAGGATGAGTCCCGACGTGACTTTATCGAGGCGGTGAACCGCAAATAAGGGATAGCCTAGTTGCTCCGTCAGTAAGGCAACAAAACCTGCACCGTCCTCACTATGGAAGCTCAAACCTTGTGGTTTGTATGCAACCACATAGTCTATCTCGTCCGCAATGAGCTTAAACTTTTCCATTCAGTATCTCTTGAACCCGTGCCAAATCTTCGGGGGTATCCACTCCAGCATGCACCGGCTTAACCGCTTTAGCGACCTTAATTTTGTATCCATGATACAGCACACGTAGCTGCTCTAGTGACTCTTGCACCTCTAGCGGTGAAACACTTAGCGATAAATAGGTTTGAATAAAGCCCGCACGATAGGCATATATGCCAACATGACGTTTAAAATGGCTCACTGGAATGCTATTTTTGTCGAGCGTTAACATGCTGTTACGCTGAAACGGAATAGAAGAGCGAGAGAAATACAGTGCGTTGTCTTGAATATCAGACACCACTTTCACCGCATTCGGATTCAACACCTCTTCCACATCTTCCACATCAACGCACAAAGTCGCCATCGGTGCATCAGAATGGTGCAGTAGTGCTGCCACTTGTGCGATGTTATCAGGCTCTAGCAGTGGCTCATCACCTTGTACATTGACCACCAAGGTTTGTTCGTTCAGCCCCAGTTGTTCAACAACTTCGGCGAGTCGCTCAGTTCCAGATTGGTGATCTTCACGCGTCATGAGCACATTATCAGTGAAGTTTTGCGCTGCCTCAAATACCGCACTGTGATCGGTTGCGATATAAACCGCTGCCGCGCCAGATTGAATCGCCTGTTCGTAAACACGCTGGATCATTGGTTTACCGCCGATATCAGCAAGTGGTTTACCAGGCAGCCTGCTTGAAGCATAACGCGCCGGAATAACGACTACGAATTCCACTGCTCAACCTCATCGCTGCTCAGCTCGCGCGCTTCGTTTTCCAATAACACAGGAATATCATCTTTAATTGGATAAGCAAGCTTAGCTGCTGTGCTGATCAACTCTTTGTTTTCTTTGTCATACCTTAATTTGCCTTTACATACTGGGCAGGCAATTATTTCTAGTAATTTGGTATCAAAGGCCATGATAAATCTCTTTCTTTTTAAGTAAATTTAATACCGCTTTTTCAAGCGCTGATGTAGGTTTGGCATCTACTTTGAGGTAATACCAATTATCTTTTGCAAAAGTGCGACACTTTACCGCATCTTTCTCTGTCATAAAAATAGCGCCGTTATCGATTTGCGCGAAGTCGGACGCTTGATATGGATGATGATCCGCAAAATGTAGGCTTTCACTCAGAACAATCCCCTTATCTCGTAGCGTATTTTCAAATCGCGCGGGATTGCCGATAGCACAGACTGAAGCGCCAGCCATTTCAATATTGGATGCTGGACTATCATCTGTAACACGAAAAAAACCAACAGTCTCTAACGTGTAGGAATAACTTTCGCATCCACCATTATATACGGCAAGATCAACACTCTGAATACGCTTAGGTAATTCCCTAAGCGGCCCTGCTGGCATCCATAAGCCATTACCAAAGCGTCGCACAGCATCAACAATACAGAACTCAATATCTCGTGCCAATTTATAGTGCTGTAGCCCATCGTCGCTGACGATGATGTTTACATCGCTATTACCCAATAATTTTTCAATACTGGCTTGTCTATCAGCACCAATCATCACTGGGCATTTCAATCGTTTGGCGAGCAAACAAGGTTCATCACCGCCCTCTTCCGTTGAGGTCGCTTCAGTGACCAAAAATGGGGTTGAACTGGGTTTTGCACCGTAGCCTCGACTGATCACCCCAACCTTAAAACCAAGATTTTCAAGAAAAGGGACTAACCAAAGTACAAATGGCGTTTTGCCGTTACCGCCCACACTGATGTTACCGACAATAATAACCGGAACAGGCGAGCGGTACGCAGGGCAAAAGCCGAGTTGATAAAGCCCCTTTCTCACCGAGCTAATAAGTCCAAATAACAGGCTTAGCGGAAGCAATAATAGCGTTAGTAGTCCCGGTTTTTTATACCAACTTTGCTCTATTTTGGATGCCATTTATTGCTCACCAAACTGCATTTTGCAAAGTGCATGATAAACCCCTTCCTGCGCGACCAATTCAGCATGCTTGCCTTGTTCGATGATCTTGCCTTTATCTAGCACATAGATGCAGTCGCAACGCTCGATTGTCGATAACCGATGGGCAATTACTATGGTTGTTTTGTCGGCCATCAGCTCTTCTAACGCTTGTTGGATCAAACGCTCAGATTCTGTGTCTAATGCTGATGTTGCTTCATCTAAAATAAGGATAGGTGCATCTTTCACAATAGCACGCGCGATAGCGATACGTTGTCGTTGTCCGCCAGAAAGCATCACGCCATTTTCACCAACAAGGGTATTTAGGCCCTCAGGAAGATCTTTAACAAATTCCCAGACGTGGGCTTGTTTTACTACTTTTTCTAGAGCTTCTTGCGATAAGGGTTGCTTTAACGAGTACATAATATTGTTTGCAATGGTGTCATTAAACAACACCACTTGCTGCGACACGATGGAAAACTGCGCGCGTAGATCCGCAAGCTGGTAATCATTTATGTTCGTGCCATCTAACTCAATACTGCCCGCTTCAATATCATAGTAACGTGGTAATAGATTAGAGATAGTTGATTTGCCTGAACCACTTCTACCTACCAACGCAATACTCTGCCCAGCTTTGATTTCAAGGTTTAATGACTCAATCACCGGATCGTTTTTAGATGGATAAGTAAAGGTTAAGTCTTTGACTTGTAGGTTACCTTGAGCACGAGATAAAGACTGAGTGCCAGTGTCCTTTTCTTTTTCAAGATCAATCACCGCAAACACACTTTTCGCCGCAGAGATCCCGCGTTGCAGGTCGCTATTCACATTGGCAAGTTGTTTTAAAGGACGCAGCATCATCATCATAGAGGTGATCAAAGTGACAAAAGTGCCCGATGAAATTTTGTCTACCATAGTAGGCATCGCGACAATCGCGAGTATCACCGCCATTGCGCTCGCCGCTATGATTTGGATGATAGATACGCTCAGCGCTTTAGTCGCATCCATTTTTACGCGTTGCTGACGGTTATGATTATTAACTTTAGCAAAGTGAGAGATGGTTTTTTCTTGGCCACCAAAGCCATGAATGACTTTATGACCCGCCATCATTTGCTCAGAGCTTTTCGTCACTTCTCCCATCGCATCTTGAATATTCTTGGAGATTTTCTTGAAGCGCTTAGACACCACAGTAACGATCACCGCCACGATCGGTACCACAACTAAGAAAATGAGCGATAGCTGCCAACTTGCATAAAACATCGTGATAAGTAAGAAAAAAACAAATGCGCCTTCACGGATCAGCACTTGAAGTGCCTTAGTGACGGCTTGCTGTACCTGCTCCGTATCAAAAGTGATTTTTGATATCATTTCACCATTAGAATGTTGATCATGAAACGACACTGGTAGATACAACATGTGTTCAAATAGTTGCTGTCGCAAAGCACGCACAACCTGCGACCCGACATAAGACAAGCAATACGATGCCATATAATTAAAGATGCCGCGTCCAATAACTAACGCGATGACAACAAAGGGAGCTAATTTTAGTACGTCGCGATTGCCTGCAGTGAGACCCTCATCGATAAACGGATCCATTAAGGCAACGAACGAAGCGTCCATCGCAGCGTACCCTATCATGCCAATTACTGAAAATATGGCAGCGAGTTTAAAGTCTTTTACATAGCTAAATAATCTAGCGTAAATCTGCTTGTCGGTTGGTTGCATTGCCAGCCTCTACTTTTCTATATGGCATTATTGTAACTTTCAAATCATTAAAACTGAATGGATTATCTGAGAAACCAGTAATTTTCCACTTCCCGAGCTCGTTCAACTGTAATTTCTTGAGCAAAAATTGAGATCTTTATATGGCCATCTAAAGCGGTATCCAATAGTGTGCTCCCTACTCTTTGGTATCTTTCAATCACTTTCTCATTGGGAATTTTCCACGGCGAATAAAAGGCACGAGAAAATATCGCAATATCTGGGTCAACCGCTTGAATAAACTGCTCGCTTGAAGAGCTGCCACTACCATGATGCGGAACCAGTAATATATCGGCCTTGAGTGCTTCTTTTTCAATGTTAAGCAGCTTAGTTTCAGTTATTTTCTCAATATCTCCTGGTAATAAAAGCGTAAAACGCCCATCAGAGATACGAACCACACAAGAATTATTATTGTCATTGTTCGACACTTCTTGAGGCCAGATCACAGATACGTCTAGCCCTTGAAATTGATGTGTTCCTAGCACACAACTATCAGCTGGACTTGCAGGGTGAAAACGCTGTAACGATTTTCCGCCATCATAGGCAATGAGGTCGTCAACGCCACCATTATGGTCGCCATCATTATGACTAATGATGGTATCTTGCAGCGTAATTCGATTATTCAAAAGATAAGGTTTGATCACAAACTCGAACATCGAAAAATAACCAAAATACTTGGCCCCCACATCATAGAGCAGCCCTTTGTTATTGCGAGAAACTAACACTGCCGTTCCGTGACCCACGTCAAAGATATCGATTTGCCATAGCGGAGAAGCTCGAAATTGATACTGAACGAGGAAAAACAATATGGGTAATAAACCAAGATAATTTCTGAATAAATACAGCAGCAAAGCACTTAAGTAGCTGGTTATTAGAAACATGGACGAAACGCCAGGTATATCTACCCAAGTTAGTGGAGCGCTTTGCAACAGCTCAAAAAGAAACACTAACACATTATCAACTAAATGAAGTGGAAGTTGCCAACCAATAGCGTGCAGCGCAGTAACATGAAGCAGTAGTAGCGGAAATACCACGATGGAAACCAACGGGATCACAATGATGTTCGCAACCAATGAGATAATACTCGCACCGGAAAAGAAATACAGGTTGAGTGGCAACAGACAGGTAAATAACGCAAGCTGCAACTTGATTAAGGCAAGTAGCTTTGCACCTAAACCTCTACCAACTTTTGTCACTAACGTTACGATGATAGCAACCGCAAAAAAGGAATAATATAAACCAGGATTAAGTAGTGAAAACGGGTCTACTATCAAGACGATGGTCAACGCTACTGTTAGCACCTGAAGCGCTTTAAGGCGCACAGCAAAGAGGTAACAAGCAACCCACACCATTGCCATGATTAAAGCTCGAGTCGCCGATACGCTGTAACCGCAGAGAATGACGTAACCAAAACACAACAGTAACGCAAAAACCAAACACCATTGATGTAAGTTAGCTGCTTGGGAAATTATTACCGGGATACAATACAGCACGACTTTTATCAGCAAAAACGCAATGGCAAATACCATTCCGATATGCAGCCCTGAAATCGCTAACAGATGGCTCAAGCCAAGACTTCTAAATTGTGTTTTGTTTTCGAAGTCGACTTTGCTTGTATCGCCAGTTAACAAAATATAGTACAGCCAAGCATAGCTTCGCCCATCAAGCGTTTTATCTATGAATAAGCGGTAGTTATCTCGCCACGTAGTGTCCTTCACTACCGACTTGATTGTTTTGATGCTACCCTTAAAATATATATGCTTCCTAAACGCATGCAATTCAGCATTAAAAAGTCCGATATTAATTCGGCTACGATAACGCTTAAGTTTTACCGTAAATTCAATGTGGTCACCGACACGCAACATAGGCGTGGATGAGTTACGATAGAGTTTTGCGTTTACTGTACGCCAACGGGCAAATTGGTAGCCATCAACTTGCTCAAGCTTTACCTTTAACGCTTCACCAATCACAGAATTATCAACCTCAATAACTTTACCCGAAGCAGTAACAAGCTGCGATTGCCACATTTCTGGTATTTTTAGCTGATAAAAAACAAAGTAATGACCAATAGCAATGGAAATCCCTAAAATAAATCCTGCCAATATAGGACAAAAAAGCTTAGAATAGCGGGCCATGAAGTAGAGGAATATGCTTAGTGCGGCTGATCGCCAATTGTCGAGAAGAAATACCGCACTGAAGCAACCCAGAATTATTCCAAAACATATCAGAATCCAAGTAGATGGCAGCTGCAAATGGCGAAAAAAACGATTCAACGCTTTTTACCTGATCATAATAAAATCAAACAACAGAAATCATTAAAAATCTTTGGTAAGTTACTGCATGATGCCAACCTGTGGCATTTAAACCGGCGCTCAGCACGCGGCGCATTCTCGGTGGGGCTATTTTTCGCATTCATCCCTGTTCCTTTTCAAATGGTACTGGCGGCAGCACTAGCGATTCCATTTCGCGTTAACTTGCCTTTGTCTATTGCACTCGTGTGGATCACCAATCCACTTACGATGCCACCTATATTTTACTGCTCATACCTAGTCGGTGTATTTGCTCTTGGTCAAGAGCAGCAACCATTCCATTTTGAGGCAAGTTGGGAATGGCTTGCACAAAGCCTAACAACGATTGGGCCTGCATTTATCGTCGGCTCTTTGATCTGCGCAACACTTGCCGCCATTATCGGCTTTTTCGGTATCGACTACCTGTGGCGACGCTCAGTGAATAAAGCGTGGCAAAGTCGCGGCCAAGGCTAATACCAGTATAGTTAAGATTTTTATCGCTTGAATTAAATATCGAATTGAATTTGCGAATATTTCTTTTCAAACACAAAAAAAGCCCTTCCGGGCTTTTTTATCGTATAAATTGTACTTTAGGCTTTACGACGTCTTCTCAGCGCCACTAGTGGTAGCGCGAGTAAACTAAGCCAAGACCAACTTGCAGATTGACGCTCATATGTCTCTGCTTCAGGTGGTGTACAGCTTTCAGGTTCACCAGAAATTGGCGTAAGTAGAACCGGTAAGCTTACCGACTCATACTCAGTCTCACCTTTGCTGTCCTTCTCAATTTCACCAAGTGTATTGCGTCTTTCAACCGTTTTGGTGGCAATCGCATAGATCTTGTTATCGTCAGTAATTTTTACTGCTTCCGCAATCGTGTAAGGGAAGGTATCGCTCTTACAGGGAAGAAGAGAATTAATGTTTACTAGCTTTTCCGCCCCGATTTCATATAAGAAGGCTTCACGACGACGGTTTGAACCACTCTTTTCAATCACACCTTGACCAACAACAAAGCCATTATTGTTAATGTCATTTATTGCTGTTGCTGAACCTTCAAAGTATGTGGGCATCTCCTTAAACTCAGCACTTGTAGTATTAAAGTAGAAGCCAGTTGCGTCATAGTCTCTAGAGCCTCCACTGAAACGTCCAAATACACCAACTATGGTACCGTTGTCATTCACATCGACTGCTTGGCTATATTCAATAAAGCTCTCAACTTCTCTAACTCGTTTGATTTCACCGTCTTCGAAATAAACAGCTTGTTCATATGGCAGTAGTCTATCATCTCTTTGTCTACGTACTCGAGAGTAACCAACGGTTAACCCATCCGAGTTAGTCGCAACAGCAATACTAGAGTATGCAATTTCACTATCTTCATCAGGCGTAAAACCGAGCCCTAAATCTGTTGCATCAACTAAATTAAAGTTGTTATCAAAAGTCCATTTATATGCCCTAGTGTGATATGGAGTGCTGATACTCTGGATGCAAACATCCACTGGCTCATCTACACCATCACAATCATCCGCTATATTTTCGATTGCTCTTTGAGATAATGACGTAGAGCTTTGCCCGACGACAATATAACCACCTTCGTTAGTTTGCTTGATGTCTGTCGCGATAGAAATACCGCCATGCTCAGTAAATGCGGGCTCCAGCCTAACTTTCTCACCAGCAGGAGTTACCAAAATTCCTTTATTTCGCCAATCGCGTACAAAATAAGTTTCTTCTTCTGTTTCACCCTCAGGAGTAAAAGTTATCTTTTTAAAAGGTGCAGAGCCCCAGCCCACTATTGTACCGTCTTCTGCGATGCTTGTAAGATAGTTAGTGACCGAGCGAGTTGGCCCTTCGTAATCAGGAGATTGTTCATCATATACTACAAATTCTTCAGCAGTATTGTTGTTGTACGTAAGAGAGATTGCTTGAACAACAGTTTGAAATTGATTAGCCCCTCTTCGACTTAAGTGATAAAGCATAAATGCATGAGCTTGTGCGTTGGTATTTGCAGCATCATTATTTTGAATATCATCTAAGGTGAAGGTAATTTCTTCTTCTATCTGCTCATATTGCTTCTTTACATTGTCATAATCGCTTTTCAGTGTTGAATCATCGAAGTCGATATATGACACATCAATCTTAACACCAAATAAATTGGAAGCATGACCAATCACGTCTCCAGCTTCATTTGCGTCCGACACGTAGCTATATTTACTATTATCATGTCTTGGTAATTCAGTTAACTGATAGGTGGCAGCGGCCGCTTGTTGTGAAAGGGCTACGGCGACACTCGCGGCTAAAAGTTTAAATTTCATTTTAATCCTTACTGCTGATTCTGTAATGCTTCTAGTTCTTCCCAGCGTTCAAACGCGGCTTCCAGCTTCGACTCTAGCTCAGTCAAATGGTTCAATGCCTTGTGGGTCGTTTCTTGATCTTGTTTAAAGAAGTCTGGATCGCTGACCAGTGCTTGTTGTTTGTTCACAGCCTCTTCAAGTTCCTCTACTTTACTGGGCAACGACTCTAATTCAAGTTTTAATTTGTAACTCAGCTTATTTGAACGAGCAGGTGCAGCTGCTTTTTTAGTCTCGACTTGTTGCTGCTTTTCTTGATGAACCTTTTGTGCTTCTTTCTTTTGCTGCTCTCGTCTTTGCTGGTACAGTTCAAAATCACTATAACCGCCAACAATTTCTGTCACCAAGCCCTCGCCTTCGAACGCCCAGACACTGCCGCAGGTATTATCGATAAACTCTCGGTCGTGGCTGACGACCAGCACCGTGCCTTGGTATTGGTTTAAGATTTCTTCAAGTAACTCAAGCGTCTCAATATCCAAATCATTGGTCGGTTCGTCCAGCACAATAATATTTGAAGGCTTAAGGAAGAGCTTAGCAAGTAATAAGCGGTTTTTTTCACCGCCTGATAATGCCTTTACAGGGGTTCGAGCTCTCGCAGGCGGAAATAAAAAGTCCTGCAGATAGCCAAGCACATGACGTGAGCGGCCGCCCATCATTACTTCTTGCTTACCTTCTGCGACATTATCCTGCACAGTTGCTTCTTCATCCAATTTTTCACGGTATTGGTCGAAGTACGCAACTTCCAGGTTCACGCCTTGTTTTACGCTGCCTGCGTCAGGTTTAATGTCACCAAAAAGCATTTTTAACAGCGTAGTTTTACCTGCTCCATTAGGACCGACCAAGCCAATACGATCGCCACGCATCACCAGCGTTGAAAAGTCCTTTACAATGCATTTTTCTTGGAATGCTTTGTCTAAATGTTTCGCTTCAAAGACCAGCTTACCGGAACGATCCGCCGTCTCGATGTTGAAGTCTGTCTTACCTTGTTGCTCGATGCGTTGCTTGCGCTCAACACGAAGCGCTTTTAGTGCTCGCACACGCCCTTCGTTACGGGTTCGGCGGGCCTTGATCCCTTGCCTTATCCAGGTTTCTTCTTCGGCAAGCTTTTTATCAAACAAGGCATTCTGTTGCTCTTCCACTTTTAAATCATGAGCTTTTTGTTCTAGATATTGCGCATAATCTCCAGGGTATGAAACCAACTTGCCACGGTCTAAATCTAAAATTCGGGTCGCCATTGCGCGAATAAAGGCACGGTCGTGAGAGATAAACACGATCCCCCCTTTAAACTCTTTCAGGAATTGCTCAAGCCAGATGACACTTTGCATATCAAGGTGGTTAGTCGGCTCGTCGAGTAACAGTAAATCTGGGTCACTCACCAAGGCTTTGGCCAGTGCAACTTTGCGTAGCCAGCCACCTGAGAGTTCTTCTAGGCGCATATTCGCATCTAATTGCAACTGGCTAAGCACTTGCTTGATCCGTGACTCAAAACGCCACGCATCTTCGCTTTCCAATCGCTGAGTCAGGCGCTCAAGCGAGGTCATCAGTTTATCTGACTGGCTGGTTTGTAGTTTTTCACTGACTTCATGAAATTCAATGAGTAGCTCAGCAACATCAGGTAAACCGTTTGCAACATAATCAAAGACCGACCCATTTGCGTCCTTTGGTGGGTCTTGTTCTAGCCTTGAAACTTTTAATCCACCAACACGATTGATTTCACCATCATCAAGTTGAACTTGGTCATCAAGTACTTTCAGTAACGTTGATTTACCGGCACCGTTTCGGCCCACGATACAAACGCGCTCGCCAGATTCAATAACGGCATCAGCTTGGTCAAGTATAGGGTGTGAGCCAAAAGCCAGTTGCGCTTTAGCAATTCGAATGAGATCCATATTATTCTATAAATTCTTGTAGTTGTTGTTGAGTAAAAGGCCAGCCAAGTTCCTGACCTGTCTCGCCTTTTTTAATCACTGGAATTCTATATTGATATTCCGTCATCGTCTCTACACAATCGACGATATCAACGAGTTCAATTTCGGCTTCAGGCAAAAATTGAATTAACATCGCCAATGCTTCTTCACAAAGATGACAACCATCGGTGTGAAATAAAGTACATTTAATCATGACGGATCAACCAGCTGTTGTGAATTTGTTTGTTACGCTTAAAATCCAAAGACAAGGTTTGCGATGAGTATTCCTCAGCGGTTAGGCCAAGTGCCGCAAGTCCCATTTCATCGATTTTAAATCCGCGTTTGTTGTTAGAAAACAGCAGTACACCGTTCGGTGCTAATATCTTCTTTACCCAACCAAATAGTTTTAAATGATCTCTTTGTACATCAAATGCATCTGACATACGTTTAGAGTTAGAGAATGTTGGTGGGTCTAAGAATATCAAATCATATTGACCAACTGCTCTTTCAAGCCATTTTAAGCAGTCCGCTTGCTCAAATCTGAAACGTGGGTTCTTCAAACCATTTAGCTCAAAGTTTTCCTCAGCCCATTTTAGATAGGTCTTTGACATATCTACTGTGGTAACAGACTTAGCACCGCCAACTGCGGCATGCACGGAAGCACTACCTGTGTATGCAAAAAGATTCAACACGCGTTTATCTTTCGAATGTTGCTGAATAAACTTGCGGGCTAAACGGTGGTCAAGGAATAGACCAGTATCAAGATAATCAAATAGGTTAACCTTAAACTTAGCACCGTACTCTTCTACTACCTCAGTACGGTTTTGCTTGTCTAGGGCTTTGTATTGTTCTTGACCTTTTTGGCGCTTTCTTACTTTTACCGCGATGTTTAGCGGGTCAATATTAAGCTGCTCGGCGGTCAGTGTGATCACGTCTTGCAAACGTTTTTGCGCAACGCTATCGTCAATTTCTTTTGGCGCTTTGTATTCAAAGATGACTGCGTTGTCGTTATATACATCAACCGCAACATTGTACTCAGGGATATCCGCGTCATAAACACGATACGCATTAACGTCTTCTTTTTTCAGCCAAGATTTTAAGCCTTGTAGATTTTTCTTCAAGCGGTTACCAAACGCAGTCGAGCCTTCAAAATTAAGCCCACTGCTCTGTTTATTTTGCTGTACCTGCATCTCATTCATTTCATACAAGTTAAGCAGCACGTCGAGCGGGCCATTTTTGAATTTATAAGACTTTTTACGCGCTAGTTTTAGCACTTTTAATAGGCTTTCTTCACTCGCAAGTAACGCCAAATTCCAGTCTTTATAGTGCTTTTTAAAGGCGATACCCATATTGCGATATAGCGTAATAATTTCAGCCATACCACCTAGACGTTCGCCATAAGGCAAGTTACTCAGCACAATGCCAGGACGTTTAGCAGCAAGGCTAAGGTGATTGGCATCTTCAAACTTAAACTTAATATGTGACTCAACGCCTGCGCGCTTGGCATTACGCTCAGCAATTGACAGCACACGTTCATCGATATCACTACCGATCAGCCATAAGCTCTTTTGCTCTGGCTGTACCTTTAATTGTGCTTTAAGCTCGGTGAACTTACTTTCACGAAAACTCGGCAGGCGTTTAAAGGCAAAATCTTTATTAAGGTTAGTAGGTAAGCCAAGCGCCATAGATGCCGCTTCGATTAATAACGTGCCAGAACCACAGCAGGGGTCAAAAAGCGGCTTATTAGTATCTTCAAGCCAGCCGCTACGTTTAACCAGCGCTGCCGCTAAATGTTCACGAATTGGCGCTTTACCTTGTTTGTCACGATAACCTCTATCAGATAAGCGAGGTCCCGAGAAATCGATATATAGCGCACAGCCTTGCTTAGATAATTTCGCTATGATGCGAATATCCGGTGTCTGTTTGTCAACATCTGGACGTTGCTCAAACAGGTCATTGAAGTAGTCAACGATCCCATCCTTAACCACCAAGCCAGAGAATTGCGTATTTTTAAGCGCATTATTCGTACCATTAAACTCTACTGCAAAGGTCTGCTTTGGGCTAAACCAATCTTGCCATGCCTGAAAACGAACAAACTTGTAGAGAGAATCTTTGTCATTCACTTCTGGTTTGTCATCAATAAGCAACATCACGCGCGTTGCAAATCGTGTCATCATACAGAACTTTTGTACGTCTAGATTAGCACCTGTGAACTTAACTGAACCAACGGTTTGCTTGTTTATTTCAAAACCAAACTCGGTTAATTCTTCAACCAGTAACTGCTCTACACCAATAGATGTCAATGCGATAAATTGCAATTTGAATACCCTTAAATTTCAACTGGGCGCAGTATAACACACAAGTTATCGTTAGTTATTAGTTGAGCTTGGTTGTATGGGGATAAATTACGTTAAAAATTTAGCAAGTTCAGAAAATTTAACTTATCTAGCGCGCTTATGTTCGAGTTCCTACTTTGGTAATTTTGCAGTAAGTTATGGAGCTCCCCTTTTTCAAACCACACGCCACCACAGCACCCGCACTCACTAAAACTAGCTTCAAAGAGCGTATAGTCTTTAAGTGTATGACCATCATCAGGGCATAATTGTAAAACGTCACGCTCAACCAACGACCGCTTTGCAATAAAATCGGTATAACTAAAGTGATAAGTATGTTTAATGGAATCAATAAATTTGCGCGGCAACCAAATGGCACCGCATGACTGACATTGATAACCGCAATGTCCTTCAGCGTCGGCATAAGTTAGTTTTAATGTTTTATCGCAGAGGCAGCGCATTCTAATCCCTCGATCAGCAAACAATTCAAATTAGGTACAGGTTAATACAGGAAATAATTGCTGGTCAATAAAACGATGGGATGAAATTGGCTATGCGCTTTGATGAACTTGGTGTGTTAACACAAGAGGCGCTAACCGATCGTTCAGTACTTTTATCGCTTGAAATTGTTCAAGCTCTATTCCTTCATCAAGAATAAATTGCTCGTTCAAGCTTAAACAAAGACTTGACTGACCATCATGCTCGATAATTAGAAACTCGCCACGGCTTAACTTGGAATTTAAACACACAACCGCCTCACTCACAGGTTCACCACCAAAATATGGCTTAAAAAACCAGCTTTTTGCTTGCATCGGTTGCAGATGAAACTTTGCCGCAGTTGCATTCAAAGCGATTTGACAGCATCTGGGCTCATTCCAAACACCAAAACCGCAAAGGTAAGAAAATACACTCTGATAAAATTCAGCTTCGCTGAGACTAAAATTGGGATTAGCGGTTGAGTCTTCAGTAAGGTGGCGCAACCGAAAAGGCGTGCAAAGCTGAAGCTCTTCACCCAAATCAATTAACAACCTGTTCCTTTCTGTGCAGCGGATCCATTGCCACTCTTTTGAAGCTTGCAAAACTTCTCTCCCACCAACCAATTAGCTCAACTAGTAAGTGGGAGTATAACGCGAAAAACGCAATGATGAAATTTTTTATAATAACGTTTTGTTTTGGATCATTTGGTTATATGACCGATCCTTATAAGGACGAAACGATCTTTTTAACAAGTGCAGGCCCTTCATAAATAAAGCCTGTGTAGACTTGTACTAAATCTGCACCAGCTGAAAATTTCTCTTTTGCAGATTCCGCACTGTCAATACCACCTACACCGATGATTGGTAGCTTACCGTCGGTAATACGCTTCAATTCGCTGACAACATGCGTCGATTTTTCACGAACAGGTCTACCAGACAAACCACCTGCTTCATTACCGTACTCTAGGTTTTCTACCGCA
Organism: Pseudoalteromonas sp. XMcav11-Q; assembly: GCF_040104525.1. Lineage (NCBI taxonomy): Bacteria > Pseudomonadati > Pseudomonadota > Gammaproteobacteria > Alteromonadales > Pseudoalteromonadaceae > Pseudoalteromonas > Pseudoalteromonas sp. XMcav11-Q. The sequence goes on from NZ_JBECOX010000009.1 coordinate 67,224, forward strand.
TCTCGGGCTAATGTTGTGTTAGTTGCAATAACACCATCAATACGATTATTAACTAACGATTCTGCGATCTGGGTTAACTGAACGCCATCAACATCTGGTGCGATCTTTACCAACATAGGCACTGACTTATTATGCTTGGCGATCAGATCCATCTGTTCATTTTTCAGGCTTTGCAATAGATCATCTAGCGCTTCGCCATATTGTAGATCTCTAAGGCCCGGTGTATTTGGTGAAGAGATATTCACGGTGATATATGAGGCATGCTCAAATACTTTTCTCATACAGTGAATGTAGTCATCTTTACCTTGTTCATTTGGTGTATCTTTATTCTTACCAATGTTGATCCCAAGGATCCCATCGTATTTTGCTGCTTTTACATTGTTGACTAGGTAATCGACGCCCTTGTTATTGAACCCCATGCGATTAATAATTGCATTTGCCTCTGGTAAACGAAAGATCCGAGGCTTGTCGTTGCCCGCTTGTGGTCTCGGCGTGACAGTTCCCACTTCAATGAAACCAAAACCCATTTGCGCAAATGCTTCGATACACTCAGCATTTTTATCAAGACCGGCGGCCAACCCGACTGGATTTTTAAACTCTAACCCTAGAAAATTAACAGGTTTGTCTTGAACTGATTGAGACCATGCAAGGCTCATTGGCGTATTCGCAAAGCGGCGCAGGTTGTTTAGGGCAAAATCGTGTGCCCACTCCGCATCTTTATTAAACATAAAACGACGCGCAAGATCGTAAAACATGGTAGCTCCTCAGTATTGGTAACGTAATCAACTTAGCTAAAATTACCCAAGCGTAACTTTAGCTAAATGGATTATGCCAATGGCATTGGACAAAAAAATACCCCAGTCAAAGCTGGGGTATTGTAGCGATTTCTAGATTATTTGGAAGTATCGCAGTTGTGGCTTAGTAACATTAGCTCACGAAGTGCAACTGAGAACTTAGCAAAGTCATGACTTTGCGAGGTCTTAAACTCAGTTAACATTTGCTGCCAACGGTGTAGTAAGCCAGCTTGCTTATCCATCCACTGTTCAATCTGTTCATTGATATCACTGTCATCACCAGCAAAGCTGTTTAACACAACCTCTGACAATGAACGCTGTTGCCAATCAAGCTCTTCACGATATGAAGCACGAGCAAGCGCCTGCCAATGGTTTGCCACAGGTTGAGCCGTGATTTGGTCAAGGAACCAATGTAGACCCATGTTTGCACCAAGCGTGAAGTAAGTATTAGACACAACACCGATCTTACGACCTGAGCTATGTGCAACTTCCGCTAAGTCCATGACCGAGAACAAGCTTGAAAGTGACACGATACGCAGTGCAATCTCAGCAGGTACACCTTGAGACTCAAGGTCACGTGCTTTATCAACGATCTGCTCGCTTTCATTTGCAACCATGTAGTTGTGTAGATTTGCACTTAAATCTTTAAATGTAGGTGCAAAGAACGCAATGGTTTGCTCGATAGTTTGAGACTTGTCACGGTGACGTAAGAACCAACGCGTTGCACGGCGAACCGTACGACGTAATTGATATAGCATTTCCGTTTGAACTGCCGCTGGGATCTTATTATCAAGCGCAGAAATCGCTGACCACGTTTCCTTCATTTCAAAGATTGCACTTGCAATTGAGTAGCAAACCGCAATTTCTGCATCCGTTGCACCTGTCTCTTCGTGCATACGAACCATGAAGTTTAGACCCATATCGTTAACGATATTGTTTGCAAGTTTCGTTGCAATGATCTCTTTACGTAGCGGGTGATTATCCATCGCAGCATTGAAGCGCTCGCGCAGCGGTGCTGGGAACGAGTTCACTAGCAACTGACGGTAGTATGGATTTTCTGAGATCTCATCAACAACTAATGTCTCTTTTAATACCATCTTAGAGTAAGAAACCAGTACAGATAGCTCAGGACGTGTTAGGTCTTTACCTGCCGCCGCTCGCTCTGCTAGCTCTTCATCAGTTGGTAAGAATTCGATTGCACGATTTAACTTGCCGTCTTTTTCAAGTGCATGGATAAAGCGTACTTTCTCTTTCAGCGTCGCTGGACCTTTAGACTTAGTAACCGAAAGCGTGTGCGTTTGACGGTAACAATCTTTCAGTACCAATTCTGATACTTCATCTGTCATTGAATACAGTAATTCGTTACGCTGCTTATTCGTCAATTCACCTTCAGCAACTAGGCCGTTAAGTAGGATCTTGATATTAACTTCATTATCCGAACAGGCAACACCACCTACGTTGTCGATAAAGTCAGTATTGATGCGACCGCCGTTTGAAGCAAATTCGATACGACCCAGCTGAGTAGCACCTAAGTTACCACCTTCACCAAAGATCTTCGCACCAAGCTCACCACCGTTGATACGTAGCGCGTCGTTTGCACGGTCGCCTACTTCAGCGTCAGTTTCAGATTTAGACTTGATGTAAGTACCGATACCACCATTCCACAATAAATCAACTGGCATCTTCAACAATGCTTTGATCAACTCATTTGGTGTCATGCTCGATTTCTTAGTGCCTATCATCTTCTTCATTTCAGCGCTTAGCGTAATTGCTTTCGCTGCACGAGAGAAAATACCACCGCCCTCAGAGATCAGATCCTTATTATAATCTTCCCAGCTTGAACGTGGCAGATTAAATAGACGCTCACGCTCTACATACGAGCTTGCTGCATCTGGGTTTGGATCGATAAAGATGTGCATGTGGTTGAATGCCGCTTGTAAGCGAATGTGCTTAGATAGCAGCATCCCGTTACCAAATACGTCACCACCCATGTCACCGATACCAACTGCAGTAAAATCAGTCGTCTGACAGTCAATGTCCATTTCACGGAAGTGACGCTTAACCGATTCCCAAGCGCCCTTAGCAGTAATACCCATCTTCTTGTGGTCGTAACCAATTGAACCACCTGACGCGAAAGCGTCACCAAGCCAGAAGTTATATGATTCAGCGATACCATTTGCGATATCAGAGAAAGTCGCAGTCCCTTTGTCCGCTGCAACAACTAGGTATGGGTCGTCTTCGTCGTGACGTACAACATCCACTGGCGGCACAATGTCACCATGTACGATGTTATCTGTGATGTCTAGTAGACCACGGATGAAGATCTTGTAACACTCTTGGCCTTCTTTGAAGAACGCTTCACGTTCAGTTGGAAGTTGTTTACAAACAAAGCCGCCTTTAGAGCCCACAGGTACGATAACTGTATTCTTAACCTGCTGTGCTTTAACTAGGCCAAGTACTTCTGTGCGGAAATCTTCACGACGGTCTGACCAACGTAGACCACCACGAGCCACTTTACCGCCACGTAGATGAACACCTTCTACGCGTGGAGAGTATACGAAGATTTCAAACGCAGGTAATGGCAATGGCATATCTGGCACTGCGCTTGGCTGGATCTTGAATGATGTATACGACTTATTCGTGCCATCAGCTTCTTTTTGATAGAAGTTAGTACGCAGCGTTGCATTGATCATATCAACGTACAAACGAATGATACGGTCATCATCTAGATTCGCTACGTTTTCAAGCTCAAGGTAGATTGCATCAACAACCTTCTGAAGTGCCTTTTCAGTGGCAACTTTCTTCGGTGCAAACTTCTTCACGAATAGATCAACGATCATCGCTGCAATGTGCGGGTAACGGTCAAATGTATTTTCGATGTAAGATTGCGAGAACGTCACACCAATTTGGCGCATGTATTTAGCATATGCGCGTAAGATAGATGCTTCACGACCAGTTAAACCACCTAATAACACTAAACGGTTGAAACCATCGTTTTCTAGGCGGTTATTCCACACATTGGTCAATGCCGCACGGAAACGTGCTGATACTTTGTCAAAATCTGTGATCCCTTTGCTGTCGATAAGCATAGAGAAATCCATGATCCAGTTTACTTGACCATCAGTCGTCTTCACAGCGTATGGTGTTTCACCAATAACACGTAGGCCAAAGTTCTCAAGCATTGGCATCACGTCTGATAGGTGAATTGGCTCTGCTTTATGGAACAGACTCAAACGAACAAGTTGCGACGTTGCTTCTTCTTGAGGTCTGTAGAACAGCATCTCAAGTTTGTTATCTTCGTTTAGTTGCTCTAGCTTTTCGATGTCTACTACTGCTGCACTCGGCAACACTTGATCTTTATAAGCAGACTGGAAGGCATTCGTATATTTACGGTTTAACTCGTTACCACGAGACTCACCCGTTCTTTCAAGAAGTGCAGATTGTAACTTGTCTTCCCAAGTACGAGCGGCTTCTACCAAGTTATTTTCGATTTCTTTCACGTTGTAATCTATGTTGTTGTCATCAACACGCACGATGTAATGCGTACGCGCTAGTGTTGATTCAGAGAAAAAGGTGGTGAACTCTACTTTGTCGCTAGACTTAAATGCACGGCCTAGCAGTTGTTGAGTTTCACGGCGTAACGCTGTGTTGTATCTCTCTCTTGGCACATAAACCATACAAGAGAAGAAACGACCATACACATCCTTACGCACAAATAAGCGACACATGTCACGCTCTTGAGTTTGTAAAACGCCCATTGCCACTTCAAGCAGCTCGCTTTCGCGTGCCTGTACTAACTCATCACGAGGATAGGTTTCAAGAATATTGAGTACCGCCTTGTATGCATGTGTGCCTTTAGCAAAGTCACATTGCTCCATGATACGGTTAATTTTACTCTTAAGTACCGGAACATCTACCGCACTGTTGTTGTAGAAGCTAGAAGAGAACAAGCCAATGAAACGGTCTTCACCAATCACGTTACCTTCATCATCAAAACGCTTGATACCAACATAGTCGATATACGCTGGTCTATGAACGCGTGAAAGTGAATTTGTCTTGGTTAAGATCAACAAGTTGTTACTGCGTGCCTCTTTGCGCGCAACTTCAGGCAGTTCAGACAATAAACGGCTGTGATCGTCACCAGAGTTCTTCATCAGGCCGAGACTTGTGCCTTCAACTGGCTTCAGCTCATAGTCACCTTGAACTGGAGTCAAATCATATTGGCGATAGCCCATAAAGGTAAAGTTGTCGCTAACCAGCCAGTCTAAAAACTCGACGGCTTCAGCAACTTCTTCTTTTGAACAACTATAATGACGGGTCGGCAGCTCTTTACTTACGCTCACCAATTTATCGCGAATTGGTAGCCAATCAGCAACCGCAACAGAAACATCATTTAAGACAGATTCAAGCTCAGCTGTAAAATCAGCGATCACCGAATCATCTGTTTGCCTGTCGATTTCGATAAAGAATACGGTCTTAGTAGACGTAGATTCTTGTTCTGCTTTTAAGTTAGAAACTGCGGTGATTGCACCTGCATCATTTCTTTGTAACTTAAGTGGAGAATGAAGTAATAGGTGAGAGACTATGTTTTTGCGATTCATCGCCATGCGCACTGAATCAACCAAAAACGGCATATCTTTAGCGATTATCTCGACAATCGTATGCGATGATTGCCATCCATCCTTTGCAACCTCAGGATTAAAAACGCGAATGACGGCATCGTCAGACTTGTTTTTATCAAGGGCATTCCAAAGGCTCAATGCTGCGCCGTATAAGTCACTGTCGTTACGATGTGCCAAATCCTCTTTAGACATGTTGCTGTACAAGGTTTTGGCAAACGTTTCGACAAGTGACACTTTGTCAGCATGGACTTTTTTATGGATAAGCTTGCAGACGTTATCTAGGATAACAGAAGCTGTGCCTTCATTTTGTGTCATTATGTGTTCCTTAATCTATACCACCTTTGAACGGTAGATTATTTGTACAGCCATTTATTAGCGTGGAGTCAGGTAAATTCTAACCTTTCTGACGCTAATAAACAGCCTTTTTGACGAAAACATTTCAAGCTTTTCAGCTGTTTGCTCATCTATTCACAAAAAATAGATATAAATCGCCAATACCAAATAAAAAGGAGCACAATTATTCACATTATTTTTTCTGGTCAGACCAGATGAGCGTTCCAATTGCCGGTAAAAGCAGCACAGCACCCAGCATATTTACCAAGAACATGAAGGTTAAAAGGATACCCATATCAACCTGGAACTTAAGCGCAGAGAAAATCCATGTGCTTACGCCAATCGCCAATGTGATACCCGTAAACAGTACCGCACTGCCTCGTTCAGCAAGTGCATTTCGATAGGCGACCGACAACGGCATACCTTGCTTAAGCTGTCCCATCATAGAGGATAGAATATAAATGCCATAATCGACACCTATTCCCACACCCAAAGCAATTACTGGTAACGTCGATACTGTTAACCCGATTTCAAGCTGCACCATAAGCGCCTGAGCCAGCGTTGATACCACATATAAAGGTAGTACCACTGCGATAGTCGCTCGCACGCTCCTAAAGCTCGCTAGGCACAACAGGATCACCGCGCCGTACACATAGATCATCATAGGAACCTGCGCCTCGGAAACGGATTCATTTGTTGCCGCCATCACACCGATTGGACCTGATGCTAATTTAAAGGCAACGTCATCAGTTCCCTCTTCTTCTGAGAACGCTTTTATCTTCGCAATCACATGGTCGATAGATTCGGCCTTATGATCTGCCATAAAGATGATAATAGGCATCACCGAACAATCACCGTTAAGTAGCCCTGAGCTTGTTTCCACTCGAGAGGTAGCTTGAACTAGAGAAGCAGTATTTCTTGGTAACGTCTGCCATTTTAAGTTACCTTCGTTGTACCCAGCATTAACCGCTTGTGCAACAGAGCTCAAAGAAACTGCCGATTGTACACTGGCCAAATTTTCTACGCGCCATTGGAAACGACTAATACGCTCCATTGTATCGTGCTCAGTACAAGCCGCAGGTGTCGCTTCGACAATGACCTTTAAGATATCAGAAGAAATTGCATAACGGTCTGAGATAAGAAAAGTGTCTTGGTTGTATCTGGCATCTTCATGTAGCGCCGGTGCACCAGCATGTAAATCACCAATACGCATTTTTTCAGATTGCCAGTAGCCAAATGCGAATAGTACTGCACTGATAAGTAAAATCACTCTGGCCACTTTTTTGTCTGTGGTTTTCACCAAGGCCTCTCGCATTGCCTCAAACATACCATGGCTGGCGTTTTTACCATCACCAAGTCGCTTAATATTTGCAGACTCAAAGAACGATGCCATTACAGGAAGCAGTACCAAGTTGGTAAAGATAATAACTGCAACCCCTAAACTGGCAGTAATAGCAAGTTCACGAATAATGCCGATGTCGATTGCCAGTAAGGTTAAGAAGCCAACGGTGTCCGAAAGTAGAGCAATGCCACCTGGGATAAGTAATGCTTTAAAACTCGCTTCAGCAGCCACTTTGCAGCTTACCCCTTCCGCTACTTTTTTACCTATCGCGTTGATCATTTGCACACCGTGACTCACGCCAATAGCGAAGACTAAGAAAGGCACCAAAATAGACATAGGGTCAACACCAAAACCCAAAGTACTGAGTAAGCCCATCTGCCAAATCACAGCAATAAATGAACAAACAATCGGAAGTAGCGTAAGCTTAAAGCTCTTACAGAACATCCAGACCATAATAAAGGTAAAAGCAATTGCTAACGCAAAGAAAAGCACTACACCTTTCGCACCATCAGCAATGTCACCGGCCATTTTCGCAAAGCCAATAATATGTATGCTCACTTTGTCAGTGCTAAGAGGCGCTCGGATCTCAGACTCTAATTTTTGCGCAAAGGCTAAGGTATCAAGCTTTTCTTGAGTTTGCGGATCGGTTTCCATTAGCTGAGCGGTTACCATGGCACAAGAATAATCGCTCGCAACCATACGACCCACAACTTTTGCTTTTTCAATGTTCTGCTTTACAACCGCTAGGCCTTGTTCAGTAGGTTGAAAATTAGCGGGAATAATAGGTCCACCGGCAAAGCCGTCCTCTACCACCTCAACGAATCTCGCACTGGGTGCAAAGATTGAATTCACCAGTGGACGATTAACACCTGGGATAAAATAGAGCTGATCATGCACCGCTTTTAGCTGAGTGAAAAATGGCTCATTAAAGATGTCACCATCTTTATCACAAACAGAAATAAGAATACTATTTGCACCACCAAACTGTTTTTCGTGCTTCAAGTAAACTTTCATGTATTCATGATTTAGTGGAATATTTTTGTTAAATGAAGCATCGAGCTGAATTTGCGTGGCTTTGAAGCCCAAAAATATCGTCGTCAGTACGAAAAAAGACACGACGGTAATACGATGCCTAAAGATGGCGTATACCAATTGATTTAAAAACGCTTGCATTAGTTGTTCACCTCTACCTCAGCAATCCCCTGCTCCGTAGCTAGAATTAGCTGATTCTTTTTAACCACACCTGCTAAAATAGAGTGGCCGGTTTTTAGTTGTTTTGAGGTTAGCTTACCTGCTTTCAACGTGAATATTACGCCGCTGTTAGCAAACATATAGGTCACATTATCTTTGTGGGCAATACTATTTATTGTCGCCGTTTTTTGAGTATCAAGTTGAACTACTTGCTGTGCATTGCCAATAAATGCGTTACCCCTAAGGCCCGCAACAATAAGTTGCTTATCTGAGGTTTGATCAACAGCAAAAAATGAACCGCGATAAAAAGGCTCAAATTTTTGCCATGTTTTTCCTAAGTCATCACTTTGTGCCACAAGTCCCATTTCACCGGCAAGGTACATCATGCCTTCGGCGATCAACAGGCGATTAAAATGGGGAAGAATAAACGCCGTTTCTTGTTCGTATGCCGCGGGGTCTTGCTCTTTTAAATCGGCTAAGTAGTCGACATCATCGGGGTGAACAAATTCACTGATAAAACGTTTTGTCCAAGACTCACCACCATCAGTGGTTTCAAAAAACATGCCATAAGCGCCCACAGCAAAGCCGTGTTGTTGGTCAATAAACTCAATATCAAGACAAGGCTTTTCCAATGTTGGTAGATATTGTTTTAGCGCCCATGTTTTACCACCGTCTGTGGTTTTGATTATGCTAGCGTCGTGGCCACAAGCCCAACCAATATCTTTGCCTTTGAATGTCACAGAGGTCAACAGTGATTGAATTGGCACCTCTGCCTGCGTCCAGTTTTGCCCTTCTTGTTTAATAATTATTGTGCCGTGTTTACCTACCGCAATTAACGCATCACCGTTATCTGTAATATCCGTGAAAAGCGTTTGTTCTGGGTGAGCGACCATCAGGGCTGATTTTGCTGAAATCTGATCACTACTTTCGGCTACTGCTACATGCGCCATAGTTAAAATCGAGGCTGCTACTAACTTCTTCATCATGAGAAAACACTCGAGTTGTGAGAGGAAAGGAGGAAGAAGGCTGAAGCGAGGTTGCTTCAGCCTGATAATATTTGATTAACGGCGACCCTCACGGCGCAGCGCACCCTGAGTAAACTCGTTATCGTTGAAAGACTGACTGAAGTCATACATGTCTTCTTCGTTATCTAACCCAATCGCAAGGTAGCGACGAGAGTTTAGATCATGATAGACATCCAACGTACTCCAATGCGTCGGCACTTCGTAGTAATTAAGACCATGTGCCATCGCGACGCGATACATCTGATCACGGTTATCATAGATATCCGTTACGTGGATTTGCCAGCTATCTTCATCAATATAGAACACACGCTTTTTGTAAATATGGCGAGTGCCTTCTTTCAGGTTAGCTTCGACTACCCATACACGGTGTTTTTCGTAACGTACGTGTTCAGGGTTGATGTGGCCAGCCATCAAGATATCATCATACTTCAACTTGTCGCTATGTAGCTTGTAACTGTTGTAAGGGATATACATCTCTTTTTTGCCAACAAGTTTCCAATCATAACGGTTTGGAGAGCCGTTAAACATATCAAAGTCATCTGTTGTACGTAAGCTATCTGACGCAGTTCCTGGTGCATCATATGCAACGTTTGGCGCACGTCTTACACGACGCTGGCCTGCGTTATAGGTCCAAGCCTGACGAGGTGTCAAAATTTGGTCCATGGTTTCATGTACAAGCAATGCAGTTCCAGCGAGACGTGCAGGTTCTGTCACCTGCTGCTTAAACTTAAACAAGATATTTGACTCTTGCAACGCTTCAGGCGTTGCATCTGTTGCAGAGTACTTAACCAGTAATTGCTCATCGAAACCGATAATGTTGTAAGCACCTGACTCCGTGGGCATCGCTTGACCGCCGTAACGTGCAATCGACAAGCCACGGAAACGCAATAGGTGGTTCCAGATAGCTTCTAAGCCATCTTTCGGCACCGGAAACGGAATACCGATAGCGGTATTTTTAATGCCGTTACCACCTTCGATCAGCTCTGCTGTTGAAGCGTATTTCTTTGTTGCATCATACACAAACTGCGGATAAGACGCGCTGCGTCTAGTTGGGTAAATGTTCATTTTGAACGTTTCTGGATACGTTTCAAATAGCGCAATTTGACCTGGACTTAACAATGACTTGTATTTATCTAAATTTGATTTATCAATTGTAAACAATACTTTGTCATCAGCAAATGGATCTGGATGGTGCATGCCCACTTCATAACCAGCTGGAGGCGCGGTGATCCCACCATTCCAAGCCGGAATACTGCCATCAGCATTACCCGCTTTCTCTGCACCGATAGGCGTCAAGTCTTTACCTAAACGTGCTACTTCGTCAGCGCTCATCTTAGCCATAGCGCTGCTGGCAGACATCATTGTAATTATTGTTGCTGCGATAAATGTAGGTTTTCTAAACATATCGAAAGCCCTTAAATTGAATACTTAATGTTGAATGAGATGAAATCACGGTCCGCAAAGGTATTCGTCTTACCACCACCCCAAAACGTGTTATAGCCAAAATCAAATGACCACGAATTTAGGTAGTTAAAGTTAAGATTAATGCCCAGCGATTTACGATCCTCAATGAACAAGAACATAGGATCAGGGGTGATACCGTTAACATCATGTGAGAACACTACGCGTGGAGAAAAATTCACACCACTGAATAGGTTGTTATACTCACCCTTTGCAATAAGGCGATAGCCCCATGCAGAAGCCGATGGGAATGGATTGGTCTCTGGACCATTTGAAACCGCTTGGTGGATAAGATTGTAATCTCGGCCAGAAAGCCCCTCAATCGTGCCACTTCGGCCAGTACCTGAAACATTCAAACGAAGCTCATCGTACTCTGGCATGTCTTTGATAGTAACTGCGCCTACTTCACCAACCACAGCCCAACTATCTGCACCGAGCGATGGGCCGAACAAATGTGTTGCAGTAAACTGTGCTTGAATAGTGTCTCGCAAAATATAACCTTGCGCGACTTCACCGGGACCCACAAAAGCGATATCGTCCCCTTGACTAAGCTGAGATAAACCAGCCAAATCATCACGCAGACCCGCAGCGGCTAACTGCTCAACCATACCTGCGTAAAGTAGTTCAACGTCATCTATCTGTAGTGGCTCATCTTGTCTATATGCCACTTCACCAGCAAATGCGGTTTCACCGATCGCGGTATTAAAACTTAAACCATACAGTTTGATGTCTTCTGGGTAGGTAATTTGCGCTTGAGTAAAGGCGTTTAAGTTAGTGACATTGTCTGCGGTAATTTGATTTTGTGCGATGTAAGCTAAATCAGCCATGATCGCTTGCTCTGTAAAGTTAGATGCTTTACCAGAAATCAAAGGTCTACGGCTGTGGTAATTAATGTAATACAGACCAAATTCAGTGTCATTTAGCTCTGGAGAGAAAATGCCTAAGCGTAAACCGTACTGACCACCATCATCGGGTTCGCTCTTCCCGTTATTTCCTTTTCCTTTAAGCGCCACTTTAGTCGGATAAGCCATATACATGGACGCTGCAGCGCTGCCAACTGCTTGTGCTGTTGGTACTACACCTTGAGCAACCAATGCGGCCGTTGCATCAGCATATAAGCTGTTTAATGCATCCGTTAGGTGATACAGATCAATATCAGGGTTTGAGGTAAAACCAAGCTGAACGTTTTGCATATAACCGTTTTCAGATGCAAAATCATTGGTTGAGAAGTAACTACCTGTTGCTGGCAATCTGGTTTCATGCCATTGATACTGATAAAAGCCTTCAAGGTTAACGTTTTCAGACAAACCAATCGACGCCCAAAGCATACCGACAGGGATAAAGGCTTCTTTTACTTCAGAGCCAGGCGCTTTCAAACGGTCAATATCCACTGGGTTGACGTTAATGCCGTGGGAAATAAGCGTACTTTCACCCCAGTTAACGACTTGCTGACCTAAACGCACGGAGAGCGGGTTTTTGCCATCATTGAGGTCAAAATCCGCCCAAACAAATGCATCTAGCAAGCGTAAATCCGAACAGACTTGTTTTCTGGTATCGTCGTCTTCACACGGGTCAACTTTTTTGCCTGAAACAGGGTTGCTATACGCAAAATCCCCATCTTCCATCGCAAAGTCGTAGAAATACATGAAACGAGTGAACAAACCATAGTTATCTTTGGTAATTGCTAAATCATGGGTACCTTTTAACAACTGAGAGAAAGTATCTCCAGAGTCAAAATTTAGGTTACCAGCATCACCATTATTTGAATAGGCACCCTGTTGTGACCAGATCTGTGACGAAGAATAGATGGTATTGCCAGTGGTTGCTTTATAACCATCCCAGTTAAACTGTGGATGATTACTTTTACCGATGAAATCAAAGTTACGATCTTCAACGCGAATGCTTTGACCATAAGAAAAAGTCGAGTCGAAGGTAATTTCGAAATCACCAACCTCAAAACTGGCCGCGTGTACTGACGTGGCGGCAGCTCCCATTACTGCCGCACTAAGACCGAGCATGATTTTGTTTTTCACAAAGAGCGATCTTTTTATCATTATTTCTCCCCCTTTTGGCGGGTCATGTCTAGAGCTTAAGCTCTTAGAGTTATTGTTTTTTGTTGTCTAAACGATAGAAGCGAAACCGCGAAAATACAAATACTGCTCCACTAAATCAACGCTTTTTCGCCTCTAGGGGCGTATTTTACTCTTGGTAAGACGTCCTACCAGATAATTTATAACACGTATTTCAAGCTTATAACAAACTCATTTAACAAAAATAAAATATGTTTTGCAGTTCTACTTCGATTAAGTGACTTTTTCTAACGATAGAAACTTATTGCTATCATCCAAGATGAGACGGAATCTCCCCCTGATCCCAATTGATGAAATAAAGGGGCGAATACGCTCTGCGGGGAAGCGAATACTCTTGCCCCCATCTTCAATCACTTGCACTGAAGTATAGTGCCCGTAGTAGTAACCGAGGCACTTGTCATAACTCAAATCCATGTAAAAGAAGTACTCTTTCATCTACTGCGCTAGCGCCTTCTCTACCTTCTCATATAAGTCGTCGCTTAAGCCTTCTAAGTTAGCCAAACGACTCAACTGTGCCCGCATCAGTTGTTGGCGCGTTTCATCATAACGCTTCCATGACATGAACGGCGTGATCATACGAGACGCATTTTGTGGATTGATACTGTTTAGCTCCACTAATAGGTCTCCCAATAACGCATAGCCCTTACCATCTGTACGATGGAATTGCGCAGGGTTAGTTCTTGCGAAGCTTCCTATCAATGCGCGAACACGGTTAGGATTGCCTTTGTCAAAACAAGGATGCGCATAAAGCGTATTTATATTCGATATCACCTCGTCGTTGGATAAGCTTGCACTTAATGCAAACCATTTGTCCATGACTAGACTATCGTGACGCCATTGACTATCAAATTGACTGAACAAGCTTTCCATCTTTGTGTGCTGCGCGGCGACGGCTGCTTTTAATGATGCCAACTTAGTGGTCATATTGCTTGATGAAAATTGATTATCTAGCGCGCTGTCAACACTATCGGAATCTGTTTTCGCTAAGTAATAAAGCGCTTTATTTTTAAAGGCTCTGATCGCGACATCCTTTGCTTCTAATGAGCCTGAGTCTTGCAAAGATAAATAAGCGTGTTCAAACACCGATTGCAGTGATTGCGCAATTTGCATTTCAAATGCATCAGAAATTGAAACGAGTTTGTCTACTGGGATAATTTCAAATTGACTGGCTAACGTATCAAACGTTGGTAAAGTCAATAGCTCAGCCAGTAGCGCAAGGTCTCCATCTAACGCTTCCACCAATGAGGACAATGCACCGAGGACTTTTGAATCCAGTGCGAAGTCGTCTGACGTAACCGCTCGTTTAACTTCAATCATAAAGATTTGCTGCACTGCTTCCCAACGAGCGTAATCACTACGTGCAAAACGCAATATGTGTAGTAACTCATCAATAGTATAGCTGTACTCCATAAGCACAGGTGCTGAGAAATCTTCTAGTAATACAGGAACTGGTTTACTTACAACTTGCCCAAACTCAAACCGCTGTTCAAATTCAGTAATATCTAACGCTCGTTGTATTTCTCCGTGCTTTGTTAGCAACGGAATGCTTTCACCTTGCTCATCCAAAAGCTCTAGCTTAAAAGGAATATGCAGTGGCGCTTTTACGGGGTCGCAATCAGCATGGCTTTGGCTCACCGTAATCGCATATGTTTGTGCCTGTTTGTCATACTCGGTAGCCACTTTTACTCTTGGCGTGCCGAATTGCTCGTACCATAGTTTAAATTGCGTTAAATCAACACCAGAAGCATCCATCATTGCATTAACGAAATCATCGCACGTCACAGCTTGTCCGTCATGACGCTCAAAGTAGAGCTTCATCCCTTTTTGGAAGTTTGCTTCCCCCAATAAGGTGTGCATCATACGGATCACTTCAGCACCTTTGTTATAAACAGTTACGGTATAGAAGTTATTCATTTCAATAACTTGCTGTGGCCTTATCGGATGTGCCATTGGCCCCGCGTCTTCTGCAAACTGATGCGTACGCATCGCCATTACCGCGTCAATACGGTTTAGGCCTCGAGAACCTAGATCGCTGCTAAACTCCTGATCTCTAAATACGGTTAAGCCTTCTTTTAAACTAAGCTGAAACCAATCACGGCAAGTAACCCGGTTCCCAGTCCAGTTATGGAAGTATTCATGTCCAACTATCGATTCAATGGTGTGAAAGTCTCGGTCTGTCGCAGTCTCTTGGCTTGCCAACACACAGGCACTGTTAAAAACATTCAGACCTTTATTTTCCATTGCCCCCATATTGAAAAAATCAACCGCGACAATCATGTATATATCGAGATCGTATTCCAAATCAAACCTTGACTCATCCCACTCCATGGCCTTTTTTAGTGACGTCATAGCATGGGGAGCTTTATGTAAATTGCCTTTATCGACAAATAACGCCAACTTCACCTCTCTACCCGACTTAGTGCTGTAGTTGTCTTCTAATACATCAAAATCGCCAGCAACCAAGGCAAACAAGTAGCTTGGTTTTTTGTGCGGATCGTGCCATTTTGCAAAATGTCTGCCGTCACTTAAGCTTCCTTCTTCAACTTTATTGCCATTTGATAATAAGTAACGATACTTTGACTCACCGATGATCGTCACCGTATAAGTCGTCAGTACATCAGGTCTATCCATAAAGTAGGTGATTTTTCTAAAACCTTCCGCTTCACATTGCGTACAATAAGCGCCATCAGAGAGGTATAAGCCTTCAAGTGAGGTGTTTGTTTGCGGCGAAATTTTAGTGACAATTTTAAGCTCAAAGGCCTTTGGCAAGTTAGAAAGAATCAATTCTGAGTCAGATTCTTCAAGGCTTTGCCACTCTTCACCATTTACCTGACAAGATACTAACTCTAAGTCGACACCATCCAAAATTAATTGTGTCGCATCGCTCACAGCGACAAACTGACTTACAGCAGTCACTAAGGTATTTCTTGGGCTTAACTCAAAGGTCAAGCAAAGCGTATCAACGGTATGGCTTGGTGCAAGGTAATCTTTAAGAAATTTGGCTTGTGGTTTTTGAGTCATATATAGTCCTTACAAAAACGCCCCAAAAAGGGGCGAGTGATAAAACAAATTTGATATCGCCAATTCTAAGGATAGGCGTTTAATTTCTACTTGACCTGTTGGAAAAGGCCTGATCAAGATTGCAAATGCGCTATTTTACGCTTGCCCTGCTTTCTCATTTGGTTCTTCCGCGTTTACTGTTGGTGGCGTAATCTTAAGGATCTTGATACCAAGATACGCGTAGATGACCGCCAGCACAGGATTGATCAAGTTAAAAAATGCGTACATGGCATAATCAAACGGATTGATCAGTAGTACACTCTGCATATATGCGCCGCAGGTGTTCCAAGGGATCAGTGGACTGGTGATTGTGCCACCATCTTCCAGCGTACGTGAGAGGTTTACACTCTTCAAACCGCGCTTTTTGTATTCTTCTTTGAACATACGACCAGGAACAACAATCGCGATGTACTGATCCGCGGCAACTAGATTTGTACCAATACAAGTTGCAATAGTCGAGGCAATTAGTGAGCCTGTGCTTTTTGCAATTTTAAGAATGCTGCGTACGAAGACATCAAGTAAGCCAGTTTTTTCCATAATGGCACCAAACATCAATGCCGTCATCACCAGCCAAGTTGTCGTTAGCATTGATGACATGCCACCGCCACTTAGCAAATCGTCCATTTTTGCATCGCCTGTTTGCAACGCAAAACCGTCAAAGAAAGTTGCCCACACCAATTTCACATAGCCCACTAACTCACCTTGGCTAGCATCAATTTGACTTGCAATAAGGTCTCCTTGGAACAGCACTGCCCATATCGCCCCCATCACCGCGCCGATTGAAATCGCCGGAAAAGCGGGCATCTTCTTGATAGCAAGCCCAAGCAGCACCAGCAAAGGAACTAGCATTAGCAGGTTAATGTTGAAGTTAGTTTGTAGTATCGACACAATTTCATCTATTCGCCCCGCTTCACTTGACGCTTCAGCATTAAAGCCCATGACAATAAATATAATAAGTGCGATTACAAAGCTAGGTACTGTGGTCCAAAGCATATGCTGAATATGATCAAATAAATCACTACCGGCAACTGCAGGCGCTAAGTTTGTGGTTTCAGATAATGGGCTTAACTTATCGCCAAAATAAGCACCTGAAATGACTGCACCCGCGGTTACGACCTGATCTAAGCCAAGCCCCGTCGCGACACCTAGTAGCGCTACACCTATGGTTGCGGCCGTCGTCCATGAGCTGCCTATACTCATCGCCACAATTCCACAAATCAAACAACTCGCGGCATAAAACCAACTTGGATTGATAATTTGTAGTCCGTAATATATCAGTGTTGGGACTGTTCCAGACAGCAACCAAGTACCGATTAAGGCACCTACCATCAATAAAATGATAATAGCACCAAGAGAGATAGTTATCCCCTTTATCATCGCTTCTTCAAGCGTCTTCCACGTAAAACCGTTTTTTAGACCGACAAGCGCCGCAGTGAATGTTGCAAAAAGTAGGGCTATTTGATTTGGACCTGATGATGAGCTGTCACCATAGAGGTACACCGCAGCACCGAGCAAAGCGACCAACAATGTGATCGGAATAAGGGCGTCAATAAATGACGGCTGTTTTTGTTGTTTCAAAAGGAATACTCCTACGCACGACGACCCATGCTTATAATTATTTTATTTGCAGTATACCGTTTTGAGCCGTTTTGAGTAGCTAGGTTGCCAGTGGTCGAGCCACGCACCATTCTCAAAAAGCCTCAAAAGAGTATCAGCTTAGAAAATCTGGCAGATGATAACAAAATTAGGTAAGTAAAAGTAAGTGTAAAAGGCATAATAAAAGGCGCTTGAAGCGCCTTTTATTTATTTTTTAACTTCGTTTTTGGCTACCCGCCCGTATGAAATTAGGTCCTGCGTGATAAGCGCAGCCTCTTCAAGGTAAGGGTCTAATTCTGAAATAACCTCTGGTGCATCGTCCAAATCTTTAACTGGCTCTAAACCGAGACGTTTCAGCCTTTCATTCGTGCGTTTTAATACCAGATCATCGCGGTCTTCACGCTCTTTGATACGCTCAGCTTCAACTAATGAAATCGCCTTATCGTCCTTGCGCGCTTTGTATTCTTCAATATCTTTATAAATATATTCGAATTCTGGCTCTGCTTTTACTCGCTCATCATGGCGCTTACTCAAGTATTGGATAGTTGGCGACAAATTATCGAGGCTCGCATATTTTGCACGAACGATACTATCCCAAGGCAACGCATTATCCTCTTGGCTCTCTCCCCACTCTTCTGGGTTAATTGCCGATGGTAGCAAGATATCAGGGATCACGCCTTTATGCTGTGTACTGCCACCGTCGATACGATAAAACTTCGCAATCGTGTAGGTTACACTTCCCAAAGGATTTTCGAATAAATCGTAATTTTTACCGAGGCCACGATGTTGTTGCACGGTGCCTTTACCAAAGGTTTGCTCACCAATCACTACTGCTCGGCCATAGTCTTGCATCGCAGCAGCAAAAATCTCGGATGCCGATGCACTGTAGCGATCAACTAAAACAGTCAAAGGTCCATCGTAGAAGGTAATGCCATCCCTATCTTGTTGACTTTCGACACGATTGTAAGCGGTATGGATCTGAACAACTGGGCCTTGGTCAAAGAATAAACCGGATAGCTGGGTCGCTTCGTAAAGCGAGCCACCACCATTTTGACGAAGGTCAATGATCACCCCATCTACTTTGGCTTCTTTAAGTTTAGCGATTTCAGTTTTTACATCTTGAGAAAGATTATTGTAGAAACTCGGGATTTCTATCACGCCTATTTTGCTTTGTAGCTCAGAATACTTGGCTTCAAAGACTGAAGACTTAACTGCGCGGTCTTCTAATTTTACTTTGTCACGAACAATTTCAACGACTTTTGGCGTCCCGTGACTATCAGTACCTTTAAGGTATTGAAGTCTAACCTTGGTCCCCTTAGGGCCTTTGATGAGATCGACCACATCATCTAAACGCCAGCCGATAACATCTACAAATTCTTTATTATCTTGTGCTACACCGATGATTTTGTCGTCTGGCTTAAGCTTTTCGGTTTTGTCCGCAGGGCCTCCGGGGACTAAACTACGGATCACAGTATAATCTTCATCGTAACTTAATACCGCACCAATACCTTCCAGCTCTAAGTCCATATCCATTTTGAACTGTTCGGCACGGCGTGGCGAAAGATAAGATGTGTGCGCTTCAATGCTGCGTGCAAACGCATTCATGATTACTTGGAATGCATCTTCACTATTCGTTTGGACTAGGCGTTTTTGCGCATTCTTGTAGCGCTTGGTAAGGACTTCTTTGATCTCTTCCCAATTTTTCCCAGTCAATTTTAAGCGCAGCGCATCAGATTTAACGCGCTGGCGCCAATATTCGTCAAGTTCGCTTGTCGCGGTTGCGTAATCTTGCTCTTCTCTATCAAAAATGAACTCATCTTTTTTGTCAAAGTTCATTTCTTTGTCGAGTAAGCCAATGGCAAAATCATAGCGCTCAAAGCGACGCTTCATGCTTAGGTTAAACATATCATAAGCAAAACCCAGTTTTCCTGAGATCAATGCATCATCAAATTGCTTACGATACTGTTGAAAACTATCGATATCCGACTGCAAAAGCAAAGACTTGTTAAAGTCGACGGCTTCTACGTAACGATCGAAAATTCTATCCGATAAGCTGTCATCAAAGCTGAAGCGTTTGTAGTGTTGCCGAGTAAATAGGTTAGTCACTCGTTTACTAGCCGTGGTGTGTTGCGCTTCAGGTTTAAGAACTGGCAAGTCCTTAATAGTGACTGTGCTTGTTGAGGCTAAAGTAACACTCGATACGAACGCGGCGACTAGGGAAATGAGTGGTAACTTTTTACTCATATACAACTCCTTACTGGATATATAGGCTATCTGCTTTAGTTTTAACTTGCATTCCTGTTACAAGCTCTACGTGCACTTCATCATTTTTGACTTCAGTGATAGTAGCGTTAACAAGCGCTTGACCAAGTTTAACTTTAACTTTGTTATTAACCTTGACCTGTTCAGCCGGTAAAGGTTCAACTTTACCACTGCGCTTAGGTTTAACTTCAGCAGGTTTATTACTCATTTTAGGGCGTTTTTGGTCTTGACGATCCCTTGAGTGAGGTTTCTTTTTGTAAGATTTTGTTTCGCCATCGCGATTGTTTGGACGCTGCGGCTTTTTACGCTTAGCCATTTTGGCACGGCTCTCGGCCAATGCTTTTTCTGCGTGTTCAACGTGCTCTTGTTCAACCTTTTCAGCCTGATTGCCGTCTAGGTCTACACGAAACTCGTTCTTAGTGACTGCTTCGAGATAACGCCAGTTTGAAGTGTATTTACGAAGCGCTTGACGTACTTGGGTTTTACTGACTTTGTCAGAACCCTCAATACGCTCAGCGATATCTTTGAAAATACCAACCTTTAATGGCTTAATCCCTTCCTTTTG
Source organism: Pseudoalteromonas sp. XMcav11-Q (assembly GCF_040104525.1). Taxonomy (NCBI): domain Bacteria; kingdom Pseudomonadati; phylum Pseudomonadota; class Gammaproteobacteria; order Alteromonadales; family Pseudoalteromonadaceae; genus Pseudoalteromonas; species Pseudoalteromonas sp. XMcav11-Q. Next base: position 87,565 of record NZ_JBECOX010000009.1, read on the forward strand.
CTTGAAGCAGTTAGGAAATTCTGAAAATAAGAAGTCTAATACTTCATTTGTGTCTTTTAGCTTGTTTGTGGTTTCCATTTTTAAACCTATTAATTACATCTGCTCATCGAGCGACGAGTTTATATAGTGTGTAACCCAGTCAATTAGCTCTTCTATCTCTGCTTCAAGAAGCGCTAAATCACCGCGAAGATGTTCCCAAATACCTTCTATGAGCCTATCTATTGTGTCACAGTCTAAATCTTCGGGAAGTAAATCCCATGCGTGATGAATAAGTTCATTTAAGCGTTCTGCAACAACTTCTTCTTCGCCTTCCCAATCACCAACATCGGCGTAAGAAAACAAATAATCTTGTACCTGAAGCATATCTTTCATTAAAGCGTTTCCTCAAACACTTTAACTAACGCTTCTAATCCGATCTTATCCTGCTCGTCAAATCTTGCCAGACTAGGACTGTCAATGTCTAGCACGGCAATCACTTTATTATCTTTAAAAACAGGGATCACGATTTCTGAATTTGATGCTGCGTCGCAAGCAATATGGCCTGCAAACGCATGAACATCCTCAACCAATTGCGTTTCACAAGTTGCAGCTGCTGTGCCACATACCCCTTTACCAACAGGAATTCGGATGCAGGCTGGGTTGCCTTGGAATGGCCCAAGAACCAACTCTTCAGCGCTATCCATAAGATAAAAGCCTGCCCAGTTGATATCTTCAAGAGTTGTAAATAAAAGCGCACTCAAGTTTGCCATATTGGCAATCACATTGTGTTCACCACTGATTAGCCCTTGAGCCTGTTTAACTAAAGTCTGATAAAAGTCTTGCTTTTGCATTACCATCAAATTCACGAATTGAACGACAAAAGCTAAAGGTACTCTTTCGGAGAAATAATTAAAACCTTTTCGACTGAAAAAGTATTAATTATCTGTAAAACTGAGACTGCTCGGTTAATTATCACTCAGTTTTACGATGACCTGCCCGCAAACCAAACAAGAATAGCCCCGCTGCGAGCATTGACATTAAGGCGTTAACAATAAAACCGACACCCGATTGTGCAGCGAAAAGATAGCTAAATACCGCTCCACCAAGTAAGCCCAGTGTTAACAGACCACCATATTGCACCTTGTTGTACCTAAACATAAGGATATATCCGGGAACAACGAATAGGCACATAGCAAGACCAACGATGTATGCGTTAGAAATTGCGCTGAGTACTAAGTTAAAGAACATCTCACTGCGACCGAGTGTAAAGCTGTAGTAAATCCCAAGCACACCACCCACGATTAACGGTGATAATAAAGAGAACCCTACTCCTTTGCCAACTTGTTTCATATTCAACACTCTCTACACTAATTATTCATTCAACACTACTGAGTATTGTGCAAGCAGTGCCTCTGCACTAGCCGACTTTGGTCTAATAAGTATTTGTATCGAGAGTATACTGGTGACGGGAGATTTCTGTTATCAGAAACAAAAAAGCCCTCAAATATGAGGGCTTTAAATGTGGCGGAGAGATAGGGATTTGAACCCTAGATACGCTATTAACGTATGCCGGTTTTCAAGACCGGTGCTTTCAACCACTCAGCCATCTCTCCAAAACCTATGATCCACGCTTAATAGCACGAATCTAAAATAAGTGGCGGAGAGATAGGGATTTGAACCCTAGATACGCTATTAACGTATGCCGGTTTTCAAGACCGGTGCTTTCAACCACTCAGCCATCTCTCCGCAGCGGGGCGAATAATAGAGAATCCCTATGCGCTTGTGAAGCTTTTTTTTCAATTATTTGATCATTTGCGTAAAATTTGGCTCAATCGTCTAAGAACCAGTCAAAATTATGCGTATTTTAGATATTTCAGCGAACTTTTGAAAATATTCAAAGTCTTACGTATTGAGTAAATATTACTGTAGAGACCCAATTAACGACAGATATTGATCCAGAAATCATTGCCCCAACATATAACAATTGATACTCTTATCTTAGTTATTTTTGGGATCAGCATGTTTTATTAAGGAGCTTGAATCATGGCATTCAATCATTCATACAACACTGCAAAACCTGTCATGTCGACAATGGAAACAAACAAAGTGTTGAAAAACACTTACTTCCTGTTGGCAATGACATTAGCGTTTAGTGCAGTAACAGCCGCAATTTCAATGACAATGGCATTACCAGCATTTACCGGTATTGTTTGTTCATTAGTTGCATTTGGTTTGCTTTTTGTTATCGGTAAAAAAGCAAACTCATCTTCTGCTATCGGTCTTGTATTCTTATTTACTGGTATTTTAGGTTTCGGCCTTGGGCCTATGCTTAATCACTATGCTGCACTACCAAATGGTGGCATGTTGATAGCACAAGCACTTGGCACAACAGCGTTAATTTTCTTCGGTTTATCAGCTTATGCACTAACTACGAAAAAAGACTTCTCATTTATGGGTGGCTTTTTAACGGTTGGTTTAATCGTGGTTATTATCTCAAGCCTAGTAAACTTGTTCATTGGATCTAGCATCGCGTTTATGGCAATTAACGCGGCAGTCGTGTTATTAATGTCTGGCTTTATCCTTTATGATACAAGCCGAATTATCAATGGCGGCGAGACAAACTACGTGCTTGCAACTGTGAGCTTGTATTTAAGTATTTATAACTTATTTACCAGTATCCTTGCCCTTTTAGGCGCGTCGGATGACTAACTCAGAATTTCTGATAAAATAAGCCCCATTACGGGGCTTTTTTTATGAGTAAAATTTGAGTCAAATAGCCATATCAGTTCACTTTGGCGTAGCTGCACAGTCAAAGTTAACTTTACTAGAACGGTATGTCGATGCCGCTATTAAAAGTGACCATCAAATCGCGTGTATCTTTCTATACCAAGATGGTGTTTATCACGCCAGTCAAAATATCGTACACGCTTCCGACGAATTGCAAGTCAACGCACTTTGGCAACGCATCAAAGATAAAGGGATCCCCCTGTTGCTGTGTGTCACAGCTGCGGAAAAACGCGGCGTTAGCATCGAAGACGTTAGCCCTTTCACCGTTGCTGGCCTTGCGGAGTTTGCCATGATCTCGAGTAAGTCTGATAAGTGGATGCAGTTTAAATGAGTAAAAACGTGTTAATCATTTCTCAAACCAGTCCATTTGACCAAAATAGTCTGAAAGAAGCGCTGGATGTCGCACTAATCTATGCAGCGATTGATCAACAAGTAAGTTGGCTTTTTACCGGTCCTGCAGTGCTATCGCTCCAGAAAACCCTCAATGCGCCCACACTGGGTTTAAAAGACATGTTTAAGCAATTAAAAACTCTGGAAATTTATGATGTCGAGCGAGTTTATGCCTGCCAGTCAGCTATGGAGGAGTTTAACGTATCGGCACACTCCCTTGCTGTTGATACTGAAATCAAAAATCAACATGAAATCCTTGCGTTAATCAAACAACATGACTTTGTGGTGACACTATGAGTACGCTACATATTATTTCTAGTATCGAAGCATGCGATCAGCTGCAGTTTGTATCCCATCACGACACTATTTTATTATGTAATGATGGCTGCTTTGGTCAAACGCGTATCTCAGCTGGAGATGCAAATGTGGTGATGCTGCAAACTTGCGCCAGTGCCAGAGGTATTGTCCCAGAAGCCGGAGTAAAGCTTATTTCTGACAAAGATTGGGTTGAGCTGACCATTACGATGAACAATTCAATTACTTGGTAATCATCATGCTAGAATTTAACAACCAAACTATCGAGACAGATAAACAAGGCTATTTGCTAGACCATACTCAATGGACTAAAGATTTAGCACCTCTTCTAGCCGCAGAAGAAAATATTGAGCTTTCAGATGCACATTGGGAAGTCATTGAGTTTGTGAGAAATTTTTATCTCGAATACAATACCAGCCCCGCGATCCGCATGCTGGTAAAGGCAATGGCTAAAGCACTAGGTGAGGATAAAGGCAATAGCATCTATTTGTATAAGTTATTTCCAAAAGGCCCAGCCAAACAAGCAACAAAAATAGCGGGGTTGCCAAAACCCGCCAAATGTATTTAACCTGAACTTCGGATAATTAATGCCTTTCTAGCAGCCAGTTTTAGCGCTAACTGCGTTGAATTCACTTCCAATAGCCTGCTATTGGTGCGTAAATTCGCCTTGCCTACAAGGATGTAGGTACCTAGGCGGTAGCAGGACGCGAGAGCGGAGTTATCCCTAAAACTCACTGGCTAGATAAGGAAATAATTTAATTATTTTTAAGAACAATTAGTTAGCTCATTCCTTACCCAAATCTCAGGTTATTTAGGACGGGACAACCGAACTAAAAAAGGCCTCAAATGAGGCCCTGTATAAAAACATTACTTCGTATACGCTCTTGGCATATCAGAATCTGTCGTATATCTGTCTCTTAGTTTATCGTGGCGTGACTCAGTAGACACTTCCTCACCATTGATCCAGATTTTATCGATTGTGGTGCTGAATTCGAAAGGATCCGCACTCCACATTACGATGTCTGCACGTTTACCTGCTTCAATCACACCGCCATCAATGCCCAGTGCTTTCGCAGGGTTAGCGGTAACCGCCTTAAGTGCGCCTTCATGACTCATGCCATTTGCTACAGCAATACCTGCATCAAAACGTAGCTGGTAGACGTTATGACTACCGTCACCACCAATTGACAGGATGACATTGACACCTGCTTTCTCAAGCTTACCTGCGTTATCTAGACTTGCATGCATTGAGTCAAAGCTAGCTGGTAGGTTTGATACCGCACTCAAAATAACTGGTACTTTCGCCTCAGCTAATTGCTCAGCGACCACTACCGCATCATCTGCCCCCTGAATAATCAGATCTAAACCAAACTTTTCTTTTAGCTTAATCGCTTCAAGAATATCCGACGCTCTTGAAAGCGTCGCAATCACAGGCATATCACCCGCAAGCACTTGAGTTAACACTTGTTCTTCTGAACTCGGTTTTCCCTCGTCTTTTTTGTCTTTCTTAGCAAGCTTTTCTTGCTGTGCTTCAAACTTTTTAACAACGTTATCTAACGCTTTTGCACGAGACCCTTTGCTTTTGGCACCCAGATGAATAATTAACGCTGTTTGCTTGTCGGTCACACTGTTAAATTCACCAGATAAGTCAACAACAAAACCAAGCCCTGCAAACTCACTTTTACCACCCCAAGGTGCAACAAAATTTTGCGTTACACCGCCTTTTCTTGCATAGGCAATTAAGCTACTACGTGGATTAAATGCGGTGCTTGCATCAAAATCTACTCCGGCATCGTCATCGCCTGCATCACGAGAAGCAGCAACAGCACCAACTTCAACTAAACCAAGTTGGTTCATTGAGCCGATAAAACCTGGAGTCACAACCTTACCGCTGGCATCAATCGTTACATCAGCAGTCACGTTATCTGGGTTAATCGCTTTTATTTTACCGTTTTCGATAACTAAGGTCGCACCTTCAAGTACGCCAGCATCTGTCGCGGTATGGATCGTTGCATTAGTAATTGCGGTAACATTGGCAAAAGCAACAGAGTGAGCTAGCAATGCGCTAGTGATCATGGTTAGTTTCATGGTTTTCATCTCATCAACTCCTTACTTTTGACCTAACATAAAATCACTAACCGCTTGATATTTTTCATCGTGACGATCATAGACTTTACCACCATCCACAAAGACCTGCTCTGCACGAGAGTACACGCTAAACGGGTTGGTGTTCCAAATTACTACATCGGCTTGTTTGCCTTGCTCAAGCGATCCTGTTTTATCCTGAATGCCTAACGATTTAGCAGCGTTCGAGGTGATCCATTTAATTGCATGCTGTTCGTTGATGTTAAAGCCAGACTGGTTAGCCGTGTTCATCACTTTTGCGGCTTCATGATTCAAGCGTTGAATTGTGGTATCTGAATCCGAATGAACAATTGCACATGAGTTTTTCACTGCATCAACAATTGCAACGTTTTCCTGAACCATATCATAGGCTTCCATCTTAAAGCCCCACCAATCTGGCCACAGCGCTGCACAGTTACCGTTTTCACCTAACAAATCAGCAATCTTGTATGCTTCAATACCGTGGTGGAAGGTTCCTGCGTGATAACCAAACTCTTTAGACAAGTCAATCATCATTGCCATTTCTTCCGCTTTGTAACAATGGTTATGGATCAAGATTTCACCATCTAGCACACCACGAAGCGTATCGAACTTGATATCACGTTTTGGTGCATCCGGATTCAAGCCAGCAGCATATTCGGCTTCGTACTGTTCCCAAGCGCGCTTATATTCACCAGCTTCAATCCAAGCTTCACGGTATCCTGCCATGTTACCCATGCGAGTATAAGGGGCAACACCTTTGGAGCCATATACACGCTTTGGATTCTCACCACATGCCATCTTTAATCCATATGGCGCATCTGGGAATTTCATTGCTTGCATTGTTGGTGCTGGCACATTCTTTAAGGTAACACCACGACCACCAAATAGGTTTGCAGAGCCAGGTAAGATTTGTAGCGTGGTGATCCCCCCTTCTCTAGCTCGGTTAAAGCCAGGATCTTGCGGCCATACAGAATGCTCAACCCATACTTGTGAAGTATTAGGATTAATCATTTCATTACCATCACTGTGCGATTCTACGCTTGGGCTGGGGTAAGCCCCTAAATGAGAGTGTACATCGATGATGCCAGGTGTTACCCATTTACCTTCAGCATCAATGGTAATATCTGCCGTAACAGATAGGTCTTTACCAACTTGCTTGATTTTACCGTCAACAATAAATACATCACCTTGTTCTATCTTTTCACCGGTTCCGGTCAGAACGGTTGCGTTAGTGATTAGGGTTGATTGAGAAGGTACAGGCTTGTAAGTACTTGGGTATGGGTTTTTCTCTATGGTAACTTTTTCTTTTTGTGGGCCGTTATCCTGACAGCCCATCAAAGCTGCGGCAATGCCAGCTACGACTATGGAGGGAGCAAATTTATACATTTTTTGTCATCTCTATTGTTTTTTTGTGACTTTAACTCATGCCATCGCACTTTACGCAATTATGAGCTTCAGTCACAAGTAATTACGACGAACGTCCGGATATTATAACGCATGTTGTCATCAGTGAGTAATTTGAAAAGGCTTAGCTGCCATTACAAAATGTAAATTAGCATCTATATTGACACGTTTTGACACACAAGTAGCAGATAAGAGGTAAATGTAAGAATGAGGTGTTAAATTATCGATAATAGTATTTTATAGCAAAAAAAGTTTCAACTATCTGTATCTTCAGAAATAAAATAATCTAATATTTTACATGCAGTTAGAATTCTTGTACACATTTGACATACTCTATTACATTCAGAATTACTTGGTTTACAGCATTACATGAAAACTTTCGCAATACTAATAACGTGTCCTAGAGATAGCCAAGGAGCTAATCATGAAACTGTTAAATTTAGTATGTGCAACCTCGCTTTTAGTAGTAGGAACAACTTCTGCAGCAGATTTTGTTGCTGCGGATGATAGCAGAGCCACCAAAGTTTGTATGTCGGTTGTCAAAGACAATAGAATCCACCTGTTCCACACCATTAAAGATAACCACCTCAAAAAACGAGTTGTCGAGGAAAAACTACACTGTAATGATATGCCAATCGGTAAATTTGCAGCCACCTATGGATTCAACAAAGCCGCTGATTTCCTCGGTGTAGACAGCAGTACACGGACCAGCATCAAAGACATCGCTCAAGTAGACCAAAAGACTATTTTTGTCTCAGGTTCAAAGTAGTCATGTCGACATGTTTGTAAACAAAAAAGCAAGGCGTAGCAATCCCTGACTACGCCTTTTTCTACTATACGATTGCAGCCAACAACCCAAATAGACCACCGAAAACCCCACCCCACACAACTAACCAACCTAAGTGAGTCTTAATCATGGTTTGTACAATTTCCTTTACCATTTGCGGCGTTAGCTCATTAAGTCGCTCATCTACCGCTTTTTCAATGGTTTGATGTAAATCATCGCCAAGTAGGCCATTACTGAGTGACTCACCAATTGCAGCATCAAACTCTGGCTGTTCACCAAGCTCAACTATTGCTAATCGCATTTTCTCTATAAATGGTTCTCGCAACGGTTGTACAGCTTCAGTCCCACCAAACATCTGTAACATCGCGCCAAATTGAGACGCCTCAATCACACTTAACAAACGGTCGAACGCAGGATTTAAATCGACTTTATTAGCGATAGGTGCCAAGTCAAACTTTGGGTGCTCCTTGCCGAGAAACTTTTCTAGTTTTTCTTTACTAAAGAACTCGCTCAAGATGAGATCTCGAATCGACGTTTTAAACGACTCGAATTTAAGCGTGATAACCCCTGAACCGTAGAGGAAAGGCACTTTCTCAAATAACATATGTACCGCTAACCAATTCGTCATTGCACCAGATAGTGCAAACAATCCAACCGAAAACAACACATCGTTTTCCAGTGCGAAGCCAGTACCGGTTAGCAGTATCGCCAGTAGATTGGTGATGATATTTTTATTCAATGTACTTCCCTTGGATAAAATGACAGACATGATATTTTATTTTTTTTAGAAAAAGGCCTCAAGTATTTGTGATCTTGAGAATTTCAACCATATTTTAGAGTAAGTGAATATGTTGGATCTAACTTATGTGGAACAAAGTCAACCAACAAATCTCTGAATCTCTCCATGACGCATTTGAGTTTTCTTCGAAGCAAACCTTAAAAAGTTATGGGTCTAAAAAACTTTATAAGATTGCAGACGATACCCATCAATTTTTGGTCAAAGTAGCTCCTATTCAAGCTTTAGAGCGATTTGAGTGTGAAGCATCTAATCGTGAAAAGCTTATTCGCGACTCTGATTTCCTCGTGGCCGATACAATAACACTGGGTACGAGTGTTGAATTTTGTTTTATTGTACTGGAATGGTTAGAACTAGATCATCGCAATGAAAACTGGCTTGAGTGCGGTCAAAGCCTTGCTAAAATGCACCAACGTCATGAACAGGAAATGTACGGCCTAGAAGAAGACAATTACATTCATGAGCTGCCGCAACCAAATCAATGGCACAAAAAATGGGAAGTTTTTTTTGCTGAGGAAAGAATTGGTTGGCAACTACAACTGCTCGCTGAAAAAGGGATTATCCTCACTGATATCGACACATTTGTGGAGCAGCTTAAGCCACTTCTTCCACACCAAGTTCAACCGTCTCTAGTTCACGGTAATTTTTGGCATGGTAACATTGGCTTTAGCCATCAAAAACCCGTGCTATTTTCCCCTGCTTGCTATTATGGTGATAGAGAAGTTGATATTGCGATGGCTTCGTTATTCGCTCCACTACCAGATGACTTCTATCGTGGTTACGAGTCTATCTATCCACTCGCAGAAAATTCACCTGAACGTTTAGACATTTATCGCTTATATCCTCTTCTGGTGCAAGCAAACTTGTTTGCTGGCAAGTACATACGGGATGCGGCAGAACAAGTGCAAGCCCTGCTCAAATAACTGCCATATTTTCGTCACAATGCGCTATAGTTAAAAGGTATTTAGTTTGGCCAATTCAGGTGGAGGGCCAATGAAAAACCTATATCAACAACGTATTGAATGTCCGCATTGTGGACATCATATTTTTGTCAATCTTGATACAAGTGAAGGCGATCAGGACTACTTCGAAGACTGTGCTGCTTGTTGCAATCCAATACACCTAAATATGCACTTAGACCAACTGCACAATAAGCTTGAACTTAGGGTTGATAGCGACGACGAACAAGTGTTTTAATCAAAGCAGAAGCGCTATAGATTACGGGCAGCTCATTTGCGAGCTGCTTATCAAGTTGACACAACCTTAGCTAATGCTTTTGGTACCTGCAAATAGAGGTAAAGGGCGTTACTCGGGCAAGGTACTAGTTGTGCTTCAATAGAGTTTGCTTCTTCATGTAGTTTTCAACGGTATTAATAATCGTATAGGTTTGTTGGTCAACCTCTATATTCACAGTATCTCCCACACGCATCGTACCCAAATTGGTAAGCGCCAGCGTTTCAGGTATTAGGTGTAACCAAAAGCCGGTGTGATCAAGCTCCCCCACAGTCAAACTCGCACCATTTACCGCAATAAAGCCTTTGTACATAACATACTTATGCCACGTTTCTGACAATGCTACATGCATCCTACAGTTGCCTTCGTTGCGATGTATTTCACTGATATTCGCGCTTGTTTGAATGTGCCCTGAAATTATATGACCGCCGAGTTCTGTACCAAATGTCATCGAGCGCTCAAAGTTTACCTGTGACCCTCTTTGTACTTCACCTAGATTAGTGAGTCTCAATGTTTCATCAATCACATCAAAGCAAACTTGCCCTACCACGTCATTTTCTGGCTGTTCGAAGTGCACCACCGTTAGGCAGCATCCGTTAATTGCTATGCTCGCACCCAAGGTCAGCTTATCGAGGTATTCAGCACCAACAGAAATAACTAATTTTAAAATATTATCGACCTGCTTCGCCGACACCACCGTCGCTTTTGTTTGAACAATTCCTGTAAACATATCTACCCTCTTAATTTATCCTTGAGATTGTAGCGAAATCGCACTAAGAGATGTACTTAATTTGTATTGAATATCCGACTAGATAAAAATAGTTGCGGCTGCTAGCCGCAAAATTTTGCTAAAAACAAAGCACTAAAATAAACTAACGTTTTTACGCCTTAAGTAGTATCTCACCATGAATTTTTCAACTTGGGAAGCCAGGCGCTTGCTTCAACTTGCGATCCCCGTTTTTCTCGCTCAAGTTACTTTAGTCTTAATGACCGTCGTTGATACGATGATGGCAGGTCAAGTCAGTGCTGAAGACTTAGCTGCTCTTTCTATTGCTACGGGTGTTTGGAACCCTTTGATTTTTAGTTTACAAGGGATCTTACTTGCACTTACGAGTATTGTTGCGCATTGCCATGGTGCTAATGACCCCGCAGGGATCAAACGATTTTTCCAGCAAAGCTTGTATCTCGCTTTAGCGCTTTTTACCGTCGGTTTGGTTTTAGCGAACTTTACTTCTATTGTTTTTTCAAATATTGGGGCAAGTGAGAATGTTCAGGCCCTCGCTCAAGGCTATATTGATTTTGTGAAATGGGGTCTCTTGGGCTTTTTGATCTTTACGGTATACCGCAATGTCACCGAAGGGGTTGGCCAAACAAAGCCTGCTTTTTACATCAGTATTGTTGGTCTTTGTATCAATGTCGTTGCTAACTATATTTTCATCTATGGTAAATTTGGCGCGCCAGCGCTTGGTAGTGCGGGCTGTGGCCTCGCTACATCCATCGTGCTTTGGTCAATGGCAATTGCACAGTGGGTGTATAGCTTGAACAGTAAACACATAGATGGAAAGGCCCTCATTAGCGGTTTTACCAAACCGAGTTTAACTATGATGAAATATGTTGCAGCACTTGGTTTCCCAATTGCACTGGCTACCTTCTTTGAGGTCACGCTATTTGCGTGCATTCCATTATTTATTGCAGATCTAGGTCCTATTTCCGTATCCGGTCACCAAATTGCAGCCAGCGTCACTACAATGCTGTTTATGATGCCATTAAGTTTGTCGATGGCTATTGCCATCCGGATCGGTAACCTAACTGGACAAGGAGCCTTAGACCAACTTAAGCTTTCGGTGAATACCGCGTTTCTTTTGGCCACCTTAATTGCTCTATTTGTCGCACTCATTACGTATATAGGAAGAGATCAGATTGTTTGGCTCTATACCAACAATACTGAAGTAGCCGCTCTTGCAACCAGCATTATGGTGCTGGCTTGTTTGTATCAATTGCCCGATGCATTACAAGTCTCGGCAAATGGTGTGTTAAGGGGGCTAAAATATACTAAGCCAATATCTTGGGTTACCTTTGTATCATATTGGCTAATTGGCTTTTCATTAGGCTATGTATTAGCAAAGACCGATTTAATAACGCCTGCAATGGGTCCTCAAGGCTTCTGGATTGGTATTATTATTGGCTTGAGTACGGCGGCAGTATTATTGGTGACATGCGTAAACAAACGGGTGAAATTTGAGATTAGTCAAGCGAATAGCTAGTACGCTATTACTTTTTACTTTGGCCGGTTGCAGCAAGCAGCCGACCGATATTGCCGTTGAATATCAACAACGTTTGGCGAGCGCAACTGACATAGAGGTGGTACTCCCAGCGCCACTTTACAATCCGGAGGTCGAAAAAGTGCCATTGCCGACAAGTGAGCTAACTATCTCTATGTTAGACATCGCGACCGCTGGACACTGCAAAGTCACAAATCTCATCGCTGCGCACAATAATCAATTAGGGAAAGTAAGTTACCCAAGTGAACGCTTGAAATACACCATCTTATTTATTCAACAAGCTCCTCACTGCATTCAGCATCCAAACACGAGCGACGAGCTGCAACAAACATTAACTCAAGCAGTACAGGATAAGAAACAACAGCTTCCACGCCACTTTCTTCATATGATGACATTTGAAAGAGAGTTGGCAAGTTTGAGTTTGTTAATCGCTGAAGAAGTACCACTAGAGTTGCCAGCAGCCCACGGCAACATGCTAGAGGCCGTTAACGAGCTCGCAGAGCTGGTAATAAACATGGATACGCCAGAAAATCTCAGCCCAGACACGCTCACACCCGCTTTAAAAGTGCTTTCTCAGCGATTTGTCTCATCTTTGGTTACAAGCGTCCGTAAACAGACTCAGCTGAATAATGCGACTACACGCCAATTACAACAACTTAGGCTAAAAGATGGCATTTGCAAAAGCGGCGGAAATAAAAAGCAGGCACAGATCATAAACAATATCTTTAACAAGTATTATTTATCCATTCTTCAGCCGTATCAGGCAATGCTATCTCTTTCTACGGAAGAGTTGATCGCTGCCTGGCAGCCTATTCACCTATTGTATCAAAATAATAACCTTGCCGATCCGCTCACGCTTCAACAACACTTGGATAACCTTAAAGATTCTGCGAAAGCACATGTAAAATGGTGGAAAAAATTTTACGAGCTGTGTGAAATCCCTCCAGTATGAACAAAAAAAAGGCAAACAATCAAAAAATTACTGAAAGCCGCTTGATCCGTTAGCTGAGTCACTATATATTACAACGCGTTGACAGGCACAGACCTGAAAACAATTAATAAACGAATGTTATTGTACGACCGTAGCTCAGTTGGTTAGAGCACTACCTTGACATGGTAGGGGTCGGTGGTTCGAATCCACTCGGTCGTACCAAATCTTATAATACAACCGTAGCTCAGTTGGTTAGAGCACTACCTTGACATGGTAGGGGTCGGTGGTTCGAATCCACTCGGTTGTACCAATCCTAAATATTCAGTCTTATCTAATAAGAATCCATTCGATTGTACCAACCTTAGATTTAATTCAAATAAAGAAAAGCACTACCTACTCTCTATAACCCGTGCCAAGGGTCGATAATTCGGATCCACTCAGTTGTACCACTCCTAAATATTCAGTCTTATCTAATAAGAATCCATTCGATTGTACCAACCTTAGATCTAATCCAAATAAAGAAAAGCACTACCTACTCTCTATAACCCGTGCCAAGGGTCGATAATTCGGATCCACTCGGTTGTACCACTCCTAAATATTCAGTCTTATCTAATAGAATCCATTCGATTGTACCAACCTTAGATCTAATTCAAATAAAGAAAAGTACTACCTACTCTCTATAACCCGTGCCAAGGGTCGGTGGTTCGAATCCACTCGGTTGTACCAATCCTAAATATTCAGTCTTATCTAATAAGAATCCATTCGATTGTACCAACCTTAGATCTAATTCAAATAAAGAAAAGCACTACCTACTCTCTATAACCCGTGCCAAGGGTCGATAATTCGGATCCACTCAGTTGCAACCCTTCAAAAGTTATCTATATCTATCGCTATTTCTTAATCTACCAAGAAAAAAGTTGAGAATTCAAACTTTAGAGCTGTTAATGGAGCCTACTGTGAACTTCTTTGTCATTCCTTGACTCGCTGGAGCTACTAAGCGATAACCCAGTTTCTCGTAAAAGGCTGGCTCGTCTGCAATCATTGAAACATACGAGCCCGGCAAAACATTTGATGCTAAGTAACCATCAATATATTCCATTACTGTACGCCCTAATCCCTGCCCTTGATAAAGCGGATTGACGGCAACATCGACAATTTCAAAATTGCAACCTCCGTCTCCAACCACCCGGCCCATTGCCACAAGTTGTTCGTTATGTCGAATTGCAACCCCATATAATGAGTTAGGTAGTCCGCTTGTGGCTGCTTCTAGAGATTTTGCAGATAATCCAGCGGCTATTCGCAAATCACGATATTCCTCTGGGCAAGGTACTTTCTCTTCAATTTTGAACGTCAAAATAATCACTCCTCTAATCACTAAGAGTGATAGCATAACAACTGTATAAATAAACAGTCAACTAACTCTAACTATCACCTTCCCAAGGTTCTGGTTGTGTTCGAGAATATCGTGGGCTTGCTCAATTTCATCCCAATATAACTCCTTATATATTGGTATCTTCATTGTCTGATCCGGCAGGTCCGAGCCAAACTCATTCAGAAAATCTTTCACTAATTCCGTTTTATAGTCCAATGAGCGGTTTCTCAACGTACTTCCGTGCAAGTTAAACCTTTTCGCGAGTAACTTGGCAAAGTCTAGTTCTGTATATCTTCCGCCTAGCATAGCGAGCATCACACAGTGACAATCCATTGCTGCAACTCTTAGGTTCGCTCTGAGATATTCACCACCGACTGGATCAAGAATGACATTTGCTTTCAAACCAAGCTTTTTCATTTCTTCAGCAAAATCACAGTCTAAATAATTAATAGTGTAATCCGCCCCCAGAGCCTTTGCGTACTTGGCCTTTTCCTTGCTACTTTGGGTCGTAATGACCGTTGCACCTAGCCTTTTTGCAATCCTTATGGCAGCACTGCCAACACCCGAAGCTCCGCCATGGCACAGTAAAATCCCATTAGAATTTAGCTGCCCAGTTCGCACAATCGCATCATAGGCCGTAAGATATACTTCTGCTAAGCCTGCCGCATAGCTCAATGACAAGCCTTTGGTTAACGGCATGAGTAATTCACTTTGTGCAACCACGTACTCAGCATAGCCGCCTCCAGAGGTTAAACAGAACACTTGATCACCAAGTAAATATTCAAACTCAGGAGACGCCACTTGAACTATCGTTCCAGACACTTCCAGACCCAATATCTCACTATCGCCTTCAGGCGCAGGGTATTTCCCTTGCTTTTGCAAAATGTCTGCTCTATTAACCCCAAACGCATGCACTTTGATTAGCACTTGCTTTGCACTCAATGTTGGTGTTTCAGTGTACTGGATTTGAAGCTGAGAAGATGCGTGACTGATATAACGCATCTTCTTTGGGATCACTGAATTTTTTTCCATACTTCCTTCTCGACGAACTTACCATCTTCATACAGTTCATGATGCCATAAATTACCATCAATCTTGTAGCTGAATGACATCGTTCGACCAAGTAAGGAAGTAACATTTCCATATTCATAGGTTTCGATAAATCTATCTCCCTCTATTTTGTAACTCCCTCCACCAGCGTATTTAAACTTTCCTTCACTTTGCGTAATGTAGCTGTGGTGAGCCTCAGTAATTAACTTTATCGACGTCAAGCTAGGCGCTTGCGCTGATACAATGCCATCTGTGGTGGCATATTTTCCCTCAACAAATTCCCAAGTACCTAAAAGTGGGTTTGCCAAAGCAATTGGACTCAATAACAATAAACTAAGTGCGGTGACTTTCATCTTATTTCCCTTTAACGTTGTTTTATTCAGTTTTACACAATCACCCAACCAGGTCAGTTGAGATAATCTCAACATCAAGAATGAAATAATGCGTTCTCAGGTCTATTTACAAAGTAACCATTGTAGAGAAAATAATGAAATTATTAATGTTTATACTGTTGTTTGGCTTAATTGCATCCACTCAGGCAACCGAAATTGAAATCGAATATAAGAGCTGGATCAGTGGCAGTGATAGACAACATGTGGAAACTTGGCTAAAACACGGTGTTAAAGCAACAGAGCGTTCCTTGGGAATATTACAACAATATACACTTCCATTTATCATTGAACCGAGCTTATTCGCATCTGAGCCTGTGCCATGGGCCACGGTTCAACGTGGCAAACCCGACGCTGTTCTACTCCAAATCAAACGATTTACCTCAAGCCGAGTGTTGATTAAAGATTGGACCTTGTACCATGAAATTGCTCACCTTTATCACCCGTTGCTTGACCACTCAGATTTCTGGCTTGCAGAGGGGCTTGCTACCTATTTACAAAATGTCATTATGCTAGAGAACGATATTTTTAATGTTGCAGAGTTTCGTACAAGATTAATCTCAGGGCTCAGCCGAGGCGCAAAAAATACGCGAATGAATAAAGGAGCACTTAAAACAGTGAGCGAACAAATGTGGTCATTAAACGCACAACAAAGAGTCTATTGGAGTGGGGTTGCATTCTTTATAGAAGCAGAAATTGCACTGCAGGATACGGGCAATAAGAACACAATCAGAGCGCTTATCTCCTCATTTCAGCAGTGTTGTAAAGGCAGTGTAATATCGGGAGACCGTAACAGTGGACGTTTATTTATTGCGAGTCTAGATAAACTATCCAAAACCACCATATTTTCCAATCTATATGCCAACTATAAACAGCGGAAGGACTTCCCTGACCTAAGTAAGGCTCAAATCTACAGTCTGCAGCCATTAAGATAAGGTGTTGTATAAAATCCTTTCATTATCATGCCTATCCGCTATAAATATTAACAAGGCGTAGAATCCTAAGCTTGTTTGGTTTGCTGCTTTTCTGACTCAATAGCGGTTGTCATCGCACCAAGTAACTCAGTTAGCTGCACTTCAACACACTCTAGTTGTTTATTCTTCAGCTTAACATCCAACTCGTTTGCAATTTTATGAATATCAATACAATCAAACATCGCAGCAGTACCTTTAATCGCATGAACTGTTCTTGCTAACGCATCGTAGTCCTGATACTTAGCTTGATTCTTTATCTGAATGATTTGCTCATGCAGCCCAGAAATATACTGTTGTTTTAACTGATAAAATTCGGCTTCAGGAAGATCAACTTCCTCGTCGACTTGGATATCCAAATAATAGGCTACCTTTTGACTGAACACGACTCTATCAATAGGTTTTGCAAGATGATCACTAAATCCAAGTTTTAAGTAACGCTCAATTTCATGCTGCATGGTGTTGGCAGTTAATGCAATCACAGGCGTGCTACACCCTGTTGCCTGAATAAAGCTAAACGCCTGCTCACCATCCATTACAGGCATTTGGATATCCATTAATATCAAATCGAAATCACCATCTAGTACCGCCTGTACCGCTAGCTGACCATTTTCAACCGCCGTCACAGATAAACCCATACGCTCTAAAATACGCTTAATAAGCTTACTATTGTCTGTGTTATCTTCAGCTAATAACACCTCACCTTTAAGCTCTTGATTTATTTCATCAGGTATTGTGCCTTGTTCACGAACATCACCAATTTGAGCGAGACTTTGCACCCACTTTGTTTTCTCGGTGGTATATAGGCCAACAGTAAGAGTAAAGGCAGTACCTGAGCCTACCTCACTTTCTACCGAAATATCACCATCTAACTTTCTCGCTAAGCTTTTGGAGATATTTAGTCCAAGCCCTGTCCCACCATATTTCCTTGATGTGGAAGAGTCAGCTTGATAAAACGCGCTAAATAATTCTTTTTGCTCGTCCGCTGTCATTCCTATCCCGGTATCTCGCACTGTAATCATGAGACGCTCGTTTTGACACGCCACATCAATCGAGATTTTACCAACCGTCGTGAACTTCATTGCGTTAGATGTGAGATTTAGTAATATCTGTCGCAAACGAGTGGGATCAATAACCACAAAATCAGGCAGCGGAAAATGATAATTCAGCGCAAACTCCAGTCCTTTATCTCTAATTTGCTTACCCAATAATGAATCGACATGCGCAATCGCTTGAAAAAGGTTTGACTCCACCAACTCAACTTCTAGTTTATTGGCCTCAATTTTAGACATATCCAGAATATCATTAATTAGCCCAAGTACATGACGCGAGTTTTGCAAAATAACGGAGATAGCGTGATTACGCTCATGTGGCTTAATATCTCCGAGCATAATGCCATCGGCATAGCCAATAATTGACGTCATTGGTGTTCTTATTTCATGACTCATGTTTGCCAAAAATCGACTTTTTGCCTCACTAGCATCTCTAAGTTCTGAGGCCACCTGCTCTAACTCATAGGTCCGCTTTAACACCTTTGCTTCAAGGTTTTTATTGAGTTCTATATTTTCTTCACTGGTAATTCTAAACTTGTCCGCAACTGCGAAGGCCAGCAGTAATGCATCAAGCGCAGTACCTATTAGACCGTAAAGATATAAGTTACTCGACGATTCAGGCAGCAAACTTAAGTTCGTTAAATTACCCACCATATTGGGGATCGCCATTGCAATATATGCCATTACAAAATAGCGAGCGGGCTTAAATCCTTCAGTCCAACGCGTAATACCAACAAATAGTCCGAAGCAAAGCGCTAACCCCGTTACTAAAGTCGCCCAAATAAAACCAAAGCCAGGGAAAAGAATACAAAACGGTAGTCCAAGCGCAGCTATCACACCAAGCCAAATAGAAATCGACACATAGTTTGGATGAACGTCCTTGAGTTTTAGAAGATGGATATAAAATAACGCGTTAGTTAATGGCGCAAGCGCAAAACCTAACCAATGTAAGTTTGCAGAGTAAAACCCAAATAACTCGTCGGGAATATGAAAAAAATGGCTCCACGCAAATACCCACACACAAGTGAATAATGCGTAATAAAAATGAGTGATATCTTTAGAGCCGATGTAGATTAATAAGTTATACAGCCCCAAAACAATGCCGACACCAAAACAAAGCGTCATAATAAGATTTTCATAGACCACTTCCTGCTGAAAGTCTCTAAGAGGCTCAATGGTCAACTTTACCGGGGTGTAAAAGAAATCACTCTCGAAGAGAGTAACGATATAATAATCTTGACTAGGCTCTAACGTGACTTGATTGCCATAATGAAATGCAAATTCATTTTCGACCTTACCCCCAGAGAAAACTCGCAAGACTGTTTCCGGTGTATATATCCTCGACTCAACTTTGCTTAATACCGTATTGTATGGATAAAGCACAAATTCATTTAAGGGTGTTTCATTTCTGACTTTAGTAACCAAGAAATAACGACCAGAAAACAGCGCTCTGTTTTTTAGTGGTTCATGAATAGATTCCCACGCACTCAATTCAGCCCAGTTTTGAGGAAATCTTGTACTAGAATTTGCCTCATAAGCCTTTCCAACATGGTGTAAATTTTGATATTGCCAAGGCTGCGTCAATTTCAACACAGCCTGATCTGCATAGGCAAAACTAGAAACCAGAATTATGCTGAAAATGATCAGGAGTAAACGCATTCTAGCCTGTTACCTCAGTAAAGTTACCTGTGATTCGGTATTGTATCTGCAAGTTTTCAACCCCCAAGTCAGGTGACTTATACGTATAGTGATTAAGCAAAATCAAAATCGATATGTTACATCCATGCCTACTCTTCTTCCCTCACCTTTAAAGTCTTCTAACATTCCCAAAAAACTACTCAGGTCAAATTTAAGGTGGCTATACTCTTTATCTAGAAGATTTTTACCCCAAATACCTAACTGCCAGTCTCTATACTCCAGCTGTAGATTAGCATTCCAAAGCATATAACTGGGTTGCTTAGCATACGGAGATTCATTTTGGTCAAAGTAATATTCGCTTTGATAATCAAATGCTATTCTACTTTTTATACTAACTTCATCCCAATTAAATGCATAATTTATTTGCCCAGAGATATTCCATTCGGATGTAAACGGTAAACGATTGTCGGTCAATACAACGCCAACTGGATCGATAAACTCCTCAAAGTTAGCTTCAGGTATATACCCTACATCTAAGCCTATCTGAGTTTGCTCCGATAGATACCAAGTATTTTCTATCTCAGCACCATAGATTTTGGACTTACCTACGTTTTCAAGTAACTGATAAGGCGGCGCTCCAGGTACTTCTGAAGCCTGATTCATAAATACCTGTTGATCTTTATAATCATAGTAAAAAGCAGCCAAGTTTGTACGAAGTTTAAGGTCATTAAATAACAGCTTAGCGCCTACTTCATGAGCGATTAGTTCTTCAGGGCCATAACTTGCATGTATCGCGGCATCCTTCGAAATAAGGAAGCCACCGTTATAGCCGCCGCTTTTTACACCATTAGATAAACTATAATAAACACTGTTATCCGATTTAACTTTATGGATAACCGACAATTTTCCAGACAAATTACTATCGGACTCTTTTCCCTCAATGTCGTAGGCAGGAACTAAAATGCCAGCGAGATTACCTCCAAAAGGCACGTTTAAATAGGAAAAAGAGTCATACTTCACATCTTCATCGCTATATCTTACTCCTACGAGTACATCTGTATGCTCACTAACTTCATATTCATATTGACCAAATAAGGCCATTGATTTTACTTTAATATCATTATCATAGAAAAAGGTCGCCGCACTTGAACCATTAGGGGTTCCCCTAAAATCACGTAATAAGTCATTAAAATTATCTTGATAAATACGCTCTTCTAGTTGAAATAAACCTACCGTTAGAAAGCCGGTCTCCATACTTTGCTCAAACCTAAGCTCATTCACCAGCTTTTCATTTTTAAGTCCTAACTCGCCTTCACACAATGAAAATGGACTTCCATCACAATTAAATCCATGTATCCTATCTAAGCGATTGAAAGCCCCAAGATAAATAAGTTGAGACCGGTCATCCAGTGCATACGCGACCTCTGTTGTAACGCCTTTGCTTATACTGTGATGTTTTTGATAATTATTTACCCGTACAGCCCAAAAATCGTCACTGCCAATATTACAGCCAAGCGCATCAACGCAGTTGCTAGTGCCCGCTTGGGCTGGAGAACATAATGAACCATCCAAAGGGTTTGAGAATAATCCGATATTCCCGACCGGCTGAACCAGTCCATTCCAATGACCATAATCTAATTTCACAAAAACACTGAACTTATCAAACTCGCCAAAATAACTTAGTCGAACATCATTTTGTTCCATATACGCCTCAGGAGCGTCAGGCTGTAAGTTATACGTTGTGTACTCATAGTTATTGTGGCTAGCTGCAAGTCGCACCGCGCTATTTTGATCTAGGCTATAATTGAGCGTCGCACGAGCTCTTGATAAAGAGTCAGAACCGACCCCTACACTGACAGAAGCAAAATCACCATCTGTTGGGCGCGCCGTGCGCACTAAAATTGCCCCCCCAGTGGTATTTCTACCAAAAAGTGTACCTTGTGGACCTTTCAACACTTCAACTTGTTCAACATCAAACAAGTTAATGATTTGATTATTCGCAGACCCAACAGATATACCATCTAAATACATCCCAACCGGAGAAGTGTTAGCCGTGTTATAATCGACAAGTCCGACACCTCGAATGCTGACCGCTGGGGGCGTACCCTCAGCTGCATTTTGACTGATTTTTACATTCGCAACTAAACTACCTAGTTCGGTCGTATCTTTCAGCGCGGCGTCAGTGATGACTTGTCCGGATATGGGTTTAACAGCGATAGCAACATCATTGATAGATTGCTTTCTTTTTTGGGCGTATACCTCAATGACTTCGATTTCTTCTTCGACTTGTGCTGATGCTTCCATCGAGACTGCTAAGAGTAATGTTAGTGTTATCGTATTTAACAGCACATTTGGATGTGGCATAGTTTGAATCCCGAGCTATATCATGCAATTGCACTATCAGTATAGCTGAATTAAAAAGACCCCCAAACAAATGAACCCGATTACCCTTTTAAGGTTCAAGTTATCGTTCATAATACATACAAATTATACCAAGGTGGGATCTGAGCCCTGCAAATTGCAGGGCGTAGAATATAGGTTAAGCTAATACAGTTGTACAACTAATGGTTCAAAAATCAAGCGTTCGTTTAGCGCCTAAAGTGTAATAACTCGGTTATTTAAACGGCTCAAACCCTGATTCTCCACTAATGTTTTGAGGATATCCGGTGATGGCTCTACTCGTTTGCATGCCAGCCATCACAGCAGCTTCAACACAACCTGCATTGACACCGGTTTTAATCCAATCTCCAGTAATGTAGAGGTTATTGAATATGCAGCCGTCCGTAGGCAGTCGAAATTGACTGCTATCAACAACACTTAAGACATAACGCTCACTGGGGTCGACATTCACCCTCCAATACTGAGTGTTGAACCTAACTTCACCTTCGTTATTATCAACATCAAACAATACGTTCCAGTCGAAGTCGTTACCATGATAAGCCTCTGGCCACAGTGGCTGCATCTGTAATCTAAGTTTTTGCAATGCGTTTTCTTTTACCTGAGCTTTCATGCGCTCAGGAAACTCATGATCGCTCGGAGGTGGATAATCTGCGCAGGTAAAAGCACTACAAAAGTAGGCAATGTTATTTGGCTGTGTATTTGGCCAATCTTCAACCTCAATTAAATTAGACATCGCGGCCCAAGTGTCAAAAGGTTGAGAAAATGCGCTTAATATTGGTGGCTCATTACTACCAGAAGGATCGTGAAAACCCAGTTCACTGTCAGTTTTAGTAAGCCACAACTGTAATGCTTGAGTCGCAACAGTTTTGACCTTTTCAGCTTGCAACTTTAAGCCGTTATCTTTAGCCAATAATTGCTGACAAAGTGGCTCAAGACTTGCCACTGAGATCCCAAAAATCACTAAATCGAAATCAGTACCTTTATTTAGTGTTTTTCTCGGTAACCTCTGTCCAAATGCTTGTTGGTAAACCGCCTCCCAATTAGACCAGTAAGACTCTAGGTTAATCTCATGTTCTTTAAGTAGTGCCACTTGCTGCGGGTCAATTTGTTGCCACAGTGGCGAGCTTGGCCAACATGGCAAGTCTTTGACTAATTCCAGAGGCTCGTAACTTTGCGTCTCTTTTAGTTTAACCTGTTGAATTAATTGAATGCTATCAACATAATGACCATCATCATCCTGTGTACAGTGTAACGATTCAACCTGATGAAAAAACGCAAACTGAACGCCTCGATGTTTGAGCAGCTCATAAATAGGAGAGAAAATAATATCTCCCATTCCCGCTTGCATTTTCCACATCACACCACCGCGATAACACAGCATAATCCTAAGCATGGCCAAAGCCGCAACTCCAGCTTCAACATTCGGCTTTTTAAAATCACCGTTCTCATAGCCAAAAACGAGATCATAAAAGCCACGGACTGGTGCAGACTCTACAGACAGCAATTCATTTGCGCCATTGCGCTTGAGCCACTGTTTAAAATCGTATTGATCAAGATAACCAAACCCTCGTGAATAGACTTTGTCTCGGAGCATGCCAATGGTCATCGCAACACCTAAATCTATGCATATATATAGACGTCTAATGACAGGGTTGTCATCAATTAAGTCATTTACTTCAGACTGCAACCAGCGCCTAATTTTTCGAACCATATACCAAACAACTAAGTGATCTTTCTTATTTTCTAAACGATGATCAGCTTCACGTACCGTTAGAAAATTACTAAGTTGCGTTATTAACAGCTTTGGTGTGGATACGACCTCTTGGGCTTGATTTTCTGCGTCATCAAATAGAGCTCTAGCCTTTTCTTCTACACTATCAAAAAAGCTTTTAACTTCCTGTCCCAAGTGAGCAAGCAGCGTTTTGTCTCTTTCTTTTTTAGTTTTGAGTTGTGTGGATTTGTGGGTTTTCTCAACTTCGCATTCCAAATCATCAACCCACTTGTGTAGCCAAGCCGCAAGTAATTTTAAAATCTGCCAAAAATGTAAATCGAGTGTGCCATCTGCTGGATTACCTGGGATCTCAGGGAAATCTACTGACCAAGTTTGCCATTGCTGATCAATATATTCTTGCAACACCACCAAACTATGTGGTTTTAGCGCTTGTTGCCAAGTGTGAATGGGGATATCACTTGAGCGCTCAAGCTTATTATAAACGGTCTCAATTGCCCTAAAAGAATTGACATAGGCACCAAACCAAACGTGAAGACCGTGCTCCTCTATACGTTCGCCGTATTCAGCATTACGACCACTCGCCCCTTTGCCCCCCAAGCGCCAACCTTGCTGATAAACGGTAATATCATAGCGCTCTTGCCAATCGTCTTGTTCAGTCATGTATACCGCAGCAGTCATTGCCGAAACACCGCCGCCAAGTATTGCTACTTTTTGTTTACTCATAAACCTTCCTTTTTCTAACCTGTTGACGAGCAACATCTAAAGCCACATAGGAAGACAACTAAACATGCAAATATCGCTTTAGTAAAAAATCGTGTTTTTTATGCCACAAATACACTAACGATGGAGATTAGCCATACTCTGAGCACTGGAAACAATTTCTTCCACTCCTGCCTGATCGAAGTCCATTTTCACAAAGTAAGGTAGTTTGACCTCGCTTTTGCCTAATGGAATGCCAAACATTTTATCGAGTGGAAACGCATCCATTCGTTGTAGATTCAAGCTTAAATCATCTTTGATAAAACCAATTTTGTGGATTTTCTTCACCTCTGAAGGGGAATGCACCACTGCCGAATATACAGACTTCTCGGCATGGCCATCTGGGAACTGCTTAAATAATATTTGATCCATTTGCGGGTGGGTAAAACCCGATAAGAACTGCTTAAGAAATTGGCTATCGACGTTTAAATCAGACACTGAATCTTTGAAAAGCTCAGCAATTTCTTCACCCACTTCCAACACTTCTTTTAACCACGACTCCCCGTCATCCTCAGGTTCAATGGATAACAATTCATGCCATGCCATTTTGACGTTGGGATCAAATTCCTTAAAGGTCTCCAGAGAGAGGGAAAAGTTCAGTGGGTCGCCAAAGTTATCAGGCATTTCGTAGCGACATAAATATTTGTTGTAGCCCCATATTTCTCGACCATTTATCAGCGCGTTAATGTTATTGACCGAGATAAATGCTGGATACCAATATAGATGTTCTGCCTTTAACGTTTCGAGATTGACTTGCAGAATTGGCAACCAGATGATGACATCGGTTTCTTGCATATATCCATAGTTACTAAATGGCGGCACTTTTGACGCGATATTTTCAATATCTGTAAATGTCAATAAGCACCAATCGGTTAGGGCCCTGAATACAAATTCACTACTAGAAACCGAATTAAGCGTTTTATCAACATAGGTTTGGATTGTTGATTTTTTTCCTTTGACAAAAAAGCCATACATTTGTGCATTTAGCATTCTGCATGGAGGTTTGGCGATCGGATTACTATAAAAATGTTGATAATCAGGCAACTCGGGATACATCTTTCACTCCTTAAAGTATGATAAGTTAGTGTTTAGTGTAGTTCGCTCAAGCCGCTTTTGCGTATGTTGTTATGAAAACTCCGCTTCTTGTTGCACAACCTCAAAATAGTTACGCGCTTCTCGCTGGCAAAAATACTGATAATGCGAGTATGCGTACTCGTCATAGTTACCCGAAAGCTTGTTCATAAAACCGTGTAAATACCGCGTTCGGATACAATTCAACCCTTTTTTATCTTTTAACTGCTCAATGACGGGCTCAACGTCAAAATGAGATTCAACTTGAGCAAAGAAGATAGACACATCGCAGCTGGGCTTAATATTTAGATGGTTACGTATTTGGCTGGGATAAAATGCAATAAGTTGCTCGACAGAGTGAGATGCACCTTGTTCAGACAATGCAACCCACGCAGCAGCCCCGCCTGCACTAAAGCCAATAATAAGTTTTGGTTTGTATTCAGAAATCGCTGCTGATATTTTATCAGCATATAAACGATGACCACACTGAGCCAAAAACAGCTCATAACAATCCGACTCTGAGACACTATTTGGTTCTTCTATAAATGGTGAAAGCACCTGCACGTCACTTCCAAGCGATTTAGCAAAACGATCAATATGATCCGTATGACCGAAAATATCGGTAACGATTAATATAGCCATAGGTTTTCCTTATTAATAATTTATCGTTATTGGCTTTTATGACTTTCCTTGCCATGTGGCCTTATCTACTTATATTTGGATTAATGCACTGCAATCAAACTCTATATTCAATCGCTTAACTGAGCTTTGCTAGCATGCTTTTACCCAAAACTAAAACTTCTTTTAAAGCTAGCATACCGCCAACCTCTGTAAACATTAAATACAAATTAAATAAACATTAATTTAATCATCAACATCGCAAACAATGCTAAGCTTATTGTAAGTTCAGCAAGAGTGACCCAATTTGATCAAAATCATCTTACTCCTCTTCATTGCCTTTCAATCCAGTTTTGTATTTGCAAAACAAATAACTTGGATTGCGATAGATTTCGCGCCTTATTATATCCTTGCTGACGATTTGGAAGGGCAAGGACGAGACGAGTTATTGATAAAACTCATTCAACAACAGATGCCCGATTACACTTTTAATTATAAAGTATTCCCCGCATCTAGGGCCATACATGAGCTCTCTAATTTCAACAACCAATATTGTATGATCTCCCTCTATAAAACAGTCAAGCGGCAAAGACATATCGCTTTTAGTGAAGAGTATTCCACTATCGGATTATCAACCTCTGCCGCACTAAGGAAAGATGTTGCACAGTCACTTGGCATTACCAACAGCGCAATTGATTTGGAAAAACTCGTAACTGAGCACGGACTAACTGTAGGTGTCGCGGCAAATCGATCGTTTGGCCATGAAATTGATGCGTTATTGGCGAGTTTGCCTTCCAAGCAAGTGCTCATAAGACCAGGAAGAGATACGTTAGAGAGTTTGACTATCATGCTACTTAAAAAAAGAGTCGATGTGATACTTGGATACCCAAGCGAACACCACTACCACAAATTGCATGTTGATAAGCAAGATGAATTGACACAAGTTAGATTGAGTATTGCCTCGCAGATAACAGCTGGATATGCGGGCTGTAATAACAATGCGATTGGTAAGGAACAGATAGCTGCAATTAGCGAAGCGTTAAAACAAGCCCATAAAAACGAACAGTTTAGACTGGCTATGTCTCGTTGGTTACCAGAGCAGTTTCAGCCACAGCTAGCTAGTATCTTTAAAAACTAACTTTCTAAAACTAATATTGCATTTGAAAAGTGGACTTCTCCTAGAGTGTAAAGCGCAGCACCACGTATGTAGTAACACGTGGTGCTAGTAGAGATTACTTACGAATACCTTCTAAGTGCAAACCAATGGTAACGTATGTTGATGCCGGGCCTAGATCATAGTCGATGTCATAATCAGCAAGTTTTAACTGAGTTTCACCTTCAAAGCCAACTCGGTATCCACCCCATGGATCTTTACCTTCACCCACTTTTTTAACATCAAACTCGATATGCTTTGTTACCCCATTGAGTGTGAAGCTTCCTTTCACCTTCGCATTTGTATCATCGCTAAAAGTAATCGAGTTACTCTTAAAAGTCGCCTTTGGGTTTGCTTTTACGTTTAAAAAATCATTACCGCGCAAATGCTTATCACGCTCTGCATGGTTCGAATCAACAGAAGCAGTATCGATCACTACATTGATTTTTGACGCACTTGGGTTTTTTGCATCATAGCTGAAGTCGCCTTCAAAGCTATTAAATCGGCCATGCAACCAGCTGTATCCTAAATGTTTAATTTTAAAGTTTACAAAGGCATGTGCACCCTTTGTATCGATTACATAATCCGCAGCATTTACTCCGGCCGATAAGGTCATAGCTGCCATGCTTAATGCAATGATTGTTTTTTTCATGTTTTAATCCTCAACTTTTGTAGCGTTTGGTACCTTGAGCATTCGAACTAAGGTACGATCTTTATTAATAAAGTGGTGTTTTAGCGCTCCCACAATGTGCAGCGCCACTAATCCAATGAGCCCCCAAGCAATATATAAATGCACAGTGCCTGCAATATCACTTTGTTCATCAAACAGCTCCCCAATACCTGGAACAGAAAACCAGTTGAACACCTCTATTGCTCTACCATCTGAGGTAGAAATTAAGTAACCTGTGACAAACAGCCCAAACAAACCTAAATACAAAACGACGTGAACGACATGTGCTATTGTGTTTTGCAATTTGTCCATGGGAGTGGCTTCGCTTTCGGGTTTCACGCTAGGGTTGGCAACCTTCCAAATCAGTCTAAGTACTATCAAAGCTGCTAGCAGTATTCCTATGCTTTTGTGAATATGTAAGCCATCACGGTAGAAAGGATCGTAATAACTGAGTTCGACCATGTACAATCCAAGGCCAAACATGCCAAATACCACAAGCGCACTGAGCCAGTGAAAGAGGATGGCTAACAAACCATAGTTTTGTGATGTATTTTTAAACATAATATTCAGCTAATAAAACTCATTCTCAATAAGAGTAAGCTTATACGCTAAAAGTTCAGAGAGAAAGCCATAAATTTAGCGTCAGATTGTGCATATATGCACACAAAAAAGGCGCTTCATAATACAAGCGCCTTGAGTCGGGGGGAGTGTAAACTAATTTTTATAGAAGTAGCTGTCCTTCGTTATGCTAATATTGGCATCTTGTTGCGACTCTATAGTGAATTGGATTGGAGTGCGCTTACCTTTAAGCTCATAGCCATCAGCAGTCACTGTTACTGGGATTAACGCCATGTCGCCGCCAGCGATATGCGTTGTGATTGGAGCTGTAAGTTTCGCATCTGGCAGTCCCTTTAAGCTCACGGTGTAAGTTAAATCGTGCTGTGTTTTGTTTATTACACTTAAGGTGTATGGGTTCTCGACTAACCCCTCATAATTAACACGATAAAGCGCATTACGGTCGCGAATGACAGAAGCTTCTATTGGTGTTCGATTGAATGCCCAAATCACCATAGTGACTACTATCAATACGGTAATAGCACCATAGCCTACTATTTTTAACCTAAACGGATTGGATTTTTTACCCGCTTGCTGATGCTCACTTTGATACTTAATCAAATCTGGTTGATAGCCGAATTTATTCATCGTTTCGTTGCACGCATCGATACATAAACCACAGTTAATGCATTCGTATTGCAAGCCATTACGAATATCAATACCAGCGGGGCACACTTCAACACATAAATTACAGTCTACACAGTCGCCGAGCCCCAGCTGTTTTGGGTCTTCTTTGCGTTTACGACGACCCCTATTTTCACCACGTTCGCTATCATAAGTGACGACTAACGTATCTTTGTCAAACATCACCGATTGGAAACGAGAATATGGACATGCCACAGTACACATTTTCTCTCGTAGAAAGCCCGCGTTTCCATAGGTACAAAGTGCGAACAAAAATACCCAGAAGGAAGTAAGGCCAGTCCACTCAAGCGTAAACATGTCTAGATACAGCTCTTTTGCAGGTATAAAATAGGCCATAAATGAAGTGGCAGTAAACACCGAAATTATCAACCAAATAGCGTGTTTGGCCGTTTTCTTCGCGACTTTTTTGCTATCCCAGTTTGATTTGTCCAACTTTATTCTTTGGTTGCGAGTCCCCTCCACTCGGTGCTCAACCCAAGTGAACATCAGCATCCAAATTGTTTGTGGGCAAGTATAACCACACCACACGCGACCCAGCCAAGTCGTGACAAAGAATAAAGCAAAGGCACCCACCATGAAAATCCAGGCTAGAATCATAAAGTCTTGAGGGAGAAAGGTGGCACCAAATATCCTAAATTGCTGCTTACCAAAATCAAGCAAGATGGCCTGCTGCTCGTTGTACGGGATCCAAGGAATGAGAACGAAAGTTAACATTAAAAACCAGCCAAGGTTTCTTCTTATTTTTTGGAAAAAACCTTTTTGCTCTCTGACGTAAATAGGCCCTTCTTGTTTATAGGGCTTAATGATCATGTCTTCTTCTTTGATATCAAACTTCATGTTATTTGCTACATTGGTAATACACAAGTTTGATATTGCAACTTTCAGACCAATCTGAAAGTTTATAACATTTTGATTTTTATTGTATTTATTTTTCTTGCATTTTCAACATCGCGAAATATCACGAATAGGCGCGAAATATCACGAAAGCTTAGCAATTTTTAGTTTTTTCATTTTCGACCTTAGCGTACTTTCGGGTAGTCCTAACTTATCAGCCGCCCCGTTGCTGCCAGCGATCTTCCAGTTACTTATTTCTAGCACTCTTAATATGTGTTCAGCTTCTGCCTGCGCTAAAGTCAGTTCACCGTTTTCAGATTTATGCTGCTCAGTAGCGTTAAGTGCTTGAGATAAATCAATTAAACGACCTTTAGATAATATCGCTTCGCGCTCCAACACGTTTTGGAGTTCTCGAATATTGCCTGGCCAATCATAACGCTGTAACGCATGAATAGCCTTTTTAGAGATCCCGCGTAGTTGCTTGCCCAGCTTTTTGTTGAGCTGCACGATGAGATTGTTGGCCAATACGGGTATATCCTCTATACGCTCCCTTAGTGCAGGCACTCGAATAGGAAAAACGTTTAAACGATAATATAAATCCATTCTAAACTCCCCACCCTCGACCATTTTCCATAAATCTCTGTTGGTCGCTGCGACTATCCGTATATCTACTTGAATCGACTTACTTCCCCCTACACGTTCAAACTCTCGCTCTTGTAATACACGTAATAACTTGCTTTGCGCTTCTAGCGGTAACTCACCAATTTCATCTAAAAATATGGTCCCTTTATCCGCCAACTCAAAACGTCCTTTACGTCTTTCATTCGCTCCAGTAAATGCTCCTTTTTCATGTCCAAACAATTCAGATTCAATCAAGGTTGGTGAAAAAGCAGCGCAATTTACTTTAACGAAAGGTTGCGATGAGCGCTCACTAAGGCGGTGCAGATTTCTAGCAACAAGCTCTTTACCGGTGCCGTTTTCTCCTAAAACCAATACCGTACTGTCAGTCTGACTAACCAGTTCTAGCTGCGCCAACATAGCCTGAAATATTGCGCTACTACCCACCAAACCCGAGTCTTGCCAATTTTCATTTAATGTTTCTAGCAGGTAGGCATTTTCATCTTTAAGTTGCTCAGTCAGTACTTGAACTTTATTCAGCGCCTCTCTTAGGGCATTTTCAGTTTTGTGCTGTTGCGATACATCGCGAAATATCGCGACTGCACCGATAATTTGCTGATCTTTAAAGATTGGGGTTGAGGTATATTCCACAGGAAAACAGCTCCCATCTTTACGCCAGAACACCTCATTGGTTACCTGTCGTGTTTTACCATCAAACATCGTTTTGTAGATGTTACATTCATCAGCAGGATAATCAGTACCATCTGCATGACTATGATGATGGTACTGATGTATTTTTTTCCCCAAAAGCTCATCACTTTGCCACCCAGTCATACGCTCTGCGGCCGGGTTTACAAAAACAGCGTTACCAGAAAGGTCAAAACCATAGATCCCCTCTCCAACCGCATTCAATAATAATTTAGGGTCCGCCAAAAAGTGTTTGATAATAGACATAGCAATCCTCGCGATATTTCGCGAGCATTATATAACTATAGTCTTTTACTGTCAGCCATGAGTTTTGCTTAATAACCTGAACCCGGGATAAGAAGTGAGTTAATCCACTAAAATATCCAAGTTCAAAAGTGTAATATCACTCTAGCCAGAAGTTATTTCTTAATACAAGGCAAATTTGTGCGTCAATAGCTGGCCTATTGCAAGCAAATTTAACGCAGTAGTAAGGAATAACAACTGCTAGAGAACAAGTTGTTATCCCGAGTTCAGGTTGAATAATCAGCATCGTCACAACAAATATGCATTTTTCACTCATGAAAGTGTAAAATGTGATAAAGCTTTCAAATTGAGTAACTGCGTGGACAAATCAACTTATATTCCCAGCGCGTTTCTAGACGACATAAAAACCTACTTACCAGATCACCTTTGCATCGAAGACTTTATAGATAAGTGCCAGTCTCCTTTACGCCGAGCAGTCAGAGTCAACACCCTAAAAATGTCTATCACGGAATTCTTAGCCTACTGCGAAAAAAGTGATTGGCAGGCAGAACCGATCCCTTGGTGTGAGGAAGGGTTTTGGATATCAAGAAGTGAACAAGAAGAAGCTAATCTTGCTATAGGCAACACAGATATCCATTTAAGTGGCTGCATCTATGTCCAAGAAGCAAGTTCTATGTTGCCGCCAACAGCATTGAAGTCGACTATCTGCAGTGATGATATTAATTTGGATATGGCGTCAGCACCGGGTTCGAAAACTTCGCAACTCGCAGCTTACATGGATGGACGCGGCGTACTAATCGCTAATGAGCTATCTTCATCTCGACTCAAAGCGCTTGCGGCAAATATGAAACGTATGGGCATACGAAATGTTGCGTTATCTCATTTTGACGGCTGTATCTTTGGCGATTATATGCATGAATGTTTTGATAACATCTTGCTTGATGCACCATGCTCTGGAGAAGGCACTGTTAGAAAGGATCCAAATGCCCTTAAAAACTGGTCCATTGAGTCTAATGTTGAAATAGCACAAGTGCAGAAGCAACTGATAGACAGTGCATTTCAAGCCTTAAAGCCAGGTGGTACCTTAGTGTATTCAACTTGCACATTAACACCATTGGAAAATCAGCAAGTATGCCAACACCTCATTGATAATTACCCTCAAGCAGTAGCAGTCGAAAACCTATCAACTTTATTTGAGGGTGCTGAAAAAGCAACAACGTCCGAAGGATACTTGCATGTGTGGCCTCAGCTATATGATAGCGAAGGGTTTTTCATTGCTCGATTTAAGAAGTTACACTCTGTTGCCGTTAAAAATCCAAAGCGGAAAAAAGGCGCTTTCCCTTTTGAAGCGCTGGACAAGAAAACCACTCAACTATTGTTATCTGTACTAAACAAACAGTTTGGTATTGCCCAACTTGACGGTAAGTTGATGCAGCGCGATAAAGAGGTATGGCTATTTCCTGACAACTTTGAAGCAATCCAAGATAAGATCAAATATTCTCGCATAGGGATTTTAATCGGTACTACCCATAAAAATGGGGTAAGACTAGAGCATGAGTTTGCCACTACTTTCGGCCACTTAGCGTCTAAAAACACTTTAGGGCTAACAAAAGAGCAAGCTAAAGATTACTTTAATGGCAAGGATATACGCCTAGATGAGGTGACAAAACTAACGGGAGAGGTGATCCTCACGCTATGTGGCAGTGCCATCGGGTTAGGGAAATGGCAAAAAAACAAAGTTAAAAACAGTTTGCCTCGGGATTTAATTAAAGACGGCCTGTTGATAACTTGGGTATAACCTGAATATACCCTTTTGATATTTTTAAGACCGATTATGAATATAAAGAACAACTCTTTGTTTTATATAAACTTAATAAATGATTCATTTATTTGTAAAAAGAATGAAAGGTTAACTAAACTTAACAGTACTTTCTACTTCTCCCTACAGTCTTAGAAGGTGTTTTTAGTTAGCGCACGGCTCAATCTTGAGCCTTTCCCTAGGCCCAGAACTTAGCAGGTAAGTTTCTGGGCGTTTTTTTACTAAAAAACCTGATCCAGCTTGGCCATAAAAGCCTGTCTCTACTGCTTTCATGACAAATTTGCCAGCTACTAAAATGAAGATAACGAAAGGTATAGCCAAGGCTTGGCATGCTCTCATGCAATGGGTGTGCGACTATGACAGGTAGGCTCTGTTAACAGAATAAGTATTATTGCGGTTTTTGTCTCACCTTACTTGCCCGAACACTCAGATCCAAAACTGGGTATAATAACAGATACTACCAATCCAGAGTCGCATTTTTTATTTTCTATTTGAACAGTTCCGCCTAAACGATTTGAGGCAGTATTTACTATTGCAAGACCCAACCCAAAGCCACCGCTTGATTTATTTCTGCTAGAATCTAGCCTTGCAAATGGCATTAAAATATGATCAATTGAGTCTTCTGGGATCCCAGGGCCATCATCCTCGACTACAAAGCTAATCAGGTTGTCTACTAGTGCAAGTGTTACTTTTATCTGAGTCCTAGTGTATCTAATTGCATTGGATATTAGATTATCCACTATCAATTCAAAATAAAGCGGTATA
This sequence comes from Pseudoalteromonas sp. XMcav11-Q, assembly GCF_040104525.1. Classification (NCBI taxonomy): domain Bacteria; kingdom Pseudomonadati; phylum Pseudomonadota; class Gammaproteobacteria; order Alteromonadales; family Pseudoalteromonadaceae; genus Pseudoalteromonas; species Pseudoalteromonas sp. XMcav11-Q. Next base: position 121,697 of record NZ_JBECOX010000009.1, read on the forward strand.
CCCTTTAGTTTGATTTCATCTGATATTTTACAGTCAAAGTGGATGTGCTGGTTATTTTCTATAAAAAATCTAGTCCTCTCTTTAATTATATTAGAAAAATTACAAATTGAGAGCCGCTCATTACTCTGCAAACTTGACACACGTGCTAGTGTAAGAATGTTGAGCGACAAACCTTCTAGCTCATTAGCGTAACGCTTTAGTTGAAAGAAAGCAGTATCATCTTCTAGAAAAGCATGTTTACGAGTAATCACCTCTATCGCAAGTGCAAGGCCATTGAGAGGATTTCTCAATTCATGAGACATGGCGTAGGACATTACCTGCTGCTCTTCCATCATCTGCTGAATATCCTCAGCCATTTTATTCATAGTCTGTGCAAGTGAGAAAAGCGGCTCTGGTACTTGAGCTTGAATGCGTGTTTGAAGCTTACCTGCACGCCAGTCATGGCTGGCAAGCTCTATTGGCTTAAGTATCCGTTTCAACCATAGCAGTAACAACATAAGTATTAGTGCAAGTGCTGAGATCCCAGCAATCAGTACCGTAAACTGGAATCTTGCGTAAAGCATTTCTTCTTGTTGATGAAATTCCTCTTCCTTTTTCTGAAACTCAGTAAGTAAATGAGGCTCTTGAGCCGTACTAATTTCTCTAATCACGAGCGAACGATTTGCAATTACTCGTGTTTGAATTGCTACAAGTACGTCCAGCTCATCGCTAGTATATACCTCTACCCCTTCTAGCGTTTCTAAATAGGTCAATTTACGCTTGTACTCTTGCAGATTGTCATCATCAAGAAAACAAACATAAAAACCATGACCATCAATGTCATAGTTCCATTTACTTTGAGAGAACGCGACCGGATCATGCTCTTGTAATACCTCAACTGATATCTTTTGTATGTCGATAACAAAAGCCTTTGTGGCATATTTTTCATCTACATTTGTAAAATAGCAGATGGTAATAAGTAAAATGCTGATCAGAGCCAATAAGATCCAAAAAAAGAAATGCCAGAATATATGTATGCGCCTATTCAACCTTATACACCCTCAATAACACCTATTAAATTTATTACCCCATAAACTTGAAAGAGGCATATCTAGCTTATGGTCTTAACGCTATGTCTTTGCGAGCATATAGCCTTTATTTCTCACGGTAACAATGATCGAATCGCCGATAAGCGCTGTGGAGAGTTTTTTTCTGAGACTTGATACCCGCATGTCTATTGAGCGGTCTTGAGCATCACATTCAATACCTCTTGCCAACATAGAACACTGATCACGAGATACTGTGCTACCAGCTTTTTCTGCTAGGAGGTGTAATACATCAAACTCTGCGGAGGTTAAATCGAGTACTTGCCCTGAGCTTAAAGTCACTATTCTTTGATCCGGGAAAATATTCAATCCGCTTACTGAAAGACACCGTCCAACCTCTTTGTTCACTTCGTTTAGCCGCCTTAAAATAGAACTGATACGTGCAATTAACACAAGAGGCTTTAATGGTTTTAGTATGTAATCGTCTGCACCGGCTTTGAGTAGCGCAACCTCAGAAATATCATTATCCTGGCCCGTTAGCACTATCACTGCGCCTTGATAAAAGCACCGCAACTCTTTACATATCTCAAGACCTGATTTACCTGGTAACATCAAGTCTAATAAAATCACATTAGGAGTATGCACTCTAGCTTGTGCAATAGCCTCCTCACCATCAGTGCAAATTTTACATTGATATCCTTCTGACTCTAATAACATGGCGGTCAATTCAGCCATTTCAAAGTCATCTTCAACAATCAAGATAGAAGTATTCATAATGTTTCCCGTGTTCTAATTTTCTTGAGGGTCTGTGATGGGCAGCGTGAGCCTTTACCAGGTTGCCGCATAATTGAATTGTTGATAGCACGTTTAGAAATGAGTGAGATATTAGCTATGAGCAAATACAAAGCATTGCAACATTCAGCTAGCCCCTTACAAATAAATCTCACATCATGCTCAAGACTAATAACCGCTCCCCCAAACATAACTCATTTAGTAGCAGACGACCTAAAAACGGTAATGAAAAGATTGGGTTTAAATATCATAGCAAAGCTAATCATTGACTGAAGTACGCTTCCTGATATCCAAAAGCTGTCAGCTGCAGTACTCGAAATTGCACTAAAAAACGCAAAGTAAATTTCACTTGGTAATGTACTAACACTATCAACTAAGAAATACAGCCCAACAAGCTGGATCAAAAATGCTTCTGCATTTTTATTAAACGGTTTTGCGTCTACATCATCAATATGCTGTGCTATCTTACCTGAAATCTTAAAAATAAAATAAGCACAGATAAGACCACTTAAGATAGAGGAAGAAACCACAGCTAAATACACAAAGCCGTCGTTGGCGGTTACTTCGTCTGCTCCACTAGTTAAAAAATAACTAATGATTCCGGGCACGTTCATGCAGACCTGGATCAGCATCCATATTGCGACCACCCGCAGTGATAGCGCTGTCAGTTGTTTGGTATTCATATAATTGTCCATTTTTAAGTACTAAGTTGAATAGCTTTATACGAAGGAGTATGACTTTTTATGCTTGAATATAGAGAAAAGATGAGTAACTTAGCGTCAGTGCTCGCGCTTAGCTACTCTTCAATCTCTATCATAGTAAGAGGCTAATCTTTGATTACATGTAAATACAATAAACTAGCTCTTATCCTATTCAAATCTAAAACTTAGAATGAGTCTTTACTAATGAGTGTACTAATAATGCTGTTCTCGTGGTCTGTTGCCAATAGCAGTGTATAACGGTGATTAAGGATAAATTTATAATCTATCACAACACTATCTGAACCTGACTTTGCAGTAAGCGACACCAGTTCTGAATTATTTTTGCACGAAACAATATGGTGAATATTGGAGTCACCAGGCACTAAGTTTGCACTTTGGCCATCAGCACATTTACCCTCCAAATTCAATGTTGCATTTTCTGATAAATCGAACGCATCTATCACAATAGCGCTTTGTGAGGATGGCTCAAAATTGGTATGAATAAGCGACTGAGATAGCTCGGTTTCACCGTTGTGATACGTGACCAAAAGAGTAGATGTATTATCGATTTGTTCGTTAAAGGCTGTGCTAAAGCCCGACGTGAGTTGCTCTTTATTGTTTGCGTTGTTTGTTGTCACGCTGACTTTATTTTGGCCAGGAAAGCCTAAGGTGAACTTTACTGTTTCATTTACTTTAGGTAAAAACACATCACCTGATGTAACGTATGGCATGATACTATACGTAGTCCGCTTAACTTCAGTATGAGAGTCGCCCACTTCCTTCACGTAGTGGTAGTTATGGTCTAATTCAATGTTCGTCATATTGATGGCGGTAATACCTAGGATGCTCTCAGTCACGTTCACCGTGTTATCAGTAGTCGTATCAACTCCCGATTTCACATCCACCTCTTCAACTTTTTTATTTTTATCGCTGCCGCCACCGCAGCCTACAAGAGTAGTAAGTAGTATAAGGCACGACGCAGTAATATGTATTTTCATTAATCCCTCTTTTTGTAATATTTTATCTAATGCAACATTTGCATTAAATCATATTGTAAATAGCACAACTGTTATAAAGTGTTATAAATAGCTTGAATTTCGAGCAAAAAGCTCAATTAAATAATTCAACCAGTTGGTTCTTAATAGAAAGTTAAATTTCAAACTATGTTAAAAGTGATAATATTTTATATTTACGATTCAGAGTGCAAAGTAATTCCAGCTATTGAGCACTCAAAGTTCACACAGTTCGTGACACACGCTGGATCCATGACGCATACTCTTTACAAGCAATGAGTTATTATGATGTAAAACACCCAAGGAGTAGAGTGTCGGTGCACAACACCCTCAGTCCAAAAGAATGGCAGAGTTAACAGCAGCAGTGTAAGCGAGGTAACGTTAGTCTCCTTAAAGCCATTCAGCGGTGTCAAACACTCATCAACTAAAGACAACAATGAAAGTATCGTGTAAGCGACCCCAGCAGTAAAAGGATAGACCCAGTTATGAGTCTGGGTCTATCACCCCTTTGAAGCCAAAGTGTTTAAGCTTTCGTTGCATATGGCTATGTTACCAGCCGGCATATCCTAGGTTGTCTTCACTGTCACTGGGACTGCCAACAATATTACCAAAGCAATTTACATGGGCACGATAATCATCACTGGCCCACGCTTTTCCGTAACCGAACCCTTGGTCGGCACCACGTACATACACGTCTTGGCGATTATCAATCATGGATTCAATATTACGCCAGACCGTCCCATCTCGTTTACTCACGTTATGCCAACCGGCACCTGGACTTGAAGCTTGAATACGCACCTCTGCATCTGGTGGGAATTGACCGCGCTCAAACTCAACATATTTACCATCACCTATACGGGTATCATTAACCAAAATAATACCGCCAGAACGGACACTGTAACGCAATTGATGGCTTGTACAGAACTTACCGTCAATCCCTCCAGTAGTGGTGTAAGCATCGGTATATGATAAGTACCCGTCTTTTCCGTCACCTTGGAAGAAAACACCAACTCGGCGTTTTAAGCCACCCATGTTGGCTTTAATTGCAGTTTCAACACCTGTACTTGAGGTAAAATCGTCAACACCAAACACGTTTAGTGGATAGCCTCGGGTAACATACCAACGCAGCATGTCATTGATACCTTGATGATGAACCGAAGGCAAAGAGGTATATAAATCATTGTTACGGGAATCCATCCCTTCGCGGTTGGCTTTCTTTGCCATCTCAATCAAGTTGCTCGCCGTACCCTCAAAACTCATTGAGGCCGCAAAAGTGGGCATCGCTGGCGCTGCTAATCCACATACAGCAGCTGCTAATGGCGCTAATGGTCCCGTTGCAAATGCCCCTGCACTACACATACCGGTGATCATGCCGACAGATCCAGGATCTCGCAGTAGGCCACCAATAATATTTGCCGTATCAGGTGTGACAGCGGCGGACATATAGCTCATGGTATCTTGTGGATCTTGTAAATATTCTTGTAACTTACCAAGCCTCTCGTTAAATAGGCCTTCAGGGTTTGTTTCACCTTTAAATTTATATCGAAAGCCATTTGTCCAGAACTTGTCATCATGAGGGTTGTTACTCGTATTACCAGAAATCATCACCATGATATTCTTACCGGTCGACAGTAACTGCGAAACCGTAGGGTTAAAGTTGTTAGCAAGTGAACTTTTGGTCACCATTCTGTCACCCATCACTGACACAACCTTGTCAAAAAACGCTTGTTTTTCAACTTCAGTCATACCATCAACTTTATTGCTGCCAGTACCTGGTTTATGAAAACGACTCATTTCTAACAATACAATTTCGTCGGGGTTATTACTGGCAAAGTCAGCAATCTGTTGCAGCGATGTAGTTAAATCATTGCTTCCAGCTGCACTGTGAAACCACACATATTTTAGCTTGCCATCAGCTTGAGGCAAGCCGGCAACACGTAAGTCTAAATATCTAAAACCGGCTTCTAGTTGCGCTTTAAAGTCATCAGTCTGAGTCTTATCCCAGTTAAACACTATTTCTTCAAAACCAAGCTCGTAAGCCTTGGTGAAAATATCCTCTTTTTTCACCAAAGGGTTGCCTTGTTCAATATCATAAGAACCACTATCGTGAGTTCCGGGGATCACAATTTGTGAGAGTTTTTTGTCTTTAATATGCTGATATATTTCACTCATCCAGCGTTTTTTATCAATACCAAAAACCCCAGAAACAATTTGGAACGAATCAATTTCATCATTAAAGTGAGACATTTTACTGATAGGATAATCAGTCTCAAAAGTCACGCCTCTAAAGTCATCATAACTAAAGCCCTTTAAGCCAATCCCAGAGCCATGCATCGAAATAGCAGAAGTGCCATTTTTAAAGCGATGCATATTGGACACTTGTTCACCTTCAGCGGCACAAAATGCAGTACCACGATATTCTGGATGTTCCCACAGACAAATATAATTATTACTCGGGCGGTGTGCTACTTTAAAAGAGTCAACATCATCATCAAACTCACCAAATTCGGAGATATCCTCGTAACTGGTAAAGCTTTCGCCACTAAAGTTTGAGTGAGAGTATCCCGTAAACGTCACCTCTCCAGAAAGCCGCAAAGACGAATTAGAATTAATCATGTTAGTCAGGTTACTAACGCTCTCTCCAGCCTCTGCGCATTGTGCAGAGCCACGATAATTTGGATGCTGCCAAATACAGGCGAAGTTATTGCTACTGCGCTTTATTACTTTAAATGAATCTATATCATCGTTAAAGGAACTCATCTCGGCTACAGGTAACATCATAGTCATTGTCGAACTAGAAAAATTAGCTCGTTCATAACCGATAATTTTTACATCGCCATGAATACTCACCGATGAAGTTTCATTCTTAAAGCGATTCAGATTTGATACTGACTGACCCTCCGCGGCACAAAATGCGGTACCGCGTTGATTTGGATGCTGCCAAAGACATGCAAAATGTTGGCTTGGCTTATTAAATACAACAAAAGAATCCATATCATCGTCATACTCCCCCAGCTCTTTAATACTAACAAAACTAGTAAAGTAATCATCCCGCTGATGGGAACGCTCAAAACCAGACATGGCAACATTTTTACCTACTTTTATGGATGACACTTTGTTTTTCTCATTCATATCATTGTAAGCGCCTACACCATAACACCCCATTAAGTTATTAAAACCAGGATCACGGTACAAACAAACTTGATCGTCATTAGCCCAGCTATGTCCAGACATAACGAGTAAATAAAGTGGAACTATTTTTCTCAAGGTTATCCCCTCTAAATTGAAATTCTAAAATCACATGCCCCACTGAAAACTCAAAAAATTAACAAGCAGGCATCTTTTTTTATCATCAAGGCAACGCGAAAAACAGAGCAAAAGACAAAAGCAAACAATTAAAAATATCAGTAGGTTAATACTTACAATTAACGACAGCAAACGACATAACTTGACAGACGAGCACGGCAAAATTTGGCAACATTAAAACCGCAAATGCTAACAAAAGGTTTATTTTTTGTTATTTGACGAAAGGAGTAGTAAATATGAAAAAACCAATTTTGACATCAGCTATTGCATTTGCATTATCTAATGCAACGCCAGTTATGGCAGATTGGGCAAGTGATGCGCTAAGCCATCAATCACGGTTACAGAAGCAAGTACCGTTAGTTGATGGTATTTATGCTGGTACTCATAATTCGTACAGTTCAAATGCTTATAATTTAAAACTTTATGAAAACCAAGATATCAGTATTACAGCACAGCTTAATGCTGGAGCAAGAATTTTAGAACTCGACATTTATCGCACCCGCGACGTTGAGTACGGTGCATTGTATCTATGCCATAGTTCAGGTCGCTGTAGTACAGCGGCCGGTACCCTTAGCGAGTATATCTACTTTGATACAGCACTACGAGAAGTCGCAACATGGGCGAAAGCTAATCCAGACCAAGTGCTACTTATTAAGATAGAAAATGGCAATCTAGAAACTGAAGATTGGGTATATTTCCGTGAAGGTATACAAATGCAAATTGGCGATATCGTGTACCGCCCAGAGGGCCGATATAGCTCAATCCCTTCAGACCTCACGCCAAAACATCTATTAGATTTAGGTAAGCAAATATTGTTTTTTGGATGGTCAGCGGACGAGAGTGACATCTCAAAAGAATGGATGTTTCAATACAACGGCATAGAAGAAGGTAATGAAGGTCCTTGGAGTAACTGTTCTAAACATGCTGGCGAGGGCAAATTTTCCTTGTTTTTTGAACAGCGAGAAGAAGATAACCCAAAGCCTGGTTCTTATATAAGCGCTAGCGAAGTGAGCGGCAGGTCAAAATGTGGTGGTACGTGGTTCGGCTTTGATTGGTTATCGGCGCAAAATGATGCTCGTATGAAGGCTGCGGTTTGGAGCTGGGCGGACAATCAACCCGATGCTATTGCGGGTACGGGTGGCATTGACAACGTTTCTTGTGCTGTGAGCCATCAAGGTCGGTTTTATGACGATAGCTGCGGCTTGAGTTTTAAGTTCGCTTGCGAAAACTCAGAAGGAGAATGGAAAGTCACTACTGCCACCGGCCCTTGGTCTACAGGTGAATCTCAATGTCAAAGTGAATTTGGTGATGATTTCCGCTTTTCAGTGCCAAAAACGTCTAAGCAAAACGAGGCGTTAAAAATGGCTTCGGCCTTGACCGATCACTGGGTTAACTACTCAAAAGGTCACGGCGAGCACTGGTTAAGTGGAGAAGACCGCATCGCGCTGAGCGACGAGACGCCGCAAGAGTCACTTTTAAAAGCGGCGATTGTCACCGATTATACTTTCAATTATTCAGATGAAGATACTGATGCCGGATTAAACTTAGCCATCTACCGCCCTAAGCTTCCTGGTGCAAATTGGTATATGCTTGGCGATACCCCAGCCTTTGCCGCAGATGGCCCTCACGCCTCTGGATATGCACGTCACCCAGGTCAGTCAATTGTGGTTTATGATGATGGTTCAGGAAAATTGGCAGATCCAATTCGTTATGATTGGAAGTGGAATGATTGGAAAACTGGTGGTAAATACGATATCACCTTTTGGCACCCAGTTGCTCCTAGCGGATATACCTGCCTGGGCGATGTGGCTGTTCGTTCTCACGACAGAAGTCGTCCAAATCTACCAATCAAATGTGTTCGCGATGATTTATTAGTCGATGGACAAGCACATTTTTATTGGAATGATAACGGTTCAGGTGGTGAATATAATGCCACAGCTTATCTCACAATCGCAAAAGGAGATGCCAATGTTAATCATACTACAGTAGCAAACACCATCAGGTTAAGTGGTGGGACTGCTCATAAAGTGCTTAACTTTAACAAAATTGACATTATAAATGGCCCCAAAGCGATCATTGATAAACAATATACCGAAATAAAGTCACTCGGTAAGTGTATTGAGCCAAGCAATGACGCTTTCTATGACGGCTTGAATGTTCAATTATGGGATTGTAACACCACAGCACGACAAAAATGGGCATATGATGAGGTAACAGGGTTTATTAGAAATCAACATAACCCACTATACTGCCTTGACAGCACAGGTGCCAGCGGTGACTTTGATAGTGTTACTATTTATCAATGTACTGACCATATTAACTTGAAGTGGAGTTGGACAGGTGAGCGTATCAAGCCACAAGCCAATTCAGCTTTATCTTTAGATGTACTCGAAGCCAATTCGGCAAATGGTACGGATATTATTCAATATCAAGATAATAATAGCGCCGCGCAAGTTTTTACTAGAGGCAATTAAAACATAAAATCAAGAGCTACCTCGGGTAGCTCTTACTATCCTGCGCTCGATTACCAAAAGCAAATATTCAGCTTTACCGCTAGCAAGTGGCCACATTCCCACGCAGCCGAAAACCTTGCAATATTAGCAGTAGCAATTATCACCCATGCGGCGCCACTACTGTTTATATGGGTCTTCAATCAATGAATAAGCTGTCTTTATCCTTAATTACATAGACACTTCTAAAGCAGGTAAGACTGACATAAAACACCGACGACACAATAGCGAGCAAAAATACTGAATATAATATAGAGGCCGGCATGTTCTCTAGTTACACTAGTACGATTTTAGCTACAGGAAACGAAACCAATTCCTGTCTAGCCTGTTAAGTTCTCTAATTCAATAAGGTATGTATACGCATGCTCTTTGTTGTTGAAACAAATGTCTATATCGACATCGAAATCCAAGCAGACTTTAGGCCTTTCTGATTTTCCAAATAGCTTACACAAATCATTACTATCTAGCTGAACACATCGAACACCTGAAGGCTTTCCATCGGGCATCCCTGGAATAGGTGTTGTAATGGACGGTGCCACACAGCATGCACCACACCCTTTTCCCACCTTATCAACACACGGGGAACTATCTGTAGCTATGAATGTACCAACTGGCATACTTGCACCACCTGAGGTTTTTAAAATTGATGTGTATTTTAGTACATTCAATTCTTACTCATCAACTCTTTATACATAATCTACAAGCGCCAACCTATGAAATAGTCAATCTGATAATACAGGTTTCTTTGTAATGACTCGTTTACCCTTTTTATGTTTAAAAATAAAGTGTTAAAAAGGAGATGTTATGATTGATAATCTTAGATTTTCCTAAGAGCCAAAGGCAACGCCGTCTTAGAATGTAACGATAAATATAGGTACGCAAAGCTTTGTTACATATTCAGTCTGGATTTAAACACCTCGACATAACTATTCGCGTATTCTTAAGCTTATCGATGATCTAGAGCCGTTAATCTGGGTCATTAAAAATCATTCAACAGGAAGGATTTTAACGTGGCTAGTAAAAAACAAATAATTCTACCAATTGCCGTTCTTGCGGTGGGAATTGCAGCGGCTGTTGCCATGTCTGCAATGAAACAACCTCCAGAAGAGAAGAAAGAAGAAATAGTACATCCTCTCGTACAGGTTCAACCTATTCATATTGACCAAATTAGGCTAAACGTATCGTCATACGGTATCGTGATGCCAAAATACAGTACTGAGCTTGTTGCTCAGGTCAGCGGTCAAGTCATTTCATTGTCTGACAAGTTTGTCAAAGGTGGCTTTGTCAAAGAAGGTGACGTGCTTGCTCGCATCGACCCGAATGACTATGAAGCGTCGCTGATTGAAGCCGAAGCGGCTTTAGCACAAGCCAGCTCAGCGCTAGAAATAGAACAAGCTCAGGTGCAAGTAGCAAAAGCAGAATGGCAAAGGATTAAAGCAAATGCTAACGAAAAAATACCTTCCGAACTTTATTTAAGAAAACCTCAGCTCGCTGAAAAGTTAGCAAGCTTTAAAGCTGCGCAGGCAGCGGTGAAAAGAGCGAACCGAAATTTAGAGCGTACTTATATCAAAGCGCCTTACGATGCGATTATAGAATCTCGCACCGTAAGCCTTGGTAGTGTAGTCAATCCCGGTAATGGCTTTGGTAAACTCAATGCGACATCTGTTGCGGAAGTACGCCTCCCTGTTGCCGATAATGAATTGAAATACCTACCGCAACAAGGTGTTGGCACCGATGTCGTGATCACAGCAGAAGTCGCTGGTCAACCGATGAGTTGGAAAGGTGAAATAGTCCGCAGTGAAGGCGTTATCGATAACAAAAGTCGCATGACCTACCTTGTTGCTCAAGTCGAACAGCCTTATCACAACAACGTAAAACCACTACGTTTTGGCGCTTATATCAACGCTGATATTCAAGGTTTGTTAGTGCAAAATGCCACTATGCTTCCTCATCACTTAGTGAAAGAAGGTCGCGTTGCAACATTGGATGACGATAACAAGCTGAGTTACAAAAAGGTCAATATTATTAGAGAGTACAATGGCATGGTCGTCGTTGATAACGGCGTTGAGTCAGGCCAACAGATCATTACTTCAGCGCTGGACTATCCGTCTGAAGGGATGCAACTACGTACAGACGATACTCCTTCGCAAAGCGCAAACACCCAATTGGCGCTCAAAGAGGAGTAAGGTTTATGCATAGTCAAAGTACAGAAAAAGGCTTAATTGCTTGGTTTGCACGTAACCCAGTCGCAGCAAACTTATTGATGATATTTATTATTGTGGGCGGCTTGCTTACCGCGTTTTCGATCCGCAAGCAAATGTTTCCACAATACGATAGTAACTGGATAAGTGTTCAAGCTGTGTATCCGGGCGCGGCACCTCAAGAGGTCGAGGAAGGGATCACGATTAAGATCGAGGAATCCATGGAAGGTCTCGAAGGGATCAAACGCTTGATCACCTACTCTAATCGCGGTTACTCGCAAACTTGGATAGAAGTAGACGAGCAGTACAACACCAAAGAGGTACTCGACGAAGTCAAGATGCAAGTAGACTCCGTCTCAACTTTCCCATCAGGAATGGAACGCCCCATTGTACGTCACGACAAAGCAACCCAAGAAGTGATGTGGTTGTCACTCAATGGCGACTTGAGTCCCCATGATCTTAAAGAGCTTGGTAATCGCATTCATGAAGAAATGCTGTCGTTACCTGGCGTTAACCTTGTACGCTTTGATGGTGGCCTGAACTACGAAATCTCTATTGAGATAAGCCCTGATAAAATGCGCGAATACGGCCTAAGTTTTAGAGCAATTTCGGATGCAGTAAAGAGCTTCTCAGCGAACATGTCTGCTGGCCAAATTCGCTCCGAGAATGGCTATATTTCAATGCGAGTTGAAAACCAAGCCTATCGCGGTGACGAGTTTAGAAAACTCCCCTTACTAACACTACCAGACGGCGCACAGGTTAGCTTAGGCGACGTCGCCACCATTAACGATGGCTTTGAAGAAGGACTTCAATACTCTAAATACAATGGTAAGAACTCACTAGTGTATGAAGTTAGCGCGTCAAAAGACCAAGACATCACCAAAGTTGCAGATATCATTAAGAACTACCTTGAGGCAAAGAAAGGATCACTGCCACAAGGCGTAGAACTTGAACCTTTTATTGACTTGACCTATTACCTTAATGGCCGCCTTAACATGATGCTAGAAAATATGGCGTTAGGTGGCGTATTAGTTATGCTAATGCTTGCTCTATTTTTACGTGTGCGTTTAGCATTTTGGGTCATGATGGGGTTGCCAGTTAGTTTCTTAGGTGCATTTTTAATGATGCCAATGGGTTATTTAGATGTAACGATTAACTTAGCCTCACTCTTTGCCTTTATTTTGGTGTTGGGGATTGTCGTTGATGACGCAATAGTCGTCGGTGAATCCGCCCATGCTGAAATAGAAAAACATGGTCATAGCCTCGATAATGTCGTTCGTGGTGTAAAACGTGTTGCTATCCCAGCCACATTTGGTGTGCTTACTACTGTTGCTGCTTTCTTGCCGCAAACATTAGCAACCGGCCCAACGGCAGCATTTTCTAAAGCAATTGGTGGCGTAATAATTCTTTGCTTACTATTCTCTTTGGTTGAATCTAAGCTGGTTTTACCTGCGCATTTAGCAGCGATGAAAGAAAAACCAAGCAACCCTAAAAATCCGTTCCACCGCCTCAGAGAAAAAATGGATAGCGGCCTTCAATCTTTCATTGAAAACACGTACCGCCCATTCATTGTCCGCTGTATTCACTACCGCTATACCGTCATTGTTGGATTTTTAACCATTTTAATTGTTAGCGCTGGGATGTTTGCTGGTGGCTTAGTGAAGTTTGTTGCTAATCCAAAAATCCCACATGATTTTCCACGTATCTCGATTGATATGAACTTATCTTCGTCAGAAAACGCGACGCTTGAGTCAATTCAAAAAATTGAGCAAATGGTACTGAATGTCGACAAAGAAATTGAGGCTGAGTATGGCAAGAAAATGATCCGTGATTACATGGTGAATATGAACGGCCGCACAAGCGCAAATATTATGGTGATCTTGGTTGAACCAGATGCACGTCCAATCGATACCTTTGCACTCAGCGCCCGCTGGCGTGATGCAATGCCTGCACTGCCTGGTGTTAAATCGCTAAACATTCAAGATAGCATTATGAATGGTGGCCGTGATGACGGAGACATTAGCTTTAGGTTAGAAGGCAAACACAAAGAAGAGCTTCGTGAAGTCGCACAGAAACTAAAAGACAAGCTAGCAACTATTGAAGGTGTTGGTGATATCAATGACTCTATGCAATCAGCAACCGATGAAGTGCAGCTTGAGCTTAAACCATTAGCGTACAGCCTTGGACTCACGTTGGCGGATGTTGCATCCCAAGTAAACTTCAGTTATTACGGCCTTGAAGCACAGCGTATTTTACGTGATGGTGAAGAGATCAAAGTAATGATCCGTTATCCTAAAGAACACCGTGATGCCATTAGTGACATTCAGGACGTGCGTATCTTAACGCCTCAAGGTGCAGAAGTGCCGTTGGTAGAAGTGGCTGACGTGAAATTGGTAGACGGTGTTAACCGAATTCGCCGAGAAAACGCCAAACGCACTATTAATGTTTGGGCATCAGTTGATACAGAAATCGCACAACCTTTTGAGATAGCAAAGCAAGTTCGTGACGAATATCTTCCTAGTCTATTAAAGAATTATCCTAGCGTTCAAAGTGCAGTGGCAGGTCGCGTACAAGAAGAAATGGAGAGTGTCGCTGAGCAAATTCGTGACTTTGCCCTATCATTAATGATTATTTTCGCACTACTGGCAATTCCACTACGTTCTTATTCTCAGCCTGTCATCATCATGTCTGTGATCCCATTTGGTGTGGTCGGCGCGGTATTCGGTCATATGGTATTGGGAATGACAATGAGTAGCTTGTCTTTCTTTGGTATTATTGCCGTAGCTGGGGTTGTGGTGAACGACTCTTTGGTTATGGTTGATTTTGTCAATAAAGCACGCGAAGAAGGTATCGATTTAAAAGCCGCAGCCGTCGAGGCCGGATGTAAACGCTTTAGAGCAATCTTGCTCACTTCGTTGACCACCTTTATCGGACTTGTACCAATCATTATGGAAACGAGCCTACAAGCTAAAATTGTTATTCCAATGGCGGTTTCGCTTGCATTTGGTGTGTTGTTTGCCACGGTGATCACCCTAGTACTTATCCCTTGTCAATATGTGGCACTTGAAGATGTTAAACGCGTTGGCCGCAAATGGTTTAAAGGTAAAAGCTCGGCTGATAGCCAACAAACGACACCGGAGCTAAATTCTAATACTCCCTAAGTAACAAATTACTAGCCCACAAAAAAGCTCGGAAATTTCCGAGCTTTTTTACAAGGTATTACTGACTGTAATGCGCAAAAAAGCGCTTTACTCTATCCATTGCAGGCTGTAAATCATCTTTATGTGGTAAAAACACTAATCTAAAATGATCCGCACTGGGCCAGTTAAAAGCACGTCCGTGGACAAGTAGAATTTTTTCTTCTTTGAGCAAGTCCAGCACCATGCGCTCATCATTCTTAATATTAAACCGCTTCACGTCGACTTTTGGAAATGCATAAAGCGCGCCCTTTGGCTTTACACAGCTTATCCCTTCGATATCGTTTAAGCCTTTAAACGCAATATCACGCTGCTCATACAAACGCCCACCCGGTTCAATGAGTTGGTCGATGGACTGTATGCCTCCGAGCGCTTGTTGAATGGCAAACTGTGCAGGAACATTGGCGCATAATCGCATAGACGCGAGCATTTCTAAGCCTGTGATCAAGTCCCGCATCACTGAATGCTTACCACTGATCACCATCCAGCCCATGCGGATCCCGGCCGCACGATAGGTTTTTGCTAAGCCGTTGAAAGTGATAACTGGGATATCATCACAAAGACTCGCAATTGAAAAATGCTCCGCATCATCATATAAAATCTTTTCGTAGATCTCATCACTCAGTATTAATAGCTTGTGTTCTCTGGCAACGTCAATTAATGCCTCAAGCAATGCTTTATCATATACAGCACCGGTCGGATTATTTGGGTTGATCAGCACCAATGCCTTTGTACGACTCGTGATTTTACGCTTGATATCTTCGATATCTGGAAACCAGTCTTGCTCTTCATCACAAAGATAATGCACTGGGTTACCGCCTGATAATTTAACTGCGGCAGTCCATAACGGATAATCCGGTGCGGGGATCAACACTTCGTCACCGTCATTGAGTAAGGCTTGTGCGGTCATTTGGATCAATTCACTGACGCCATTGCCAATGAAGATGTTATCGACACTAATATTGGGAAAGCTTTTTTGCTGATAATATTGATACACGGCAACTCGGGCAGAATACAATCCTTTTGAGTCGCAATAGCCCTGTGCAGAATATAAGTTTTTTATGATATCTCGGTGCATATCTTCTGGCATATCAAAGCCAAATGCCGCCGGATTACCAATATTTAATTTGAGGACTTTCATGCCCTCGTCTTCCATTTTTCTTGCTTGATCCAATACTGGACCACGAATATCGTAACTCACCCCGTTGAGCTTATTACTTTTTGTTATTTGTAGCATCTATAACCCCCTCATTTTGCTCAAGCATATATCACAATGCCGTCTAAATTCTATGCTTGTGATAACTTTTTATGCTTCAAAAAAGCAACTTACAAAATGAAGTGATTAGGGTGGGATAAATAAGCGCAATATTAGGTTTCAGAAAATAAAAAAGGCCGTATAAACGACCTCATTTCCGCTCTTTGGCTTATGCTGGATTTAAGACTGTGTACTCACCCACTGCTGCAGTTTCGCTTTTGAACCTGCAACTTGTGCTGCCAGCTTCTCAATAGAATCATCAACAATATCCTGCTCCCCTTGAATAAGGGCATGCTCTATCATCTTTGCTAAATCGCTCAAACTAGCGGCCCCAAACTGAGCAGCGTTAGATTTCAAACTGTGAGCATGACGAATGGCAGCTTCTTGATCCTGATTCAAATTCAGCATCAACTCCGATTCTAACCGCTCGAATTCAGAACAACAAAAATGAACCGTATCTTCGAATTGCTCGCCCAGCAACATTTGCATGTTTTCTAGGGCACCTTCATCTATTACGATGCTCATAATTTTCCTTAAATTTAATATTCTATTACTTATGCTAGCCAAATCTGGTTTCTTGTGCAAAGTAAATGCGGGCAAGATATGATAAAATATGACTTATATTAAGAAACACCTCATCAAACATGAAACGTAATACCTGTCCAGTCTGTCAGTTTCCCACAAAAACTTGCGTATGCTCCTATATTGGTAACGTGATACCAAATGCGACTCAAGTTATTATCATGCAGCACCCAAGCGAAGTAAAAGTCGCCAAGAATACCGCAAAGCTCCTCGCCTTGCAGTTAGACAGTTTTGCGCTGTATGTTGGAGAAAATACCACTGACTTTGAAGAGTTGATTAACTTCTGCAACGGAAACCATGTTGCACTACTCTACCCAAACAGCCACGCCAAGACCTTAACTACAGAACATAATCACGCTCAAAATCTTGATGCCATCATCTTATTGGATGGTACTTGGAAGAAAGCCACTAAGCTTTATAAGCTCAATCCGTGGCTAAGCCAGTTACCCAGTTTTCAGTTCGATTCGGTAAATGCGAGTGAATATACTATTCGTAAATCTAAACATGAATACAGTTTATCAACACTTGAAGCGGCAGCTCAATTTCTCGAGATTGTAGATCAATGCGAAACTGCGGATCTCTATAAACTTCAAGCAGGCATGGTGAAAGAACAGATGACGCGAATGCCTGATGATGTTAAGGCTCGGTATTAAAGGAAGAAAATGCCAAGCTCGAGACTACTGCGCGGATACACTCGCCGAGGACCCAATTATCGATTCGGCGATCAAGTTGATTTCAGTGAAATTAAACAGACCTTTGGCTTTAAAACCATGACCATTGGTCATTGGGTTACGCCCGAAGAAACCCGTTTATCCGCCAATTTCATTTATGATGCCCTCGCAGATCTAGCCCAAATATTACAGGTACCACCAGAAGTCATTGGCCTTCGGGGAACACTTAATTTTGCTTTTGGTACAGGCGGTCAACAAGGTATTCAAGCGCATTACGCGGCAAATACGAGAACACTCGCGTTAGCAAAAAATGCCGGCGGTGGCGCACTTGCCCACGAATGGTGGCATGCATTTGATCACTATATTTGCCAGCATTTAATAACACAGCCAAAAAAGCCTTTTGCATCGTCAGCTTGGTTACTTTCTACTGAAACCGTATTACACCCTCTGAACAATGCTTTAGCAACGTTTTTTGCGCATACCTTTTTAGATGAACAACATCAACAACCAAATCGGTATTTTCATACCGCCAAGATTGCTGATAGCGCAAACAAACAAATATATTACGCCCTGCCCGAGGAGCTAACAGCTCGGATGTTCGAGGCCATTATTGCCTATCACAGCGATATATCAAATTCATTTTTGGCCGCGGGAATTAAAGGTTCAGAACAAGAAAAACTGGGGATTTACCCAAAGCATGAACATAGAAAACGATGCGCTGAGCCCATTTTTCACTACTTCAGCGAACTAGGAAAGATTTTATATCACCAGCATAGGTGACTTTACTTAACCAACTCTTAAATTCCGTGAACGGCAACGGACGTGAAATAAAATAGCCCTGTGCAAAGTCGCAGCCATAGGCCTGCAAACGAATGTAGCTATTGATATCCTCAACCCCTTCTGCCACCACCCTTGATCCTAAACTGTGCGCCATATCACACGTCGCTTTACAAATTGTTTGGTTGCTCTTAGATGTCTCAATATCCATCACAAAACTTTTATCAATTTTAAGTTCATCAAATCCAAGTTTACTCAAATATGCAAGTGAGGAATATCCAGTACCAAAATCGTCTATCGCCACCTTTACGCCGATTGAACGATAATCATCTAACACCCCTTTAAGCTCTGCTTCTTTTCCTATCGTTACAGATTCCGTGATCTCTATCATTATTTGAGAAGGTGCGAGTGATAATTCATTGATAAGCGTAATAAGCTGTACCGACAACTCTCTTCTACTCAAGTCACGACCAGATACGTTGATTGAAATAACGTGCTCAGGCAATAACTTGGTTATCTCAGCTTGATAATGAAGCGCATGCTCAATCACCCATTCGGTGATCTCATAAATTTGCCCTGAAGACTCCGCAATCGGAATAAATTCGTCAGGTGGTATGTAACCAAGTTCAGGGTGAAGCCAGCGCAGTAGCACTTCCGAGCCAAATACCCTGCCAGTCCTGAGGTCTACCTGCGGCTGAAAGAATAAACTGAACTGTTCATGTTCTATCGCACTTTTAAGAAACGAGGTGAGCTTTAATTGTCGCTCAGTCGAAATAGAGCTTTCAACATCAAATAGATGCCAACGTTGACCATTGTGTGACTTAGTATTAAGAGCCTGCAGCGCGCGCTGGATAAGCTTCTCAGTGGATTTTGCATGCATTGGATAATTCGCTACCCCAACCTCTAGACTATCGACAATCTGCGTGTCTTTATAGCCAACCCCTTCTTCGAATACAGCAGATAAAATACATACATATTGCTCAACTTGACTGACCTCTATTTTACCATCAAGCACGATGGCAAACACTTGGTCTTCTAGGCGGTAAATAGGTGTGTTTCCTTTATTTGCAACGGCAGCGCTACCATAAGTATTGATTTGCTCAGAGACCTCTTTGAATAACTTATTGATGTGCTGATTTGCAAAGGTTAAGCCAAAACTCAGTCTTATTGATGGCAGGATCAGTGGTTTAAAAAGCAACAATGTATGCGCTTTATTTTGCTCCTCAAGCTTAGCGAGCGAACCAAACAGGGCGAATTTATTGGGAAGTGCAGTCTCTTTATCAAACTCAGCATAATGAATATACATACGCCGCTTTTCCGCATCATGCCAAACCACAAACAGTAGTAAGAGCATTAAATGTAGGCTGATCAACACATGGTTTACGATTGATATTTGCTCACTTGGTTGTATTAATTGACTCCCAGCAAAACCAATTAATACCGCCACCATAGGAGACCAAATTGCGCAGCAAAAATAGACTTCTTTACGGCTGTCTTTATCTTGACTTACCAAAATCATCGTACTTAATACAATTGCACCAATAACCATAATTGACTGAAGTGCAAACGGTAAATCCACTTTCGCAAACGCCACAATGACACCGCTTAGTAAGTAGATATATGCGGTCGTCTTGATGGTTAGCTTTATCTTTCTATCAAGCCTATTTTTAGTAAGGAAATGATGAAAAAACAAAAGGCTGAAGCCGAGTGCAAAACACACAAAGCTGCCACTGTAATGTAAAAAATGAATGCTATTTTGGTAGCTGAAAAAGATATCAGCGAGTCCTTTATGGGTGACGTAAAGGCAGGCTAATGACAGCAAATAGCCACCAACCGAAAGCAGGCTTGCGCGTTTCGAAATAATACCGGTACTGAGCATGAAAATACTCAATAAAAACATCACCCCTAGAAACAACCCTGTTAAAAATAGATGAGCATTGGTATCTTCTATATAAACTTCATAAGGTTCAATACTCACTCTAGACAAGGAAACATAGGGTGATTGAACTTTAACAACGATCGGCTCAATATGGCTATTTGCATCAATTACCAAATGGGGGGAAAAGTGGGATAACGATGTATGATTATTACTTGCGGGGATTTGAGTTAATTTTCCAATAGGGTCCGTGGTAAAAAACTCAACACTGCCCATGGATGGACGTGCGACTGTTAGCACTTGGTCTGACAGATCATCGCGAACGAGGTTTGTGATTCGAAGCCAAACCGCAACGCCCTTTGGAATAATTACCGTTTCTTGCGATACATTAAACTGGGCCTCGGAAAAGTCACCATAGCCTACTGAAATTAAAGGTCTTGCTTCTATAGTTTCTGCGGCCAGCTGCGTTTCAGCAGTAGCCAACATCGCAAAGATGCAACACACAATTATCGTAAACATCAGTGTGGCATACCTAGCAGCGCTAAGCCACATACCCATTCTCCTTGAGTCACTTTGACGGTGATTTATCAGCCTATTCGTTATGCAAAGAACCAAGCGTTAACGTTCAAGAAAAACACCAACCTGAAAACATTGGCTATGAGCTTCTCTTTGCAAATCAGTAGGCAACGCCATTCGCGCACTAATACCTATTTCACTTTGTCTACTGCAGTCATTCGCATGACGCTTTCGCCGACAACATAAAAAACGCATTACAATAAGTATGGTTTGGATCAAAGCAAATGCAAAAATATTATTGAATTTAAATCGTTATGGTTATTTGATGGGGGATCAAAAATGTAAAGATGGCATGCCGTTATAGGGGGTTAAATATTTAATTATAAGATTGGAACAACAACTTGTTCTCCAGCCGCTGTTATTCCCAAGCTAAGCGTCAGATTTGTTTGTAATAGGCCAACTATTTACACACAAATCCTCTCGCCTACCTATTCAATTAACTGTCGTCACTAATACGCGAAGCAACCGCACTATTTTGATCCTTATATTTGGCGTCTTTACGCTCGTTATAAGGGAATTGCGCAGCACTCGTCATCGTTTCAAAGCTCATCGCACCTATTTTCATGTTTGGCCTAAGTGCCAAAGGCAACTTACCTGAGTTATAGAATTCTAATACGATGTTTCCAGACCAACCGGGATCAATACGATGCGCAGTAACATGAACCATTAAACCTAGCCTTGCCAGCGACGAGCGGCCATCTAACCAACCAACAAGGTCGGCAGGTAGGGTTACTTTTTCATACGTCATTGCCAGCGCCAGCTCACCAGGGTGCAAGAAAAACGCTTGGCCATCTTCTAACACAATTTCGTCACTCATGATGGATTCCATCGCGGCATTGATCTGATCTTTAGGACCACTGAGATCAACGTAAGGCGCGGCATGGTCCTGAAACACTCTAAACTTGTTACCCAGTCTTAAATCCACGGTAACGCCTGAAATCATATCTGGCTTAGGTGTAGGTTCGATGATTATGCGTTGTTGTTCAATCGCTTCTCGAATATGGGTATCCGATAATCTCATTCTTAGTCTTCCGTCATCACAATCTCAACACCCGATGTTGAGTCTGATTGGTAATATAACATACTGGCAACCAGTTGGGCACAATCAACATAGTGATCTGCTATACCATGATTGTCAGTCTTACTTTCTGAATTAGGCTCACGGACTGTGGCAATGATATCTTCGCCCTGCTCTGTTGCTGTTCTGATCTGTTCGTTAAGCGGTACTTCCGCGAGCAGAGGCACACCATAGCGACTCGCCAGCGTGGTGCCACCAGAGTGACCAAAAATATGGTTGCGACTACCACATTGCTCACAATTGAAGTAACTCATATTTTCGACCATACCTAAAATAGGGAGCTGCACTTTTTCAAACATCGCGATGCCCTTCTGTGCATCTGCAAGCGCCAAGGTCTGCGGTGTGGTGACAATCACCGCACCACTGGCTGGCACTTTTTGCGTCATGGTAAGTTGGATATCTCCTGTGCCAGGTGGCATATCAACAATCAGATAATCCAGCTCGCCCCAATCCGTTTCATTTAACAATTGAGTAATCGCTTGAGAAGCCATTGGTCCTCGCCAAACAGTGGCGTCCTCTGCTGGGACCAAAAAGCCGATAGACATGGCTTTAATGCCCGACTTTTCAATTGGTAGTAGGGTTTTATCATCTTTCGCCTGAGGTTTTTCATCCTCAAGAGCCAGTAAACTCGGTAGTGAAGGGCCATAAATATCAGCATCTAGCACACCGACTTTCGCGCCTTGAGCACGTAGCGCATACGCCAGATTAATCGCAGTGGTAGACTTACCCACCCCGCCCTTACCCGAGGCAACAAGAATAATATGTTTAATGGCTTTAAATTTTGGTCTGCCGACAACGACGACTTTCGATGCCACCTCAACGGGCTTGCCTAAGTGTTGCTGTAGATAACTGGTAATTTCTTGATCACATTGGATGGCAAATGGAAAATTAATTTGTACTTGAATTTGCGCCTTTGATTCTTGTGTTTTGATCACCCAATTTGCATCAATTCCCACTGGTAATGCGGCACTACGATAGCCATTTAAAAGCTCAATGATTGCCTGTTTGGTGTTTTTTCCCTTGGCAAACCATTTTTCCAGTCCAAACATACAAATTAAACTCCTCTGGATGATGAAAATAGCCACGGAATTATGTAACATTCAACTCATTAAAACCAGTCAATTCGCGGTTCATGGTCTGAACGAAGGTGAGTCACTAAGCACACTTGTCCTTACAAGTGTTAACTCGGTGAATAATCAACCAATTCAACACCATCAATTAGAAAGATCGCGCTAAATTCATGGAATCGTTATGACGAAGAGAAAAATTCTCATTACCAGTGCATTACCATACGCAAATGGCCCCACACACTTAGGCCACTTGCTGGAATATATTCAAACCGATATTTGGGCTCGCTTCCAAAAGCTACAAGGTCATGAAGCCTATTATGTATGTGCGGACGATGCGCACGGCACGCCAATCATGCTAAATGCACAGAAGCAAGGTATCACGCCTGAAGAAATGGTTAAGCAGGTGAGTATTGAGCGTCAGCGTGACTTTGCAGACTTCAATATCGAGTTTGATAACTATCACAGCACACACAGTGACGAAAACCGTGAACTAAGCGAGCTTATCTACACTCGTTTAGACGAAAAAGGCTATATCAAAAAGCGTACAATTTCACAGTTATTTGATCCAGAGAAAGGCATTTTCCTACCAGATCGTTTTGTTACTGGTACTTGCCCGACTTGTAAGTCTGAAGATCAAAATGGCGATAGCTGTGATGCCTGCGGTGCAACCTACAGCCCAACAGAGTTGATTGAGCCAAAATCTGTGATGTCTGGTGCGACACCTATCTTGAAAGATTCAGAGCATTACTTCTTTGACTTACCAGCATTCGAAGACATGCTAAAAACATGGCTACGCTCAGGTAGTCTGCAATCTGAAATGGCGAACAAGCTAGACGAATGGTTTGCAGACGGCTTGCAGCAGTGGGATATCAGCCGTGACGCCCCCTATTTTGGTTTTGAAATCCCAGGCGCGCCAGGCAAATATTTCTATGTTTGGTTGGATGCACCAATCGGTTACATGGCAAGCTTCAAAAACCTTTGCGAGAAACAAGGCCTAAACTTTGACGAGTTTTGGGGTGAAGGCTCTGACGCCGAGCTTTATCACTTTATCGGTAAAGACATCATCTACTTCCACAGCCTATTTTGGCCTGCAATGCTTGATGGCGCTAATTTCCGTAAACCAAATAACGTATTCGCTCACGGTTTTGTCACCGTGAATGGCGCTAAGATGTCTAAGTCAAAAGGTACTTTTGTAAAGGCTCGTACCTACCTTGAACACTTAGATCCTGAATATCTACGTTATTACTACGCGGCTAAACTAAACAGTGGCGTTACGGATTTAGACCTCAACCTAGAAGATTTTGCGGCACGCGTAAACTCAGACTTAGTGGGCAAAGTGGTAAACATCGCGAGTCGCTGCGCGGGCTTTATCACTAAGAAATTTGACGGCAAGCTAAGCGGCTCTGTTATGGACGAAGCGCTACTAACTAGCTTTGTTGCTGCAAAGGATTCAATCGCGACACATTTTGAAAACCGCGAATACAGCCGCGCAGTGCGTGAGATCATGACCCTTGCTGACAAAGCAAACCAGTTTATTGATGCCGAAGCGCCTTGGGTGCTTGCAAAGAATGAAGAGACACTTGAGCGTGCACATCAAGTGTGCTCTATGGGTCTTAACCTATTCCGCGTACTACTTACTTATTTAAAGCCTATCCTTCCTGGTATGGCGAAAAATGTAGAAGCTTTCTTAAACACTGAGCTAAGTTGGGAAAGCGTTGACAACGCCCTTGTTAATCATGAAATCAATAAGTTTAAGGCACTAATGCAGCGTGTTGAACTTGATAAAGTGAATGCGATGATCGAGTCGTCTAAAGAAAGTCTTGAAAAGAAAGTGGGCGGTCAATCTGTAGCAGCAGATCCGAATAGCCCACTTGCCAAAGAGCCAATCGCTGCGGAAATCGAATTCGATGATTTTGCCAAAGTTGATCTGCGTGTCGCAAAAATTGCCAACGCAGAGCATGTTGAAGGTGCAGATAAACTGCTTAAACTTACGCTTGATTTAGGTGGTGAAACGCGCCAGGTGTTTGCTGGCATTAAGTCGGCTTATTCACCTGAAGATCTTATCGGCAAGTTAACAGTAATGGTTGCAAACCTAAAACCTCGCAAGATGCGTTTTGGTATGTCAGAAGGCATGGTGTTGGCTGCAGGCCCTGGTGGTAAAGAAATTTACATCTTAAATCCAGACGAAGGTTCACAGCCTGGCATGCGAGTGATGTAATCACCCTATTACTTGTATACAAATAAAGGCTTCCATTTAGAAGCCTTTATTTTTGCCTATATCAAACCTTCGCGCCAACAAGTTGCCAGCTTTAATCCACACCAAATGCACCGAAATGTTGAGTATCGCAAGCCATAACACCAGAATTAAATTGCCCAACGCGCCGAAGGTATCATTTGCTTGCTCACTAAAAAGCGTAAACATAATAAAGACTAATGCCCATCCTTTGGTATTCAATATTTACACAACTAATCTAATCGCTTTTTAAAGCGCATCGTCGCAATCATAAAGCCAATCACACTAAAGGCGACTAAACAGAGTAAATCAAAATACAAATCGCTGAAATGCGCGCCTCGAAGTACCACAGCTCGGATCGACCGTACGTAATGTGTGGCAGGTAAGATCTCTGCAAGGTATTGCGCCGCTCTTGGCATCGCGGCAAATGGGAACATAAACCCAGATAGCAATATTGCAGGCAGTAACACAAAGACCGTCATTTGCATTGCTTGCAATTGGTTTTTGGCTTTAGTAGAGATCAACAGTCCCAAGGTAAGGCTCGCGGTGATAAACAACAACGTCACGATAAGTAGACTTGCCATATCAAAATTGAGCGGTACATCAAATAGCCAATGTCCTAAAAATAGTATTATCGCCATTTGAATAAAGCCAACAAGAATGTAAGGTAGAATTTTACCTAACATTAGTTCGGTTGGCCGAACCGGTGTGGTGATAAGAAATTCCATATTACCCTGCTCACGCTCTCTAACCAGCGCTGATGAGGTAAATAGGATCATCGTCATCGTTAATATAATTGCAATCAAACCGGGAATAATATTAACCGACGAGCGTTTCTCTGGGTTAAAGTAATTTTGCAGCGCAAAAGCTGGGTCTGGCAGTGCAGGCATAGGTAACCTTTTGATGCTAGTTGGCAACTTGCTGAGTCCCGCCACGGCACCACTCAATAACGGATCGGAACCATCAATCAACCACTGTGCAACGCTATGTTGCGCTGTACTATTACCCACTTTATAGCCACTTAGTTGATAATCACGATTGAGCTGCCGACGCACAAAATCAGCAGGAATAACCAACACGGTATTCACCTTTCCTCTGGTAATGGCCTGCTCAGCCGCCGCAATTGAATCATAATAGCCGATAAAGTCAACAACTTGAGTGTTGGCTGCGGTTTGGATCAACTGTCTGGATTGATAAGTCTGACTAAAATCAACAATACCTGCGGAAACATGTCTTACATCAGTATTAATTGCATAACCAAATAGCAACAGCTGCGCCAATGGCAACATCACAATCATCGCAAAGGTAATACGGTCGCGTGCCAGCTGCATAAACTCTTTACTGACGATGGCATTTAACCTACGCAAGCTCAGCATAGCCCCTCCCTGTGCTCGTTACAAACACATCCTCGAGGTTAGCGCGAGTGAAATCCACTTCGTAACCACCTCCAGATTCAGCTCGCAATAATGCCAGAGGTTGTGATTCTTTTTTGTTTATCAACACCCTTAGGCGAGCACCTATTTGGGAGACGGAAATCACACTCGGTAATGAAGCTAAACGTGTTTTTAATGCCGCAACGTCGTCACCCACAACTTCGCACACCGAAACCTTTAACTGTTCCATCAGCGCGATGGGACTATCATCCGCACGCTTTACACCTTGCTCTAAGATAGCAAGGCGGTGACAACGCTCTGCCTCGTCCATATAATGGGTAGACACTAAAATGGTCGTGCCCTGCGCACTTAAACTAAATAACTGCTCCCAAAATGCACGACGATTTTCCGGGTCAACCGCTGACGTCGGCTCATCTAAAAAGAGCAACTCTGGTTTATGAATAACGGCGGCGGCAAGCGCGAGGCGTTGTTTTTGTCCACCACTCAATGCACCGGACTGCACCGATTTTTTATCTTCTAATTGGTACTCCTGTAGCAGCTCAGCCACTCTACGCTTAACATCATTGCGTGATAAACCATAAATTTTCGCCACAAACTCGAGATTCTCCAGCACACTTAGCGACTCGTATAGGGAGAATTTTTGCGTCATGTAGCCTAATCGATTACGCAAGCTTTCACCATGTGCCTGCACATCCTTTCCCATAATACTGATATGACCTGTGGTTGGTGTTAACAGTCCAGTCAACATTCGGATTGTAGTTGATTTTCCGCAGCCATTTGGCCCTAGAAAGCCATAAATTTCGCCCTGTTTTACGGTAAGGTCTAGGTCTGAAACCGCCCAATAGTCGTTAAACTGCTTACCCAAACCTTCACTTTGGATCACGATTTCCTTGGTCATTCTTACAGCTCCACCCAAACCGGCGTGCCTGACGGGACAGTCACTTTATCAGTGAGCACCACTTCCACCACATACATTAAACGTGCTCTTTCTTCTTGTGAAAGTGCAAAATAAGGCGTGAAGCTCGCGCTTTGGCTAATGTAGCTGACGGTGCCTTGTAGACTTTTATCACTGCCATCGAAATGCACATTTAGCACACTTCCCAAAGAAACTTTAGCAAGCTGGGTTTGCGGCAGATAAAGTCGAGCGAATGTTTTGTCGTCAGCAGCCAGCAGAATAATCGGTGCACCTTTAATGGGACGCTCACCAACAAGCCAAGGTAAATCCTCGACAATGCCGGAAGTTGGTGCTTTAAGGGTAAGATCAGCGAGCTGCTTGTTGGCAATAATTAGCTGTGTTTGTGCTTCTGTAATTGCGATTTTTGCTTGTTCGATTGTCTCCTCTCTCGTGCCATTTTCAAGCTCTTTCAAACGCGCTTGGGCCTCTTGCAAAATACCAAGTGTCGACTCGACATTGGCAGAGGCGGCATCGACCCTATCTTGAGAGGTCAACTTGTCTTTGATTAACTGCCTCTGTCGAACAAGTTGCCGCTGAGCTTCTTCCCAAGCGGCCTGTGCTGCATGGACCCTTGCTTTGGCTTGTTTGACTTGTTCAACTCGGGTGCCAGAGAGTAACAATCTATATTGCGCTTGCAAGCGCGCGATTTGCTGTTCAATAGCATTAACCTGTTGTTGCTGCACCACGTCATCGATTTTCGCCAGTGGCTGTCCTTTTACCACTTTATCGCCGCGCTCGACCAGCAACTCAACTAATAACTCTCCGGTTGGGCTGCTGATCTGCACCTGCGGTCGTTCGATAATGCCGAAGATTTTACGCTCGGGTTTAGAACAACCAACCAAAAGCGTCAATAACACAAAACTGATGATGTAAAACGGTGTTTTCATAATGTTTTCCGTTCAATATGCTGGGATAGAAACACGTTAAAAATAGCTTGCTGATGTTTGCCAAGCGAGCGCCACTGCTCAGTATCCGAGTTTTCGATACCAAGTAGCGGCTGCATCACAGGTGGCACCAAAAAAGGAAATGCCGACAAGCCAAGGCAGGTTAAAAGTAACCATTCAGCTCGAATGGGCTCTGCAGGCGAAAGCGTTTGAAAGGTCGAATTTAAAGCACTGACACCGTTCTCTACATGCTCAAAGAAAATCTTTTTTATGATTTCATGCTCTTTAGAGTGCGTATCATGTAGTGCCATAAAAATGATCTTAGGTAGCGTTGGGTATTGGCTCATCACCTGAAAGTAGCGCTCTATAAACTGAGTTAAAATAAGCGGTGAGAGTTCACGTAACTGTGATTTTTTAATCCCTTCAAGCAAGCTCAGTAGAGGTGCTGCAACCTCGCGAAATACCGCTTCAAACAGTCCCGCTTTATCGCCGAAGTAGTACTTAATCAAAGCAATGTTTACCTCAGCAAGGTCCGCAATTGCTCTAGTCGTGACTCGATTATATCCGCGGTTAATAAACAAACATTTACCAGCG
Organism: Pseudoalteromonas sp. XMcav11-Q; assembly: GCF_040104525.1. Lineage (NCBI taxonomy): Bacteria > Pseudomonadati > Pseudomonadota > Gammaproteobacteria > Alteromonadales > Pseudoalteromonadaceae > Pseudoalteromonas > Pseudoalteromonas sp. XMcav11-Q. The sequence goes on from NZ_JBECOX010000009.1 coordinate 150,387, forward strand.
GTGATGAGCTTTTCTCTCGGGGTAACAGCGGCTTCCGTTAGCTTATTTGTCATGTTTCAACTCCATTAATCACTTGATTAATATACTAGGACAAATGTGCAAGCTTCACGACAGCTTTCGTTAATCAAAAAAGAGGAAATGATTAATCACTAATCTACATCAAACTTTCATTGGTTATCTGGCCTTTTTGTGGACAGGCACCTTACTTTGCCCTTATAGCGATGTCTGAGTTGAAACAGAGCGGGATCGAAGTTTAAATTGACGAGTATTGGGTTTTTATGATCTGATTACGCATCGTAATTTTTAGGTCGTTACAATTAGCATCATCACGTAACAATCTTGTTGACGCCTTGTATCGTGAACTATTTAATAGCAAGTGGCTTTAGTGTGGTTGAAATTGAAAGAAACTTAGATTTTTTAGGTGACTCTCTTATCATACAAAGTCAGGAAGTAATTAACTCGGTAAATTTACAATGAAAGAAATAAAAATTTACAAGGCAATATTTTTTTTAAGCATTCTTTTTTCCACCTTTTTAAGCACTGCAAGCAATGTGGAAATAAAAATAACAAAAGAAACAAGTAAGAAAAACTTTGAGATAGAGTATGTTTTTAGAGAAAGCGTAAGATCAATAACGATAAAAAACGCACCTGAAAACTTCATAATGAATTATTGGAGGTTTAAAGATAACCACCCACCCACTATATCACCCAATGGAAAAATAGAGTTTTCCACCCCCAAAAAAAGTTTATCTATAACAATAGATAAGGGGTTCGACACATCTGAAATTCGAGCTTATTCTCCATATCTATTTTTCAAAAGTGGGACTGGTATTTTTCTAGACTATTTCTTACCTAATGAAATAAATTACACAAAGATGGGCAAGGAAAAAAATGAAGAAATAGAATTCGAAATTATAAGTAAAGAGAAAGATAACAATCAGAAAACCAGTGGAAACCACCTTAAAATTAGAGGTGGTGATTTTAAAAGTTATTACTTTTTAGCACCTATTGAAACACAAGAATTTAAGGGTGTAAATTTCAAAACCAGCTCAGAGATAGATATTAGACTAACTAATTCAGTTATTGAGAATACAATAAAAATTATAAACCTATTAGGAAAGGCTTTAGATCACAACCACCCTGGCAGCATTGAAGTTTTAATTTATTATGATAAAAGTAGAGACTATCTAGGCTTTGAAGGTGGTGCTTTACCAGGTCAAATTGTGTTAACTCTAAGTGGAGATGATCTTATTTTAAACCCTTTGAGATATGAACGTGAAATTTTACTAATAATCGCGCACGAAGCTGTTCATCTTTGGAATGGTTATCTTTTTCCAAATAAGGGAGATTCACCTACATGGCTATATGAAGGTAGTGCTGAATATTTATCCTACCAACTGTTACTGTCCTTAGGCATGATATCTAAAGATTATCATGATTATTTTTATAAAAGTGACATAGAAAAGTGTTCTAGCGTGCTTGAGACAGAAGCTTTAGGAAGTATTGATAACACCCCTTCAGTCTTTGCTGCTTACGCTTGTGGTCATGTGATTTTTGATGTCCTCAGCGTTAAGTTCGACAAAGATGATAAATATAAACTTCTCAAAGAGCTTTTCACGCACTCTGCAGGTGGTTATTCATTTAACTCTTTATACAAGCTATTAAAACAAAATGATAGCACTGCTTCGTTAGGAGTTAAATTAGACAAGATATTATCTTCAAAAATTGAGTCTCATGAAAACTTCAAAAGTTTATTATCCACAAAGAGTTCAGGTTAGTTAGTTAATTCATTCATACTGAAGACAATTTTACTTTTTTGAATCATATGATAAGGATAACCAAAGGGGGACAATTACATTTTGGTCCTTAGTACCCTCTAATTATGGCAAACATTGCTGCTCGTTAAGTCGATGAAGCAACTGTCGCGATCGGTAGGTCTTAGGGTTTTAAAACAACTTGAAAGCAAAGTAACCACACGAGACATGACCTCTAGAAGCTTTGTATAGCTGAGTAATGGTGGGAAGTCTTTTTGTGAAATCGAGTAAGGTAGCCTTTATAAAAATTTCAAAATCACGCTGATGTGACATACGAAATAGAAAGACCGTTATCATGGACAGGCACTTTAACTATTGATAGATATCGTGGACAGCCACGTAAAAGTTTTTGAAAATTGGAATATGAACAGCAAAGCAAAAAATCAATTGTCTTTGGTTTTAGATACACCAAATGCTACTCAATCGGGGTTGGAAAAAGAGTGAGCTAACACATTGTTTTAAAATTACATTAATGTTCCCCCTTGTCTAGAGAAAAGGCTTTACGGATAGCAACGCTCTCGCGTCCTACTCCCACAAAGACCCTTTGTAGGCAAGGTTACGGTTAGCGCTAAAACTGGCTGCTAGAAAGGCATTAATTATCTGAAGTTCAGGTTAACTTAGTGCAGTTTCATTTTTGGCCGCACCACTCTTAGCACCTTTTCACTTATCCATAGTGCAAAGGTTTTTGCGATACCATGGATTGCGCGCTGATGCATTCTATACAATGAGATGTACATGAATCGCGCTATCTTGCCTTCAATAAAAAAGCTATTGCTGGTTAGGTTTCCCATTAAACTACCAACGGTGCTATAACGAGATAAATTCACTAAAGAGCCGTGATCACTATAGGTAAACTCTTGTAAAGGTTGATTTTTTAGTGTGGCGATTAGATTTTTCTCTACACATTGCGCCATTTGATGGGCGGACTGAGCACGCGGCGGCACTTGAGTACCATCCGCTTGGGTAAATGCACAGCAATCACCGATGACATAAATATGCTCATCTACACTGCTTTGTAAGTATTGATTTACCTTAATTTGATTATTACGAGTAAGCTCGAACAGTCCAATCTCTTTAATAAAGTCAGGTGCTTTTACCCCCGCAGCCCACACCTTGATGTCTGCCTTTAACTGTTCATCTTCTTTAGTAATAAAACTGTCTTCAGTTGCCTGCTTTACCTGAGTGCCTTTCCGCACCGTGACACCGAGCTTCACAAGCTCCCGTTTAGCTGAATTGGCAATACGCTCAGGTAGTGCTGGTAATATTCGAGGACCTGCTTCTATTAAATCAATACGAAGGCGTTTGGCAGTCATTTTATTCAGCCCGTACATTTTCAACATGTCTGATACATGATACAGCTCGGCAGACAGCTCAACGCCAGTAGCGCCACCACCAACAATACCGATAGTTAACGAGTGCTTTGGATCATCGTCTTGGTGTAAGCGTGTAAAGTTATCGAGGAGTGCATGCTGAAACCGCTCAGCTTGCTGATTTGAATCGAGAAAGAAGCAATGCTCCTTGACCCCCGGCGTATTAAAATCATTGCTAATACTACCGATGGCAAGCACAAAATAGTCATAGCTGACTTGTCGCTCTGGGAGAATACGATGGCCGAGTTCGTCTTTTAGCTCGCTCAGCGTGATGGTGTTATTGGTTGAGTCTACGTGGCTAAAACTGCCGAGCTGAAACTGATAATAATGCTTTGCTGCATGAGCAGAATAAACCACTCCATCTAAGTCAGCGTCTATAGACCCTGTCGCGACTTCATGAAGCAATGGTTTCCAAATATGACTGCGATTTTTATCAATTAATAAGATTTCCGCTTGGCGTTTTTTTCCGAGTTTATGCCCTAATTGTGTTGCCAGCTCTAAGCCACCAGCACCACCACCGACTATCACGATTTTAGGAAGTTGCGTATTCATCATGTTGCCCTTAAAAGTATAATACTTAAGTACTCTAGGGTCTTGGAAAAGCACTTAGGTATTTCAAATCCATCATGAAATACCTTGTCTGGCAACGCCTACTATTGTGCGCCTTTTTAGTTCATTTGTCAGCGGATAACGTCAAAATTATTCAACAGTTTTCCCAAGTCCAAGGACGCTCAGAGCCAAAAAATGCGGTTCGTATATCGGCTAAGGTAACCCCCCTGCCGGTCAATTTTACATTCAGTTCTAGATAATTGTTGTACTAACCATATTGGTTGAATGCACTTTTTAATATAGAGACTAGACTGAATGTAAGCATACTCTGAGCCGAGAATAGTATCTCTGCACTCCACGGGGTTATGTGTCTTTTTGTATCAGCTATTTAAAGGAGATAAACATGGCATTTCCAACTGCGGTGAATAGTCAAGTTACCGATTCAGTGTCTCAAACAAACACCAAAGTGCTTGGAGACTCACCAGCATTAGCAACGATTAAGCTCATGCTTGCCGTGAGCCAAGCATTGTCAAACGCTGCACATAACGCTATCAATGCGCAACAAAATAACAATGTCACTGCTCAAGCGGCTTTGACGCAGGGAGTGAATACCCTAATGAATGTGGATATCGCAGCATCAATGGCTGTTATAAAAATTTACAGATAGTAAGAAATACCCTATTCCCCGAGTCAATGTAAATAACATACTAAGTAAGGTAAAACTATGGGCAGTGCAGGAAAGCCTCCTTATAACCTCTAAGGCAGCCTAGCAAGCGAGAGTGAGGCTAAAAAAGAATTCCAACAGTTTCATAGCGTCTGCGCAGAACTTAGAACAAGCTCTGCGCTAGTCGCTAGATTACTGCTTTTCTATTTGGCCGTCTTTCATCACAAAGGTGACGTTTTCCATTACACTAATGTCTTTTAGTGGGTTGCCTTTAACCGCAATAATATCAGCAAGTTTCCCCGCCTCAAGCGAGCCTAATTGTGTATATTGCTTGAGTAACGTCGCCGAGTTAATAGTGGCAGCCTGTAAAGCTTGTAGTTCAGTCATACCAAATTTCACCATGCGGCTAAACTGCTTACCATTGTCACCGTGAGGATAAACACCAGCGTCAGAGCCAAACACCATATTCACGCCTGCTTTTACCGCTTTTGTAAAACTAGCACGCTGAGTAGCACCCACCTTACGTTCTTTATCCAAGCTTTCAGGCAAAATACCTGCCTTTTCTCCCTCGCCAAGAATATATTCCGTATTGTAGATATCCATAGAGAAGTACGTGCCTTTGTCTTTGGCTAGCTGAATGGCTTCATCATCCACAAAACTTACATGCTCTACTGAGTTCACACCTGCTTTAATTGCAGACTTGATACCGTCAGTGCCGTGCGCGTGGGCAGCAACCGTTAAACCGCGTAAGTGTGCTTCGGTCACAATCGCCGTCATTTCCTCTTGGGAATATTGCTGAGCACCCACTTTAGTGCCTTTAGACAGAACGCCACCCGTTGCACAGAACTTGATTAAGTTAGCGCCATATTTAATATTTTCACGTACCTTTTGCCTTACTGCCCAAGGTCCATCAGCCACCCCTTCTGAAAATACTTTATGCTCATGGGTTAGGAGGTTGTTGTCACAATGGCCGCCAGTGATCCCAAGTGAAGGACCTGCTGCGTTTACACGTGGGCCTGATACGTCACCATCAATAATGGCATCGCGCAGCGCGATGTCAGCATAGCCAGCAGCACCAAGGTTACGAACTGACGTAAAGCCCGCATCTAGTGTGCGCTTGGCGTTTCTAACACCAGTAATTGCCGCACGAGGTGCAGTGCGTTGCAACCTTTTGTAGCCATGAACATGTGCGTCTGAAGTTAGGTGGACATGCATATCAAATAGACCGGGTAATAATGTGTGGCCACTTAGGTCTATCACTTCAGCGTCTTTTGGATAGGCTTTACGATTTGATTTTCCGACTGAGATAATCTTATTGTCTTCAACGACCACAGTTGCAGGTGAGATAAGCTTGCCTGACACCACATCAATCGCAGAGTCAGCATTTAAAACATACGTTTGCGCGTACACACTGCTTGAAACAAAGAGTGCCGTGCTCATCCATATTTTTTTATTCATGTTACTTCCTCATTTTTTGCTTGAGTGTAGAAAGAATATGGCTTGCAAACAAACCGATCGCGACCAATAACTGTTCCCATTTCAATAGTGCTATGTTTTTCTGTCTATTATCACTGTGTTAAACCAGAATAATGCAATGGCGGTTATAAATGCGATAGCGGCAAATAGCCCCCACATTAACTCTGGTGCCGCCATTTCTTGCACCAACACTTTATAGCTCCAACCAGATAAAAATCCAGCAAATAAGAAGCCCAACGCCATAGAAACAAAATAGTATCCCATATACAACGCAGCTTGAGATTGAGGCGCGATACTCGCGACATATTCTTGGCTTTTAGGAGAGGCAAGCATTTCACCAAGCGCGATAAGCAATATGACAGTGACAATGAGCTGACCACTTAACCAGTCGCTATCGCTAAGTAATGCGATAAACGCAACCGTCATCACCAGTAAGCCCGTGACTAACACATAAAATGGTCTAAATCGCTGACAGAGAAAGCTCACCAAAATTTGTGCGACCACAATCGCTGCAAAGTCTAAATTAATGAGATACTCAGGATTAATTTGACGATATTGTACGAGTTGTTCAGCAAGGGCTTGCGCTTGGAGCTGTGAAAGTGCCTGTCCATTATCGTGAAGCGCATTTAGCGTTTGTAGTATCAACTGTATTTGCTCATGCGGGACATTCACTTTGAGGTGAACCCATTCAAGCCTAATGGTTTCGATGGATACCGCGCCGCTTTCCTTAAGCTCGTTGAACAGCGTAAAAATGGAAGCAGTTAACTTATCAATATCAACATGTGCTAAAAACGCGACGCCAGAATCGCCAAACCACGCCAATATATCTCGGGTATCTGCATAATCACGGATATACACAGGTAAAGTATAAAAAAGCTGATTATACACAGTCCAAAAACCAGCAAGGATCAGCAAATATAACGCAAACGGCAGGTTACTCACCTTCATCGGTTGTTGCCACCATGCTTTAGTCGGCGCTCGATTTATAAGCACTCTGTCCCACACCCAGTTAGCTACTAACCATATTGCAATCCAAGTAAACGCTTGACTGTAGTTAGAAAACCCAACGCCAGCTGACATCAATAGCGCCAGTGCGACAAACAGCGTAAGTGCTAAACGTGTATTACCCAGCACCGACTGTGCGGTTTTTAATACTTGAGTAAGAGATTGCTTGGTTTTAGGTAATGTTTGGGGGTCTTTGTAAAATAACATCAAGGGAATAAAGTTTATGGCAATCCAAACTGCCGACATCATAAATACTGCATCCCAACTAATGGCGCGCATATATCCCGCAACCAATGGACCTAAAAATCCACCAATATTCACCATGGTATAAAAGATCCCAAATCCAAGACCACGATTACCATCGTTTGTACTGTGGCTTACGGTGCCAACGACCACAGGTTTAAAGCAGGCAGCCCCCAGCGCAACAAAGCTCAGCGCAGCAAAAAACGGCCAAAAACTCTGTGCCTGTCCCAGTAAATAATAACTTGGTGTCATCACCAAAAATGCAAAAAAGAACATCTTTTTATACCCGACGCGATCTCCCAATGCACCAGTTACAACAGGCAAAAGATATAAAAAGAAGGGAATAATCCCCTGTACGGCGCCACGCTCTATATCAGTAAAGCCAATACCGCCTTGCGACTTTGGTGTTGTCATATAAATTGATGACACGGCGAAAAAACCATACCAAGCGAGTCGTTCAAATATTTCCATGATATTCGCAATGTAAAAAGTTCGACCAAACCCAGAAGACGACTTTGACCGATTTGCTCCATTGAGATCGGGTTCACACCACTGCTGCTGATTTTGCATAATGACAATACCTGTTATCTTTGTTATTTTATATTGCATACAATATACACAAATAATAACGAGAGAAAAGTATCATGTCTTTATTTTATCTATTCCATACCTTTTATTGGCGAATACCCTCTATGCAAAAGCCGCGGCTAGGATTTGCTCCTCTAATTGCAATACTTGCTTTACTCTGCGGATGTAAAACTACGCGAAGCGATATTGCTGCTATTCCAAGCCCCGCTGATATGCGCTCTGAAATAAGCGTTAATGGTCGAGTCAGCACGTTGAGACACATTGATATCCAACATGTTGGTAAACAAATTCCGCTGACTTATAGCGATGGAAAAATAGCTAACTCGCGGGGATATGACTGGTGGGTGAGTAAACATTTTGCGCTAAAAAGTGACTTTCCTGAGGACAAAGTAAAACTCTATTTAGAATTATTAGAAATGTCTTACCCTCACTATGTTGAATTGTTTGGTATGGCGCCTGCAGCGATTGATAAAAAGAGAATTGCTGTCGTTTATGGCAGTTCACGCCAACGTACAAAAGAAGCCATGCTGGACGACGGTTTTTTGCGAGGCGTACATAAAACGGCTGGTGGCGAAACCATGTTTTATAACCGCGCAGGGTACAACTTTCCGAGTCATCGCCAGCATCACCAGCGCTACATCGTGATCCATGAAACCATGCATGCGTTTCATATGGCCCTGAACGGTCACTCAACTTGGGCACCCAACTGGATCACTGAGGGGATGGCAGATGCCATTGCAAGCCACGTATATGATCCAAATAAAAAACAGTTAACTGTAATGGTTTTCGACCGTGCTCCAATGAACTATCTGCACTTAGGTTTACAGCAGTATCACCAAAATGGACAGCCATCTTTTGAAGCAATCAATGATGATCCATCACTCAAACGCGGGCTCAACTTTTTTATCGTACATTTTTTATTGAGCGATCCTGAGCGATATCAATATTTTAAACGCTTTATCAGCAAATTAATGGAAGCAAACCCCCACTCTGAAAATACCTTGCCAACTGCCAATGCACTCTTAAAACAGACCTTCCCCAATTGGCCCCAGCTTGAACAGCAGTTTGCAGCATTTGTGCGCTCTGCCACACCAAGTTTTTATATTGTCGATGGGCCTTGGGAGCAAAACGGTGCCACATATTGGCTCAGAAATACCGAAAACAAAACACTTAATCGTCTTGACATTCATCCAAACTTTTCTTCTACACATGTCGTGATGGATTTTCCCGCATCAGATAAAACACCTCTAATCAACTCACTTGATGAGAATAGTGTTGCAGCACAAATCGACTTCGAGCCGGAGCAGATTAGACGTGGGGAAATTGGCGTTGCGTTAATCGCTGATTTAACAAACCAAAGCTTAGATGCGCGTCTTGGACGCTCTAAAGTTGAAGAAGTTGATTTTAGTAAAGACAACTTACTGCAATTTACCCTTCAAGAAGGAGTAAAGTTAACGGTCTCAAGCAATCAAGCATTGTTTTCCTCGAAGTCTATCGCACTGCTGCCGCAATTACGCATGGATATCAAGCAATATCATCAACTTGCGCTCACGCTTTCAAAGCAGGACGATGCGCTAGTTATTAAAATGAAAACACAACATCATGAGCAACTGGCTAGGTTACAATTGAGCCAAATCGACATTTCAGCGCTTAGCTTGCAAAAAATCAGTCTTCTTGGCCGAAATAATAATCATAGAATAGCGCCCTACTTTGCCGCGCATGATTACTTGATCACGAATGAACAAACCACTAATCCCTGGCACTTTAAAGGTGCATCGCTACTGCGCAGAGCCTTTAACACCTGTGTGGAATATAGTGCTCAGTTAAGTGACTGTATGACCCCACTTCGCGAAATATTTAACAAACAGAAATCAAGGACAGTCACTGAAACTGAGAATAAAACCCTCAATCACTTGATGCAAAGTTGGCAATCAACACTTGGCGACGATGCGCTCTTTACGCTAAGTGGTATCAACACCCAAAGCTATTTTTCTGATGGAATGCACTATCTTTACGTCAACAACCCCGGTAAGCATGCTGTTGCGCTAACTTACGGTAACTACAAAAAAATTCTAGCTTCAGGTGAACACCGTGTTCTATTGCCAAAACATACTTTTCAGAACTTAGTGATTAGTTGGAACGGATTAACACAACAAAAGCCTCTTCTAACGTCAGAGAAACCTTTTGATGGGGTAAAAATGGAAGTCACTGTTCGTGACAATATTACCATCACGCTAACCGGTCCCTATTCAGGTGCATCGAGTGGTATATTACGCGTCGATTTTACTCCATTTCAATCATTTCAAAATGAAGGTTCACTTTGGCAGCAGCCTGTTACTTTCTTACCTTATCAAACACAAGTAATTGAAGTATATAAGTTACAAGGATTGAAAAATGGATTACTTGAGATCACGGGTGAGTTTGACGTTGATGGTGAACCGATTAGGCTGGTTAAAATAATCAATTTGTAGAAACAATTAATTGGAAGTCTGAAAAGCCAAATAAAGTAAGACCGATGGTTTTGTGCAAATAAGATTGAGTGTTTCATACAACGTGCACGACTAACTGCTCCCTCAACCTGAGCGAGCAGTTAAACACTTACAACCGGATTAAATTGGCCATTTACGTTAGTTCATATTACGTAAAAAGTCGCTGGCTTTGCGAAATATTACTTCGTCGCCTTAAATTGCGTTGCTCACAATAAGCCTCTATCGAATCTGCTCTACCAATCGCACCGTGAAAAGTTTGCTCAAGCTGGGTAGTAAGTTGAAACCAATTACATGCTTCTAGACCTAATTGTTCCAAAATAGATTTTTGACGCGGTTCGATAAACCCGGGTTTACCAGCACGAATACACCTCCCTGTTGAATCAACTAAGTCTAGGTATGACCGTAATTCAAAAGGAATTCCTTTGTGTACATGTCTTTTGGTATTTCCTAAAAACCGCGCTAGATAATTCGGCTGTTTGCATCTTTTTGCAAACTCACACCTAAGTTTTATACTGGTGTGTTCTGAATCTTCTAGGTTACTAGCCAATTTTGCACGAATGGGGTTTAAGTCTACGTAAGCCATGCATGCTAACAAGGCTGAAGCATCAAGCAAGGCCTGAGATTTAAATCTCCCTTCCCAAAAGTGTCCGGTACATTCATCCTCTTGATTAGCACGTCGAGCGATGTGCTCATTGAGCCCTCTCATAAACCAGCTAATACTCGCTAAGCGGCTTCTATATTCATTGATTTCTTTGCTTAATTCACTTTTTTGCCCTTCGTTTAAGCATTCACCTTGTAAAAATTGCTGAGCGTGTGAAGATACTTTATAAAGCTTGCTCCAGCGTAGTAAAATAGCTTTATCATTGAGCCTTTGTGCTTTTTTATCATCGATATACAACACCACATGGGTGTGATTAGGCATTACCGCGTAAGCACAAACATCCAAGCAAAATATTTTGGCTAGAGAGAGTAAACGCGTTTCAACCCAACCCCTCCGATGCTCATAAGACTTTCCTGTCAACATATCTTCACCACACAAAAAAGCACGGCGGACGCAACGTGACACACAATGATAGTAACGCGTATTTGACAAGTTGATTTGATACTTTCTAGCTAAGCCCATTGTTCTCTCCTTGAACGTATCAATGCTAATCGAAGAAATTAAAGCTTAGACCATGTCGCAAATTTGTAAACATTTGCATCTGTTCATGCCTGTCCTTAGTTGCATGCTACCAGTTATCACCTACTCCTTGATACTTAAATACAGCAAACGCTAACCTCCTTATGCTGGTTCGGAGAATGAGCGAGGTTCCTGTCTTAACGCAAATGCCTAGTTAGCAAGTTTTAGGAGCAACATCAAACCGTGCTCCACTATGAATAATTTATGCGATCACCATGAGCGATTGGGATTGGATACCAGCAGTTAATTTTATCACTAACTTCAAGCAAAATATTAGTTATTCGAACTTTAGTTAATTAAATTGGATGTCCTTTAAAGTGCGTTTTACAAATGGTGCTTTAGCTTTTCCATACTCATCTTGAGAAGCTATACCTTGCGATATTACCAATTGCTTCTGAGTTTCATACTCCGCACGCGCGTTAGGGTTGCTAAGCATATAAGCTTTAAATTTTTCTTGCTTTATATGTTCTTCACTTCCTTTTTCAATAGCATGCGCATGCACTTGAAACAACTCACCTTGATACATCACCGCGATGTCTTTTCTAGGACGAGTATCAGGAAATGGATTATCGCTGTGCTGATCTTTAAAGCCTAAATTTTTAAGATGTTCAACTGCTTGCGTTAATTGCTCGGGTTTGTATAACACAGAGATATCGATGATCCCTTTGCCAGCAACCTTAAAAGAGCTTGAACCAAAGTGTAGAAATTCAAGTTCAGGGTGTGCTAATGCCACCATCACTTCTTCTGCCACTTCAACAAATATTTCACGCCATGGATTAAAGCTAGCTGGGACTAATTGGTAAGGGATGAATTCAATTTTTGACATGCCTGTCCTTTTAAGTTTTTATATAAATAATTAGAACCAATAAACTGGGTAATGCCGCTTGGGGTTGCGCGACATATTGTTCACAGACAGCGCGACCAACAACATCAGCAGAGCCCCCACCAACACGGGATAAAATGCATACATATATCCCAAGTTATGAACAGACTCACCACCAATAATGGCGATTAACGCGGTCGCTCCACCGGGTGGATGCAAGGTTCGAGTAAAGTGCATCACAACAATTGAGAGCGATACCGCAAGCGGTGCTGCAAACAGACTCTCTTCTCCAAGCAAAATAAAAATGCTGACGCCGAGTAAAGCTGAAAAGAAATGCCCGCCCAGTAAATTCCTCGGTTGAGAGAACTCTGCCATAGGAGCGCCATAGAGTAAAACGGCAGTTGCACCAAAAGAGCCAATGAGCAATGCGCTGCCAACACCATATGGTAAAGCGAGGTTAGAAATCACCGTAATCAACAAGATCCCCACCATTGCACCAACCCATGACCAAAGGATTTTCTTAAGCGGTTTTCTCGGAGGACACACACCTTTGGAGGCCATTCTTTTAAAGTAAACTTTCATGCTTCCTAACAATCTTCGAGATTTATCAATGTCATTTTGCCAACGTTTGTATCGCGAGTACCGCCCGCTTAGCATCATTTACGGGTACGAAAATATGATCATGATAGAAGCCCGCAATTACATTCGCGCTAATATCAACATCTTTTAGCGCATTGGAAAATGCAGCCGTTAATCCCACAGCTTCTAGGCTCGAATGCACTTGCAAGGTAATTTTATTCATCACACAGCTGTAATCCAATCCATGCTCGTCTGCCATTTGCTTGGTGACTACCAGCGTTAACCCCTCGCGCTCCATAAAGGTCGCAATTGGATTGAAAATCACGCACTCAGCGAGGCTTTTTTGCGCTGTACAAAATACAAAAGGTGTTTCATCAAGCGTCGGGGAAATGTCTTTTAATAATTGAGATAAATCGCTAATACCCGTCACAAGTTACCTCCCGATGTTGTTGATAAATCGCGGCTAGGTTCAAATGCATCATAACGAGGAAGCGGCGCGTCCAAGTCCTCCCAATTGGCTTTTGAAGAGACAAAATTATGTGATATTGGCCGCTCTTTGATATCCGAGTCCAAAATGCCAAGTCTTAACCTCACCCGCTTTGGATCGCTTTCATTCGAACTAAAAATTGGACTTGCACAATGTTTGCAAAAATGACGCTTTCTTCCAGGTTTAAACTCGAAGATGTTCAGTGCCTCTTCGCCACTTAGAATCACAAAATCACTCCACAGCACAAAGCCATTGGTCGCATAAGCTGTGCCTGTAGACTTACGACACAAGGAGCAATGACAGTGAATGATATCGCTGATTGGTCCACGGATCTCAACTTGAACCGCTTTACACAAACAACTCGCCTTGTAAGCCATACCTACCCCTTTGTGTTTCTGGTGATCCAAGTATCCAATTGATTGGCGAAATTTTGCTTATCAGCTTGAGACAAAGGTGGTGGCCCTTGAGTTTGTACGCCGCTGGCACGCATCGTGTCCATAAAGTCACGAATATTTAAGCGAGATTTTATGTTTTCTTTCGTCAGCAATTCACCGCGCGTGTTAAGTGCGGTGCACTTTTTCTCAATGACTTCGTCTGCAAGTGGAATGTCGCCAGTAATAACCAAATCACCTTCATTAACGCGCTTCACGATTTCGTTATCCGCAATATCAAATCCCTTTGGAACCTGAAGCTTTTGAATAAAAGGAGACGGAGGGGTTTTTAGATATTGATTTGCAACCAATGTAACCGTGGTAGAAGTACGCACTGCAGCGCGAAACAGCATTTCTTTTATCACCACGGGACAGGCATCGGCATCTACCCATATTTGTTTTGCCATAACAACTCTTTTAAATTTAAATTGGCTAGAGAATACTAAATTTAGGGATTAGGTTCACGCCTAAAATGAAACTCATATTCATCGTCAGCAAACTGCACAAATCCCAACTTTTCGTATAAACGCTTCGCGGGATTCGCTTTAAGCACCGTCAATACCCAAGGCAATGTTGAGTGGTTTTCTATCAAGCTTTTAATGACTTGTGCACCGAGCCCCTTTCCTTGTTGCTGGGGCTCTATTTGCAGCTGAAAGAGGTAATAGTCATGTTCACGTTGCTTAAACTTAGCCAAGCCAACACACTTTTCATTTATATAAATCAAATGTGAGCTTGGGTATTCGTATAATACTCTGGCTTTATGTTCAGCGTCAGTCAAACACAGTCTGGCATTTTCTAAGTGCGGCACCATGGTCGCTTTACGCAGCGCCACTAGGTAGTCAAAGTCACTTTCTTTTGCCTGTATGAAGTGAATCTTATTCGTCCTCAATTTCGAATATTCCTCTTGCGTAAAGTACACCAAACCCAGATACGATGACATTCGTATCCGTCACTTCACAAAATAGCTCACCGCCACGTTTTGAAGCCTGATGTGCATGAAGTTTCTGTTTGTTTAGCGCCTTTGCCCAATATGGCGCTAACCCGGCATGAATTGAACCGGTAACCGGATCTTCATCGCCCCCGTTGGCGGGCCAAAAGTAGCGCGACACAAAATCAACTTCATCACCTTTTGCAGTCACCACAACATCAAAAGGCGCAAGGGTTTTCAGTTTATCGCTGTCGTACTCACAGCTGCGTACTTGCTGCTCAGTCTCAACAATCACAAAATACGCTTGGCGATTTTTAAGTACCCGCGTCGGTGTTACGTTAAGCCCTTCCAGCAGTGCATCGGGGGCTTCAGTTAACTCAGGGACTAAGTTCGGAAATTCCATCACAATGCGACCATCAGCCACTTGCTTAACAGCGAGTGTCCCGACTTCTTGGGTTTGAAATTTTATCTCTCCTGACTTTCCCTTGTGATTAAAAAGCACATACGCCGCGGCAAGCGTGGCATGACCACAAAAGTCAATTTCAGTAATTGGAGAAAACCACCGGATCTCATAATGATTGTTACCAATTGGCTTCAAAAAGGCGGTTTCGGAAAGGTTATTTTCGATGGCTATCTGCTGCATTAAGCCGTCGCTAAGCCAATTTTCAAGCTCAACGATTGCAGCGTTGTTACCACCGAAACGTTTACGCGTAAATGCGTCAACCACAAAATACTCAACTTGCATCTTTTACTCCTTTCAGAAACACCTAAAAACACAGTATAATTTACTGTAATTAGAAGCGAATACAACTTAAATAAACGTGTATTGAGGTTGATCTGTGTGGCCATGATACACGTAATTAAAATGAGTAGAACCAAGTCGAGGCTTATATGTTTACAGATGCTACCTTATCAATTTTATGTTTATATTCATTAGCAATGTTTGTCACTAGCCTGCTAATGATAGCGACAGCCCCTAAAACTGATGATGAGAAACGCAAACAAACCATCACTGAGTACACTATGTTTGCACTTGCATCTGTTGCCGTATTTTTTGTGTCGTTTTACACGCTGTAACTGCCAGTTGGGTCATCTCGGTTGATGGCCCATGATCATGTCCTTTGGGCCTACTTTCCACTTTCAACCATTGCTTTTATCTTTAACGCCTTTTCGAAGTGGTCTAGTTCGTGAGTTTGTATCCACCAAGTTGCCGCTTCCATAAGTAATGCAGGGTCCGTGTTTTTATTGGCAAAAAAAGCGTAAAATGATACGCCAACGTTATCTCCTTTTTGTGCGATTTTTTTATCACATACTTCTATTATCTTGCTTCTTAGTGCCGCGCGCATTTTTGGTTAAATCCATACATCATGATCTGCGATAAGTGTACCACCAACATCATCGCTATTCACCACTCCACGCGGCTCTCCCCCTTAGGGTTGATTATCATTTCATCGGTGCACAAGATTAATCTTCTTCACAAGCTTCCCTCTCCCTTACGTCTAGTTCGGTGAAACTATTTCTAAACGTAAAGGCATAAGCCGAATCTCCAAAACGACGCAGGTAATCGAGTCTTTCTTTGGCCTCATCTAGTGTCGGGACATGGCCCTCTTCAACCCACCATAACACGTAAGTTTCCTGTTCAGCGCGGTGAAACCATTCTTTTTTACGCGCCAAAAATTCCTTATGCGCGGTTTTAAACATAAAATCTTTGAGCGCTTGCTCCGACTGCCATACAGACATATTCACGATAATATTTGGATCATCAAACGCCTTAATCTCTGTTGCATTACCGGTTTCATCTTTCAAGCGCCAAATAAAGCCAGGGCTTTGCTCTGCGAGTAAATTAATGCGGTCTAAATTTTCTACAAAATATTGAATTTCTGGCGCATCCATTTGGTATTTAGCGGTGGCTATATTGAGTTGTGCTAATTGCATCGACGGCTTTTCCTTGTGGTGAGTTGCTACATTCTCCCAAACTTAACAATCATACTACTGTTTGCTCGCCGCCAAGTTAAGACAAAATTTAACCAAATAGAGATTTTTCACCTTCTACATTTCTGGAAATGGATGCATATTGATGTATTGCACTATACGAGGTGCGTTTGCTGTGTTCGCGCTGCCACCATGGGGTAAAAATTGATGCCAAATCACCATATCTCCGGCATTGGCTGCAATTGCTTTGGAACCCAGTTGATGTAAGTATTCTGTGTTTGGAACACATGGATCCCATGGAGCCGTTGCAAGCCATGACTCTAGCTTTGTATGAAATCCTGGTACAACCGTTGTTGCACCCTGTTTTTCTTCAGTGTCTGATAGATACAAAATTCCTTGCGTGCCAAACTTGAGTTGCTTAGAGAAATCTAAATCCCAATGTAGATCAGGACCTTGAAAGCTACATTGTGCAGTTTCAGGCGGGTTGAAACCACACTGATCGGCTGAAACTATCAGTTGTTCGCTTTGCCATAACTGGCTAAAGGCCTTATGAATTCTTATTGAATTCCGATTGTCTTCCAGTGCTTTATGTTGTACTAAATGCACCATACTTCGACTCATTTTTTCTTGGTTAACCTTATACCAAGTCTTTGGATCTGCTAATTCAATCTCCAAATAGTCTTGGATGGCGTTTCTCGCATTAGCACAGCCTTCAGCACTCACTGCATTCTTAACGATGACATAGCCGTTGTCCTGCCAGCATTTCAGGTCGTCCTCAGTGAGTACATCCGGCATATTTTGAACAGCAGCTATTTTTTCTTGATAACTGCCGGGGCAAGGCATATGACAGGTGACATGTTTTAGCAGTGCTATCTTTTCACTACTTGGCTGAGCAATTGTTACAATTGCATCAATAAAGCTATCGTAATCATGAGCATATTGAAACTGTAACTGATGTGCTTGAGATAAACTTAAGCCCAGTATGTCAAAAGTCGCTTTATATAATTCGAAACTAACTGGCTCTACCTGCTGCTGTTTATTTGTAAAAGTGCCGTTGGCCTGAAGCCAGATTTTTTTGAGTGTGGATAAATGATAAAGCGCTAGAGCAAGGTTTACATCGCACATTATTTTACAACCATCCTTTAAATTAGAGTTGTGTGTTCCCTCCTTAAAATTTTATTACAAAGACGTTTTTTTTCAATTTTTACCGCTTACACCTCATTACACTATACGTATCACTAAACATGAGGATTCAGAAATGAAAAGAGCAGACTACTTCAATCAGGCACCTGAGCTTATTCAGCACTTATTGGGACAAGAGGAATTATTAAAACAGCAGGCACATACAACTTTTGGAGTCACAATCTGGGAGCTCGTTAAACTTAGAGCATCACAAATCAATCAATGCGCTTTTTGTATTGCAATGCACACTAAACAGGCACTAGAGTATGGTGAAACCACTAATCGAATTATTGGATTAAGTGCATGGCAAGACATGCCGTTATACACCAATAAAGAAAAACTGGCATTAGCGCTTTGTGAAAAGCTGACAAACGCACAAATGATTGACGACGCTTTTTATCAAACACTCAATGTAGAATTTGATGATAAAGCTTTGACTACGTTAACTATCGCTATTAATGCCATCAACAGCTGGAATCGGATCGTGAAAATGTTTAAGCCGAATGTAGAGTTCAATGAGCACAGATCTAACGCTTGAATTAATAAACCCAACAGGTGAAATCGCTAACTATGTGCAAGCTATCTGGTTTGCACAATCACACAAGCGCGGAGAAACTTGGCTTCCAAGCGACGGGGCAACTGGATTTATCTTCCCTCTTCGTGGGCTCGTTAGTTTCAACGACAATCAGCTCACAGCCCCCTTTTATCTACAACCAATTGCCATTCAGTCTAGCAAAGTCAGCTATTCTGAACAGGCATGTTTTTTCGGGATCCGCTTTAAACCCGCGGGACTGGCATTTCTGAAAACGCTGCAACATCCTATAGCAAATCCCAAAAATATATTGCCCTTGTTGAACACGCTACAAAAAAGTAGTGCCAACCTGACAGCATTACTTCAACTCCTAGAACCAATATTGAATATGCCAATTCCTCGACACAATTCTATCCTACATACCCAAACACTCCTTGAGCATATTGTTTCAATGACTCCTTTAGAGCAAGCATATGCTCAAACTCCGATCGGAAAACGGCAATTAGAGAGACAAGTTAAAACACATTGTGGGATTACCCCTAAACATTTAGCTCGCATTTATAGAGTTCGATTGGCTAAACAAAAACTGAGAGAAACACCTGACATTAACATCGCTCAACTCGCACTAGATTGCGGCTACGCTGATCAATCTCATCTTATTCGCGAATTTAAAACTATCTTTCAGATCACACCGGCAAAATACACAAAGCGACTAAAAGCTGCAGACACAACGTTACCTGCAGCTCGGTAAATTTTTCAACGACCAAGAATATAAAAGCAAGGTGAATTCATTGCTACTTATTCGCGCAACGTGCTACCAAGGTTTCGCTTAAAAATTGATTTACCTCGGTTTGCACTTTTTTGTTAAAGCTATAGTGACCCGAGTTAAGTGCGATATGTTTAAATGGATGAGAAAAACTAGCTTCGCGTAAATCAGCTTCAATATATCCGGCCATTTTGTACGATGGCCAAATTTCATCGTGTTTGGCAGAGACCAGTAGCACTGGCCCATTGGTGTTTTCAACCGGGATGCGAGCGGCTGCAATTGCTTCAGGCGTTGCCTCTGCCAATGCAGCCTCAAAGGCAGGTGTAAACTCTCCCGTTACGTTCCCCTTTTGCATTTTCCATGACAACAGGGGTGCATCAATGTAGTCCAGAGCATTGCCGCTAAGCATCCAACTCGAGCGAGAAGACAAGGTTTTAACAGCATTCCAGCTTACGTGACTAGGCATGACGGACACTACATGGTTTATCTCATCAAAGTGCGCACCGAGTAATAACGCAAGCTCCGCTCCTTTAGAAAAACCATACACCGCCACGCAATTTGGGTTTATCTTTGGGTCTGCACTCAATGCTTTTATCCGTTTGGCTATATCATCCAAAGATAATTCAGCTGCACTGCTCGATGTATTTTCAGTGCCATAATAACCAAGTGCAGCTACTGAGACACCAATATCATTAAATCCATCTAAAAATGGTTTCCACTGAGGATTAGCGAGTGTATTCCCCCCTTCGCTGCCACCTAACACCACAACCAATGGATGAGTCTGACCATCATCGATAAACTGACGTTTAACATCTGGTATAGTCGTGTTTGAACAGGCCGCAAGAAGCCCTACCAAAGAAAATGGCATTATAGTTTTCATCATTTTATTACCTTTTTGAGTTAGCTGAGCCCTATGTTGCTCAGTTGTTGTTTGAGTAGTTTTGCACCACCTCGGCTAGTCACAACTTGTAAATTGCTATCTCGCAACTTGACAAGGTAACCCCCAGTAACCCAGCGTTCAAACGCAGTTATCGCGCTTTGGTTTACAATGGCATTACGGTGAACTCTTAAGAAATGTGTTGGCAATTGCTGTTGGATCTCCTCAAGGGAGCCATCAATGGGATATTGCTGTCCATTACTAAACGCAATGGCTTGACCGTATTCTAGCTTTATAAGTTCGATACTGCTGACATCAATTAGTGATGTTTTCCCCGCCACCTTACTCGTTAAAGTAGTGGCGAATCCTGTCGCGATAACACGATTAACTCTTGATAACGCTAGGGCTAAGCGTTCAGTACTATACGGTTTGAGCAAATAATCAACCGCGCCGAGCGTAAAAGCCTCAACCGCAAACTCACTGTAGGCCGTGGTAAAAATTATCGCACCTGAAAACCCCGCCCCTTGAAGTTTCTCGACCAGAGTAACACCATTGCATTCTGGCAAGTTAATATCGACAAAGACAATATCTATCGCAAGTTCTCGATATGTATCAAGAAATACTAATGGCGTGTTACAAGTCAGTACCAGATTGTACTTGGTGATCTGGCTAAGTTGTTCCGTTAATTTATCAATGGCTGGTTGCTCATCTTCCACAATAGCAATGTTCAACATTCCTTTGCTCCTCGTGTGAGTGAAAAGCTGACAACCGCACCACCTGTGTGCATGTCGTTACCAAGCCTAAGTTCAGCATTTTCTTCTAACTTTAACCGTGAGCGCGTGATCGAAAGACCGAGTCCCGCATCTGACGAACTCAATATGTCCCGCTCCTTAAAGCCCACCCCGTTGTCACTGATTTTAAACACTAACTGGTTCGCTAACTTTTTGATTAATACATCAATGTGAAGCGGCCTACTGTTGCCATGTTTTACTGCATTTTCCAAAAGCGGCTGTAAAATCATTGGCGGTATTACTTCGCTCAATAATGCATCGTCGATATCAAAGTCGATGATAAGCGCATCCCCAAACCGGCTTTGCTCTATCTCGCACCATTGATTTAGTGCAATTAGCTCATCAGCAACGGACACTTTGCTCGGTATTTTTCCGCTTGTCACAGAATGCGTTAATGAATATCTTAATACCGCAGCGAGATTATGAACCAAAGACCGTGCTGCTTCTGGTTGATTTGGTACAAAGGCTGCAATTGTGTTGAGGCTGTTGAACATAAAGTGCGGGTTTAACTGACTGTGCAATAACTTAATTTCAGCAAGTTGGCGAAGCTGTTTTTCTTGTTTTAACAACTTTTGGGAAAGGTAGAACTTAATCACCACAAAAATACCGCTAGACCAAGGCAGTGCGATGGTTAGCGCCTCAAACAGTGAAAATGCATGGGTATTTAACATTCCACTTCTGAGTACACCCCAACATAAACAGCCCATTACCATCAGTCCATAAAAGCCGATATATTGCAGCGGCCAATTGCCTATCTTGAAACGGATGATGAGTACGTAACTTATCACCATAGGTAACCAGTAGAGGAACACAACCGCCAAAAGAGAAGAAAGCGCGATATTTGCCGACAACAACATGCCCCGCTGCACCCAATCGGTAAGACTGATAGCAAAACTTATTGCGGCAACGATGGCTAAAATCGCGAATTGTTCATTTCGCTGCAATGTGAGATTGACCATAATCAATACAAATAGTGACTGAATACGTTCATGGTACGCATTTAGCGTCGAAAAGCACTCTGAATATTGCTGAATGGTCGCTTTTCAATGCTAAATGGTTATCTGTATTAGTCCACACTTTTACATCCAAGTTAAAGTGCTAAAAAATAGATTAACTTGCTTTAAATCTTAAACACTTGAGGCTGCTTTGCTCATCAATGTCTTTAAATTCAAGTGGGTTTTGTAAACGTTCAACAAATGTGAGCGTTGGTGCCTCTCTGGTCATTTCATCAATCAGAAATTGGCTTGAAACATCGGGAGAATTCACACACGCCAACACTTGGGCATTTGGCGTAAGTAACTCAGGAAGCTTTCTTAAAATACGTTGATAGTCTTTGGTCAATGCAAAGCTGCCTTTTTGAAAGCTTGGCGGATCAATTACGATAAGGTCGTACGGCCCATATTTACGCACTTTTCCCCAAGATTTAAACAAATCATGGCCTAAAAAAGACACCTTGCTGAGGTCGTGTTCATTGAGTTGGTGGTTGACTCGGCCTTGCTTGAGCGCCGCTTTTGCCATATCTAGATTCACAACATGGGCAGCACCGCCCGCAATCGCCGCAACAGAAAACCCACAAGTATAAGAAAACAGATTAAGTACCCGAGCCCCCGCAGACTGAGTTTTAACAAACTCACGGCCCAAACGCATATCTAAAAACAGTCCCATGTTCTGCTTTACGCCAAGCTTTAGGCCATATTTAAGTCCATTTTCTTCAACGATAGGCATAGCAGTTAATTCACCATACAAGATCTCGAGATCTGAGTCAGGCAAATAACGATGTTGCAGCAAAATAGCAGAGAGTTTTCCGTTAAATGCTTCTGTCTCCACAAGTGATAATAGTGCCTGCTTTAACGACGCAATAAGGTCAACGTCGTGCTCCTTGAATAAAGAGACTAAGAGCTGACCTTGTAACCAATCTACTGTGATTTGTTCAAGCCCTTCATAGCAACGACCACGTCCATGAAATAGACGCCTAAGCTCGTTTGGTACTGCTTGGGTTTGCAGATGATTAAGGAGGGTCGATACAGGGTTTATTGCTGTCATGTCAGTGTCTGGTTATGCGTAAAGTTCGGCATTTTACTTGTTACTTCACAGCAAAAGCAAATGGTTAAGGCCTGCTTATCTTTCACGTTTATTTTTAGCAACAAAGGAAACCAGTCTTATGGACGCCACAACATCGTTGTTGCCCCGCTAAAACCGATTAACCAATTGAGATAAGAAAAATCTTCGTGATGGGAGGCAACAAAGCCCATTCTCATATAAAGCTTTTTTGCTTGGGGGTTAGAATCAATTACATCAAGTCGTAAAGCGTGAAACCCGCTTTGTTTGGTGTAGCGCTGCAGTGCCACTAGAAGCGCAGTGCCAACACCTTGTCCTCTGACCGATTTTGCAACAGCGATGCCGTCCATCACTACTTCATTGGGCGCAGGCTTTCGCTCAAATAGGGTAAACACCGCTGCGGCTTTAACCCCGCCTAGCAAGCCTAATTCATCAATGAGTCCAGTAAAGCCCATATTCGATGTAAAACCGCCTTTGCCATATTGAAAGCCCGCAACCCCCACTAACTTGCCGTCTGCAAAGGCAGCAAAAGAGTATTCTGAGATGAAGCTCTTCGCGATAATAGTGATCAGCTTATTGCGATCCGGCACTGCAGCTTTGAATTTGCTACCAAACGCGTCAACATAAAGCTCAGCAGCCGCTTGTGCATACTCAATGTCCCATCCTTGTGTTATTTCTATTTCCATACTTTACCTCAAGCTAATGTATCGACTTCAATATTAGGTCAAAATTAGCTTAGGTATGAAGTTCGAATTTGTAAAAAATTCGAGTCGATTATGCATGTAACTTAATTGTTAGTTTGCGCCATACACGTTCAACGGGTCCCACTTTAAAGAATCGCCCGTAAATCACATTCAATAGCAGCTGCCCTGCCATAATAACAAGCCATAAGAACAAGAGCTCACTGCGACTTAGCGTATTATGTAATCCAAAGCCATAAAATATCACCACCAATAACAGTGACTGTCCAATGTAATTGCTCAGTGCAAATCGACCCACTTGATTTATCGCCTCCAGGGGTTTGAACCGATGCAACCAACGGTTATATAGCAAAGATAACAAAACCAAGTAAACAATCGCTTGCAGCTCCCGGTTAAGTACAATGATCATTTGTTTAGCGTAAGATAACACTGGGATATGTGAACTTTGTAGCCAATGAAAATAGCGAGCTTGAGTGGCATAACACGACACTGCAATCAAGCAAAGTAAAGCCACAACCGCAAATGGGCTAAGTTTAGTCTTTGAGAACAATCCCCATTGAAACAGCTGCGAGCCTATCAGCATCATCATTAGCGTGGACCAAAAAATACTTGAATAAAACAGCTTACCTTTGTGGACCTGCGGGCTGTCAAAGTTTTCCTGCCAATACTCAGTTAAGCTTGGCGTTTCTTCCAAAGTACGATGGATGGCTGTCCGTGGTTCGGTTTTATTCTGCCACCGATTAATCGCTTTTTGCTGGTCTCGTGTGCGAGACGCTTCGTCCACAGTGAGTGCTGCTTGGTAAGCATCGTATTGGGCGATGGTGTGCTCTGCTCTGCCAAAACCTGCAACTAACATAAACGCCAAACAAATTACTATGCTGACTTTGATGGCCCGGGTGCCAAGTAATATGACGGTGGTGGCAATCATTCCTATCACGGCATAGTGATAAAGAATGTCGCCACTCCAAATACAATAAGCATGAACAAGGCCGAGTATAAATAAAGCCACTAGCCTAGCCGCACTTAATTTAATCGCAAATTCAAATGGCTGTTTTTGAAGAATAATGGTGAGACCTGCGCCAAATAACATCGCCAACAGTCCGTAAAACTTGCCCTGAGCAAATACATAAACCCAGTACCTTACCTCACTGTCTATATCCGTCATAAAGCCATATTGGTAACTGCCCCATGGATTGGGATAGGCAAAGCTTTCGATGTTGATAAGTAAAATACATAGGATTGCTATCCCGCGAATAAAGTCGAGGCTGTTAATGCGATTTCTTTCAGGACTAGTCATCGGCATTACCTATGCGGCCCGACTGTCCATCATGGTGAGCAAGCTTTGTGTTTTCGTTATCGAGCAGTGTGGTAATTTGTGCAACCTGCGCGCTAAATTCATCAAATTGCGTGTCACTTAGCTTGGTGTTTTTTGGTTGTTTTAGGGTGAGTGGATTGATGGCTTTTCCATCTTTATGCACTTCATAATGTAAGTGACGCGCCTGCGACAGGCCGGTATTCCCAAGATAACCAATCACATCGCCTTGCTTTACTCGCCCCCCAGCCTTGAGACCGTTCGCAAAGCCATTTAAGTGAGCATAAAGTGTTTGATAGCCTTTACCGTGATCTAACACTACGCGATTACCAAAGCTGCCGCCCCACCCAGCTTTGAGTACTCTTCCAGAACCCGCAGCCATAATAGGCGTACCAACAGGCGCACCAAAATCGATACCTTTGTGCATTCGGGTATAGCCCAATACTGGGTGATGACGTTTACCGAAGTTTGACGATAATCGAGCACCGTTAAGGGGCGTTTTCATTAGAAAGCTTTGCGCGAGGGTACCATCTGAGTGGTAAAAAGCGGTCGTTCCGCTATTATCAGTAAACCGGTATAAGCGGTATTTTTCTTTTCCTGAAAGTAGCGCAACATGTTGTAATTCTATGGGTTTGGAGATTTGCTTGAGTAACTCTTCGGCTGCCACAAGCTGCTGTTCTTGAAATACAAAATCAATTTGATCGCCGGCATATACTTCTCTTTGAAAATCGACAAGGTGAGATAAGGCGACAATACTTTGATTGATAATGTCGTTAGGCACCCCAATTTTGCTGGCGTCCACAAAAAAGCTAGAATCTATGCTTGTCGATAAACGCTTTGTTTGCGTGACGGTTTCAAGCTCACTTAGCGATGCATGCCACTGCTCATCCACTCTTTTAATCTCAATAACCTGGGCAAATGCATATTCAAAGCGGATCTGCTGTACTTGTCCGTCTACAAGCTCTGCTTCTATTAACTGTCCAGCCTTGAGTTTAGTCAGTGATGTCCACGTACTCACGGCTTGTTCCACCAGCCAACTATCGCGGTCACTGAACGCAAACTCACTTAAGAGATTCGCTAAACTCTCACCCGATTTAAGCTCAAGTAAACGAATATCTTGAACTGGCTTTAGCTCCTGAGTGATTTGGATTTGGGCCGTGACTGAGTCTTCAGCGGATCTATTGAATACAACAACTTGACCTTGTTCTGCTTGTACCGACACAAGCGTATTCTCTTGCGCTTTATTGACAGAATGAGTCTGCTCGGGCTGTTTCGAGCAGCCAAAAGTTGCCATCATTGCAATGGCAATAGAAAGCTTTTTAATCATGTTAATTTTCCAATAAGGTCAGCGGATCAATCCGCGTGTTGTTATGCAGAGCTTCTAGATGTAGATGTGGACCAGTGACTCGACCGGTTTCACCTATAGTACCGATCACTTCTCCTTGTGATACTTGCTCACCTACTTCAACATCAATGCTATCAAGGTGTGCGTAAAGGCTTTGATAACCATTGTCATGATGGATCAACACCACTTTACCGTAATTCTCAGGCAAGGTTTTATCATCAGCAATCGTGACCGTACCACTGGCAACCGCCATCGCAGGTTCACCAACGCCGCCAGCTAAATCCAGTCCTTGATGTGCTTTATTGTGACGAAAGTTCGATACATGCCCAAACCTTGATGTTATTTCAGGGGTGACGACCGGGTATGTCCATGTTTTACTCACCATCGCCGTGCCCATTGTCCATTGAATATTGCCATAGGCTAAACCTGAACTAAGCAACACAAAAAACCCTATCAACACAAGATTACTTGGCTTCTTTTTAGATTTAAGAATAACGCTAAAACGCTTTTTATAGTCATCTAAAGTCAGTGAATTAGACGCAAAACTTGCTGTCATATTCATCGTTTTCGGCTGCGCAGCAGCCCGTTTTAAAGAGTTCATTAATGCTTTGCTATAAGCCAAAGGCTCAAGGCTGTGCTTCGCTATCGTCACCTCATCACAGCGATATTCCATCGCTCGAATAAAGCCCTGTTCCATTTTTGCAATAAACGGGTTAAACCAAGCAAGCGTCGCGAGTATTCGCCAAATTACGACAGCAATATGGTCGCCTTTATCTATGTGGGTTAACTCATGCAGAATAAGTGCTTGCTGCTCTGCCTCTGGTAGCGTGTCAAATTCCACTGGCAAATACACTTTAGGTTGCCACAGTCCGAACACAAAAGGAGAGCAAGTAATTGGCAATTGATAGCAACTCCGTGCGCCGAACTTTATTTTTGATGCAGTACTACAAAGGTGTTTTACGCGCCAATACTGTCGCCCAAGTACCAAAAGATGAGCGATTAGCCCAACGCAATAAACTATAAATAAAGCCATAAGCGTCAGGTTTAGCCAATCCGACCCAACTTGAGTGCGCTTCGTCATTGCCAGCAGCGGCTCTGCAAATTGTTGTAAATTGGCATTAAACAAGATGGCTGGAATGGCGTTGTGTTGCTCCATGTGCTCAAGTGGGATCCAAGGCACAAAAGTCACTGCCAGCACGCCCCACCAAAGTCCTTTATTCTGTACATACCGAGCGGAAAATTTCACTCCAAGCGCGTACGTTAAGCCACTAAGCGCCACCCACAGCAAGACCGAAAGTAATATTAGTTCCATACCCTACTCTTTATCACCTTGCGTCTTAGCTAACTCATCTAACATGGCTTCCAATTCATCTAATTCATCCGCTGCAATTAACTTACTATCTGAAAACATAGCGATTGGAAGAGGCTCATCCAACTCCATGATTTGCTTTGCAAACTCTTGGGCATAAAGTGCGAGAGTCGGTACCTTAGCAAGGACAGCTGAGTATATTTTTTTATTGCCTTGCATTTGCTCGGCGAGATAACCCTTTTCACACATTCTCTCAAGAGTTTTTCGAGTTGATGAGTAGCTCCAGCTGAGCTTTGCTCCAATTTCTGTGTGAATTTCTTTGCCCGTTCTTGGCTGTTCACGCCAAAGGATCTTTAAAACGATTAGTTCGGTTGAGTTAGGTTTCATTGTTTTTCTCACAACTGCGACATATGTCACACACTAACAAACAAAAATATGCGACACAAGTCGCACATTGTGTTTTTTTAATTTTCACCACGAAAAATGGCGACATTATCAACAGCACTTATACTTCAAGTTGATATGCAAAAAATGAGTTATCTGTAGTGCTAGAGCTAATTTGGGCCTGTTGACCTTTGCTGTTTGATTTTTGTTCTTCTGAGTGTGTTTTGGTCGCGACGCTCGACTTGCCGCCTAGTAATCTAGGCAAAAGTTGAGCAACAATGAACAAAGCGCACTCAGATGAACCCAAAGGGCAGCGCTTGATTAGCATTTCTACTGTGTTATAGCCAGACTTACATAGAATGACTATGCTACGCTGGCTCTGCCTTGTATAAATACCAATCAAACTGCTGCAAAAACAAACTTGAAAGATCAACAGGCCCTAATATTCGCCATAAACTATGGCTGCTAATTGTGTTTCCGGTCATTGCGCTTGCCTTACTGCTTGGATATGCTTTTAACCGTTACGCTTACCTTGAGTCAGAAGTAGAATCTCTATACGCCGATCGTGTTGTGCCGCTTATTCAAATAAAAAAAGTATCAGATCACGGTGCGATTCAGGTTGTCGACATACTTCATAAGTATCGTGCAGGGTTGGTCCCCAAAGACGAGGTGCTGGTGCAAATAGCAGATGCTACTCGGGTCATGAACGACGCGTGGCAACGCTACCTAAATACTTATTTGGTGACGGCGGAGCAAGTCAAGGTCGAACTCATTGAGTTTCAAATGCAGGCCGTATTTACGCAGATTGCCACAATCCAAAGCGCGATAGATCAAGGAACATTTTTAGCTATTCCACAAAATCAGTTTGTTACTGCACTCTATGAAAAGTTCGATCCGTTAACTGCATCATTACAAGTACTCACCGAAGTACAAAATGATGTTGCACTCGGTATTGTGAAACAAACCGAGCAACAATTTAGCCAACTCAAGCTGCTGCTCACTACTTTTTCTGTGATCGTATTGGTGAGCTTAATTGCCGTTGGCTTCGCTTTATACCGCTCTATTCAACATCCAATCAATCATATTCGCTCGCAAATTAATCACATTATTGAGAGCTCGAGTCTTGAAAAACGTATCGACATTGATAACCACAATGAATTGACTGATGTTAGCCATGCCATCAATCAGCTCCTTAGCCATATTCAAGTGATCCACCAGCAATTAGTAGAGGCGGAAAAATTATCGAGCCTAGGTAGTTTAGTTTCAGGATTGGCTCACGAGGTAAATACCCCACTTGGCGTTTCAATAACCGCCATATCATCCTGCCAAGAGCAAGTGGATGTGATGGAAACTGGCATGAAAGCGCAGCGTCTGTCGCACCCTGAGTTTTTAGAAATCATGGCGGCATTGGATTCTGGGTTGTCTATCGCAGAGCGAAACCTTGGCAAAACGGCAAAGTTGGTACAAGAGTTCAAGAATATCTCCGCAGAGCAAGAAACGGACGTTGAGCAACTTGTCGACCTAGAAGCCGTTATTCGCGATTATTGCGAACAAACGGCACGTTTCCAGTTAAAGATGCGCGTTGAATTTAGCGCAACAGGAAAACTGGAACAACTGGTCAAAATCAACGTTAATGCGCTACAGCAAACCTTATTACAACTGCTTGAGAATGCCCGAATTCACGGCTATAGCGATGATATTAATACCCAGCCCTTTGCTGCTGTTCGTTTAGAGATCACTGACAATAAAATATTTATTCGAGTCAAAGACGAAGGCATCGGTATGAGTAATGAGGTCCTAAACCGGATCTTCGAGCCCTTTTACACCACAGCTCGCCAACATGGTCATGCCGGGCTTGGACTTTCCGTCACCTATAATCTCGTCAAAAAACATTTAAAAGGTGACTTAAAAGTCAATTCCAAAGCCGGAAATGGCACCACTTTTACCATCTTGTTGGCGAACAAAACGTTGGCACAAACCGCCTAACCAACTTGTGCCCTAATAGCATGCTTAACGAGTGACAAAACCTCCGTTAACAAACAAAGTTTGCCCAGTCGTCCAGCGTGATTGCTCCGACGCAAGATAAAGCACCGCAGGAGTAATATCGTCTACTTGCCCTAGCCGGTTCATTACACTTGCAGACTGCAAATAATTAACGGTTTGCTCGTTTTCTTCGCCACGGAAAAAGTCTGTGTCAATTGGACCTGGTGCAATAGTATTGACGGTCACTCCTCGATGTCCGATTTCCTTTGCCAGCGCACGAGTGAAATGCTCAAGTGGTGCTTTTGAGCCAGCATAGAGCGCATAATTTCCAGTAAATGCTGCCAGCAGCGAAGTGCCCATATTAATGATCCGACCGTTATCACGAATATGTTTAGCGGCTTCTTGCATCACAAAAAATGCCCCTTTACAGTTGATCCCAAATAGCCTGTCAAAATCTTCCTCGCTATATTCAACAAACGGTTTTTTGCTGATAGTGCCGGCATTGTTGATAACGATATCTACGCCGCCAAACTCACTAATAATATGCTCAAATATATTCATTACTTGCGCTTTATTGCTGACATCTCCGTGTACTAGCGTCGTCCTAACACCCAGCGCTTCAACTTCCTTCTGGGTTTCAAATGCTTGTAGTTTAGAATGGGCACTATGATAGTGAATAACAAGATTAGCGCCTTGCTTTGCCAGCGCAATAGCAAAATCCTTCCCCATATTTTTGGCTGACCCAGTGATAAACGCAACCTTACCTGTTAATTGCTTAGACATACCTATTTCTCCTACTTGAAATATTCAATCGACTTTTAGTGTAGCTAGGTGAAAGGGATACAGGTATAGTGATTTTAGTCATTTACTAATTGCATTTTTTACATCCGCTATGAAATCGATTACTGAAGAAGATTTATTTGTTCTTACCGTTGAATCTGGCAGCCTCAAATCTGCGGCTGAGGTGATAGGTACCGATCCGTCCTCGGTAAGCCGAAAGCTCGCAAACTTAGAAAGTCGATTAGGAGTAAAACTTTTACAGCGCTCCACTAAACAAACAGCCGCAACTGAGGTTGGGCTTGAGTACTATAAAGGCGTAAAGCAATTACTTGATGAAAAAAGGGAATTAGAAGAGTCGATTTCAGGCACCTCAGCACTGCCTTCTGGAACATTGAGGGTTGCAGCCCCACACGACTTCGCCGAGCGCTTCATTGCACCTGTGGTACAAACCATGATAACCACCTATCCAGAGCTCAATATCGAGTTACTGCTCGGCAGTCATTTTGAAGATCTCAAGGCTAAACAAATCGATATTGCAATTAGGATTGGCAAACTGGATGACTCCTCCTTGATCTGCCGACAACTAGGTCATGTACCACGGGTCTTGGTGGCCTCTAAATCGTATATTGAACGCATGGGGCAACCACAACGCTTTAGCGATTTAAGCAAACTGGACTTTATCTTTTACAATAAACCTAAACTTGATAATCAGCTCATTCTCGGTAAAGGCCTGCACCGTGAAGCCGTCGCGGTAAGTGGTAAACTCATCGCCAACAGTGTTGCAGTGCTAAAAAATTGGGTAAATGCTGGCCTTGGTGTGCATTACGGGCCGCTATGGGCATTTAAAGATGAATTAGCTATAGGCAGTTGTGTACAGCTACTACCTGAACTACACGATGAAAGCTATCCTATTCACGCGCTGTACTTGTCGAAGCAATATACTCCCGCAAAGGTACGGGAGTTTGTTGAGCTATTGACTTCAACCTATCAGCAATACCGCTTCGATTGAATCAAATTAGCCAATTTCAAACGAAGTTACACCGAACACTCGCGTTAATGGCAAATCGGGGCGTTCAGCGGTGTACATTCTTGCGGTTTCAAAAGAAAGCGACATCTTGTACTTTTGTGCAAGCGTAACAGCAGCGGCATTTACTTCTGGCACATCCAAGTAAATGGCCTCAGTTGCTGATACCTTGGACCTAAGCGCTAAGAAGAGTGTTTCTGCAAGTTCTACGTTATCAGCGTAAAGAGGGCCTATTTTATAGCCGACGTGACAAGGACGGATCACACCTATGGCTACAAGTGTGTCATCCTGTTTAATGCCTAAAGCGTGGCAGTTTGGCTGGTTAATCCAAGCGTCAACAAAGGCTACTCTTTTTGCTGGGAAAAACGCACTGTCGTAAGCAATGACCTCTTCTATCGGTAATCTTTCAAGTGCCACTAAGTTTGTGCAATCAGGCGTTTCGCCGCCACCCACTCCTTCGTAGCGAATATTACGATAGGCGAGCTTAAAACCCGATTTTTTGTAATTCTCTTGCTGCGCGACCACTCCATCCAGTGCGACGTTACAACCAGCTAAATATTGAAGTCCAGCCTGCCAAATCTGCATCCCATAACCCTTACCTCGATATTCTGGTTTAACAATATAAAAGCCTAAAAAACCAAATGAATCATCGTACTTAACCACCGAAATCGAAGCGATAGGTTCATCGCCTAGATAGCCAATTAAAAAGCCATTCGGATCGGCCTGATAGTAGCACCGTGCGTCGCTAAGCCCAGGGTTCCACCCTTCTTGCAGAGCCCACTTTGCTGCAATTTCTAATTCAGTTAAATCCATTACTTTTATTTTAAATGTTCTATTTTCCATGGCGTATCTACTTTTCTCACCTGATGTAGTTTGTATTATAGCGGACAATCCTGCACTGCAATGGCCCTATCATAAGCATGATAAGCTACAAATTTGGAGAAAATATAAAGGACAGGCACGCTGCCGCCCGAACAATTATTATCACTGATTGATTTTCCACACACATCGCTATATGGTGTGCACCAAATATAAGCCTAACGTATTAATTACCAAAAAAAATAAACCATAAAAAGGAGTTATTTTATGGCCCTCTACATTAAAGATTCGGCAGTCACATGCTCTGCGACAAAAGTGTTACAAGCGACTGATTTTTACAAACCATTCCCAAGCAGCCAAGATGTTGCGTTTAATGACACTCAGCTATTACCAATAGGACTACTTGCCTATTCAAAGTTAGACGTAAACAGCGATGATAATGTGCTTATCGCATTACCGATTTCTATGGAGATTTTTGATGGCGACCTTCCTTATATCTCCTACTCACTGACAGACAATGGGTGGCAGGTTGACGCTCACAACGTTGACAACCTAAGTGAAGAGAAGGAGGATTTTGAAGACTATAGCGAATACTATCAGCAAGCAGCCAGCTTCTACGCCAAACATCAACGACTTAACTACTCTCTTGACGAAAACGAAGAAAGCGATCCGCTATTTGAATTCGGCGGCCAACCCATACTCGGTTGCAATTGGGACGCCTATTTGTGGGATGAAGAAGGTGATGACGAAACGTGCTATTTTGACGCTATGGAAGAGCAAAGTGGCGAGAATTACAGCCACTACTCCACTCGTGAAATTGGCTTTTTTGATGAAGAGCACGGTGTAGATTTTACGTACCTTGGTACTTTCTGCTTCTCCACTTATTTTGAGGGTGGTGGTGAAGGGATTGTTTTTTTAGTGCTAAACACAAGAGAGTATTGGTTATCACCGAGTTTTCTTAAGTTCAATTAAATTCTCTCAAGGCACGATAACGGAAGTCGCCGTGCCTTTTCATCCTCTGTTGGGTCGGGGCAACAACGACCCTAAGCAAACTTTAAGTGAACCGATACACCCGTTTCACTACTTTCAATCATCACCTCTACAGAAAACTTCTCACAAAGACGCTTTACTAGCGATAAGCCAATGCCTGTACCTAAACTATTAGGACCCCGCATGCCAGACTCAAAGGCTTGCTCGTTTACCGTAAAGATCTCTGGTAACCCTTGGCCATTATCCGCAATCGTTAGTGTATTATCTCTGTAACGAATATGAATTTGCTCGCCTTGGCTATGATGTACAGCGTTCTGTAACAGGTTTTGCACTACCAATCTTAGCTCCTGCGCGGCCATAGGAACAAATACATTGCCGGGTAAGTCAATACTTAGGACTTTATGCTCAAACAGCGCTTGATTATTAATAATGCAGGCTTCAATCACGGATTGTAGATTAGTCTGCTCCGGTGTATTTGCTTTTTCCCGGGCAAGGGCAAGTAACGCTTCTAGTGTTAGCTGCATCTGCTGATCAGACTCCGCTATCCTTGCCACCAGCTCTTGCTGTTTACTGTTTAACTCAGTGTGGTTGAGTAAACTGACCGCCCCTTGGGAAATGGTGACAGGTGTTCTCAATTCATGGGAAATATCTCTGGTAAATTGGCGTTCACGCTCAACGAATGCTCGAATGCGAGCAAGGGCCGATTCTAGCGTTTGTGCAAATTTACCAATTTCATTTTGCGAAAACTGAGATGCAAAATTGGTCGGTAGGTTTTCAACGGGACTCGCCTCTACAATAGCCATAAGCTCATCCAAAGGTTTAAGTAATTTTTTTGCCAGCTTTACCGTACCGAGCGCTAACAATAACGCGATTACTAATCCAATCACCAATAAGGTCAGTGAAAAACCAAGCATTAAGCCTCGAAGTTCGCGCACCACAAGATGGCCGCTTACTTCAGCAAGCAATAAACCTTGTCCACGGTCATCCTTGTTTAGAAAGGCGATATGATAATGTTTACCCGCCTCAGCGCTAAACTCTTTACGGTTTGGTTCCTCAGCGAGTAGCGTTCTTACCACCGCGGGTAAAGTGTCGGTTGTAGGATGAAATGTGACGAAGTCAAAATGTGCTTTTGGTGTCTCGTTATTGACGATTTGAAGCGCTATCTGCTTTCTTTCATCCTCTAAAATTTGATAAAAAAAACTGTCTTCTATGATGTAGCTAAAAAGCAAAGTGATCAGTGAAAATAATACACTGAGCAACACGACGATAGAGACAAAATAAGTGATGATGCGGTTTCTTAGTTGTTTTGTTTTCATTTTTCTCAGTTGCAATTTCAGCTATAAATCCAGCACTAAGCCAACGCTGTGAATGGTTTTAATAATGGCAGTTGGAAATGGCTTATCTACCGCTTTACGTAATTGGTAGATGTGTGACCGTAAAGAGTCCGAGTCAGTGCCCTCCTCGCCCCAAATACGCTCAACGAGCTCACTCTTTGATACCGCTCGAGGGTAACTTTCCATCAAAATTTTAAGAATATTGAACAATATGGGCGGTAGCACGAGTACAGTTTCACCTCGTGTTACCGTTTGATTTTGATAGTTGAGCGTAACCTGTTTATCTGCGTCCCCTACACTGAGTGTTCTTGCAGCAGGAGTGGGATTTAATCGGCAAGTTAATGCGCTGACTCGAGCAGCTAGCTCCTCTAGCGAGAAAGGTTTGGTGAGGTAATCATCCGCACCCTGCGCAAATCCTGCTAATTTATCATCCAAGGTATCTCGAGCAGTTAACATGATGATGGGAATATGCCTGTCGGCTTGAAGCCTTAATCGCTGACAGACCTCAAGCCCTTCAATATCTGGCAGCATAATATCCAAAATAATACAGTCAAAATATTGCGTTAATGCAAGCTCACAACCCTGCTCTCCCGTATAAGCAAAGTCCAGATTATGTCCCTGCATATCGAAGTAATCGGCTATATTACTTGCAATCGCGGGGTTGTCTTCAATCACTAAAATATTGAGTTGTGAGCTTGCTTTCATTAATACCAGCCTTGTAGTTTTTTGTAGTAGCCTTCAGGCAAGAGATGCCCACCTTCAATGACTACATGATGTTTTTGCACACTCGCAATGGCTTCAAATAGTGCTTCATTTTCACGCTCGCTTGTGTATTCATCGTCATCAGCCGAGACCAACCACACCTTGGGAGAATCAACTGCCGTCGCAAAGTTTTTAATCGCCACTCGTGCCACAGCGTTAGTCAGGTAAGGCGGCACAATTGATAATACATTATCTACTCGTTTATCCAGCGCCGCTAGAATTAAACTGATTTGACCTCCCATGCTATATCCCGCAACACTGATTTGGTCTTGATCAAATTGCGGTTGAGTTGCAATCCAATCAAGCAGTACCCTGTGATCCTTTACCGAATCAATAATTAACTTTTCGTACGGTTCGCGCTTGCCCCACCAATCTAAATCATCCATTATTTTAAAAATACCATGTTCGAGATCTTTACGCTTACCATGATTTCTTGAATCAATGGCCACCACGGCATACCCGCTTGCTAGTGCCATTTTGGTAAGTTCATCGGTTTGCTCAAACGTATCATATCCTCTAAAACTCTCCTGCATCCAACGCACATAACTACGAGCCATCGCATGGACACCCACCATGATAGGCATTGGTTTACTAGCATCGTAATTAGTGGGGTAAATGATTTGGCCATTCACTTTATCACCGTCAAAACTAATGTATTCGAGTGAAAATTGATTGCCCTCGAGCGGCGATAGCTTTACCTCCACCGCCTTTTGCTCATAGCTATATATTTGCGTTAATTCCTCTGGCGTAACGCTGTATGGCTTTAATCCAAATACTGCATACCAAACAGCGGCAACGCCCGCGATAATTCCAGTCACTACTAACATTGCTTTTCTCCAGTTTTGCTTAACCATAAACTTTCTCTTTTAGTGCAATCAAACTCTCCGCCGTACCGTGCTTTTTAAGCGCTGCTTTTATTGTGGATTTTGCGCCAGATACATCATTTAGTTTGAGCTGTGCATTTACTAGCGCTTCGTACAACATGGGGTGATCGATATCTGCAAGGGTTAATTGCATCAACTCAATGGCCACGGCAAGTTGATGAGCAGTTTGCGCATGCTGCGCTTGATATAAACCAGAGATCCCGAGCAACATAGGATCAAATGATGACTTATCCGCTAAATAACGCGCCTTCGCTTTGCTACTATCTGAAAAGAACTCTTCTACCAACAAGATACTTTCATCGTCTTTGAATCGCGGTAACTCGCTTACCGTCAGACCTAGCGCCGCAACCATCGCTTTAGCAGTGTCTACCGTAGAAAAAGGGTTTTGCCCTGTGATCAATTGACCGTCAATACTGACCTGATTCAACATCAACCCGTCTTGCACAAACGATGCTCCACGTTCAATGAGTTTATCTTCAAGTAGGAATGGAAACTGTTTGGTCCACTTTTTACCAAACGCTGCTTCTTCTTCGTTGGTAAAGCCATTTACTCGCTTGCCAGCGATTAAGTACTCTCCATTTTCAAGCTTTACATCCACCAATGCAGCAGGACCATGACAAACCGCACCAATCACGCCGTTGTTAACGTAGATATCACGAATAATCGCCTGTAACGGCTTGGAGTCATGCAAGTCGAACATTGGGCCTTTGCCCCCAACCACAAATACAGCATCGTATTGCGAGGGCTCTAACTCTCTCAGTCTTTTAGTGTTTTTAAGCTGCACCATCGCTGTCGTATCGTTACTGTATGCTTGATTGTAGGGTTTGTTCTTATCGAACTTATCGGCAAGTGGTTCACCGCCCTTTGGCGAGGCTAACGTGACTTTTATGCCATTTTGTTTGAACACGGCATACGCTTTACTGAGCTCGTCAAATTCAAATCCAGGTTTGCTTAAAGAGCCATCAGCCCCCATTTCGCCATAACTACTGAGCACCATGAGCACATGAGGTGTATTTTTATCTTGCGCAACCACATTGATTGAAGTTGCTGATAAGGCAGCAACGAGAGATAAGGTTAATAGTGATTTGTTCATCATCCTGTCCTCGGGCCTGTTGACCCTTGTGTTGTTTTGTTACAGACACTTTATGCGGACAGGTGTGAAATGGATGTGAAGTCAATTCACATGATTTAAAAAGCGAAAAACAGTTAATTATGATGTTAAAGGCTTTGGAAATTTTGCTCTCACGTCATCTATTAAGCGCTTGCGTGAGCTACGTTCACGCTCATGAGGCGCAAATAATGCACTGGCCTCATCCAATAAATCGACCACTTGGTGAAGGTTGGTTAGTTCATCTGAACTCAAGTGTTCATCTCTTGCCAAATACTCATTGATGATAACGATGGCGGCTTCTTTATTTGCAATATCTTCAGGTAAACCCGTTTTAGTACAAAGTCCGTAAATACCGTCAAGGAAGTGTTGCCACTCACTTTCTAAGTGCGCGTCGATGTCTTGATCCAGCTTTGCACCTCTCGGATTAAAGCCTTGCGCTTTTAATCTATGCAGTTGGTTTTTATAACGTTTACTAAAGAGTGTAAAGGCTTGTGCTTCATCCGTTACTTGTGATACCGCACCAAGCCACACTAAAGCGCCTTGCGGATAAAATTCTAGGCAGCTTTCATCACTGTGCTCACCAAAGAAAGAATCACATTCAAGCTTTAATGCTAACTTATAGGCGGCTTTTGGCATCAAACGCTTTTCAATTAACATAGCCAATTCAAGATGGGATAACTGCGACTCGCGTAGCAAAGTCTCTTTGGTAATAAAATGCGTCTGCAGATAGGTAAGTAGCTCCATTAATTATTCCTTTGAATTAGTTAGCTTTATTTTTGCCGTGAGCGCAGTCGCGATGATAATCAAGCCAAGCAAGTTGATGTTTACGGCTATGGTTTCTAGGTTCAACTGAACCGTTAATAGCAGCCCTGATGAAAATTGGATTAGCGTATCATCGACGACTACGCCAACGGACATAAGCGCGCCGAGCACTGCTGCCCAACTTAAGGCCCTGAGTTGCTTTTGATATAACTTATACGCGACCATCAAGCATAAAAAGCTTGCTGTAAAGTCGAGGATTAACGTCAATTCCGGATGGTTAAATACACCCAGTACTGACAATACCACCCCTGCAAAGCCGGCTGCAGCTACTAAGAAAGTCGTGATTTTTGAACTGATTATGTGATGAGAGAACATTGCTTTATTATTATTAGTTGGGTTAGCAGCAGTATAACCGCTAACCCTTTGCGTAAAAAATATTATCGTACCTTTTTCACCATTTCTTCAATATATTTGATGGCAATAAATGGATCTGTTTCATCAAACAGGTGAGATGCATATTTCATGGTAATGGGCGTAACATTATCACCAATTTCTTGCAGCTTTATTTGGGAGCCTTTTGAAGTTTGAGTATAAACATCAACATCAGCATAACTCATACCAGTAGAGCGGATAGTCACATAAGGGATCCCTCGCGACAGTATGGTAACTGGCATTTTCCGGTTGATTCTATACATCTCTGTATGGGCAGAAGCTTCTTCAAAATCTTCTAATGAATGAGTATCTCGCTCCCAGTTGATGATCCATTCCATTATCTTCCATGCTTCTTTAGACATCTTACTTTTCATATCGTGATACCAAGACTCATGAGCGATATCAATAAGTACCATCCCTTTCACTTTTTCAGGGTTTCGGTTGGCATAAGCCCTTGCAACAAACCCACCAAAAGAGTGAGGTACAAGTACCAAATTATCCATTTTAGTGGCTTGAGTGAATGCCTCAAGC
This sequence comes from Pseudoalteromonas sp. XMcav11-Q, assembly GCF_040104525.1. Taxonomy (NCBI): domain Bacteria; kingdom Pseudomonadati; phylum Pseudomonadota; class Gammaproteobacteria; order Alteromonadales; family Pseudoalteromonadaceae; genus Pseudoalteromonas; species Pseudoalteromonas sp. XMcav11-Q. The sequence continues at coordinate 189,614 of NZ_JBECOX010000009.1, forward strand.
TCTTGTGTAAGCTCCAACATAGTCCGTACTCGAGGCTTGGCAAAAGTGCTTTTTCCGGTGCCAGCTCTATCATAAAAACATAAGCGATAGCCTTTTGGATTTATGTTATGAATGGTGTTTTTGTAGGTTTCATGAGCATCAAGGCCCATACCAGCTAGTAAAAGTGCGGTAGTCTCGCCCTCTCCTTTGCAAGCATAGGCAAGTTTGTTGCCGTTTATTTCCACATATTGATAATCGTGTTCATGAACTGATTGGTTGGCGCTGGCCACTGAACTGTAAGCGACGAGTCCGAGTACTGCTGATGTTATTGTTTTCATTGTCCTTTCTCATTTTTAAGTTTTCCCAATAACATACTAAATTAGTTTACTCGATAAACGCAACGAAGTTTCAGAAACTTCTGAAACTTTATTGACTCAACGTATAAATGAAATAAGCTACATAACCCATAAACAAGATATCAACTTCTCGACGAATAAGCTTCACGTCAAAAATAAGCAAAGGCACACCGAGCAAAGCGATATAAATAATCTTGATTGCCAACGATGCAAATCTTGCGCTTTGATGGAATGTTAGCTTAAAAAACCACGAGAGTAGAATTTACTACTCCTTGTTTACACTCACTTAATTCACGTTATAGCGCAACTAAACTAAGGGAAAGATTTGTCACTCTTGACGAGCAAAATAACTCATTAGACTGAGACTTTCTATTTGTGTCTAATGCGCGAAAATTAATTAACCTGAACTCGGGATAAAAAGTTAGTTAATCAACTAAAATATCCATGCTCAAAAGCGTAATATCGCTCTGGCCAGATGTTATTTCTTAATACAAGGCAAATTTGTGCGTCAATAGCTGGCCTATTGCAAACAAATTTAACGCTGTAGTAGGGGGTAACAGCTGCCAGAGAATAAGTTGTTATGCTGAGTTCAGGTTAATTCTACCTATCACTCAGTGAGTAGCCGCCATTGATGGCGCACTGCAGGCTGAACTCTAACTTACGTTAAGGAACTTGAATGACCAAATTTACCTCTTCTGAGCAAGCACGTGAATGCTACAACGTGCGCCACTGGAGCCAAGGCTTCTTTGGTATTAATGATCAGGGAGAGGTTACTGCGATGCCGAACCAACAGCAGCCACAGCACGCCGTAACTCTGACAAACATTGCACAACAAATTAAATCTGAGGGTTATACCCTACCTGCGCTAGTGCGTTTTCCACAAATCCTTGAACAGCGCGTACATAATATTGTTGGTGCGTTTAATCAGGCGATTACTGATTACAGCTACCCAGAAGATTATTTATTGGTTTACCCAATTAAAGTAAACCAACAAAAAGAAGTCATTGAGGGGCTTATCGCAAGCCAAACGGCCAGCGATAAAAAACAGCTTGGCTTAGAAGCTGGCAGTAAAGCTGAGTTACTTACCGTATTGGCGCTCAGTGAGAAAACCAGCGCAGTGATCGTGTGTAATGGCTACAAAGACAGAGAATACGTCCGTCTTGCGCTTATCGGTGAAAAATTAGGCCATCAGGTTTATATCGTTTTAGAAAAGCGTTCTGAGCTCGACATCGTGATGGCAGAAGCCAAAGCACTCAACGTTAAACCACGTTTAGGCTTACGCGTACGTTTGGCATCACAAGGTAAAGGAAAATGGCAAGCAAGCGGCGGTGAAAAGTCCAAATTTGGTCTGTCTGCATCGCAAGTCCTTACGGTTGTTAACCAATTAAAGCAAGCTGACATGCTAGACGCGCTGCAACTGGTGCACTTTCACTTAGGCTCGCAAATGGCCAATATTCGTGATGTGCGCGTTGGTGTGGGTGAAGCAGCTAGATTCTACTGCGAATTACGCCGTTTAGGTGCAAACCTGTTGAATTTAGACGTAGGTGGCGGACTTGCAGTGGATTACGATGGAACGCGTAGCCAGTCGTCCAACTCGATGAACTACAGCTTAGCTGAATATGCAAACAACATCGTTTACACCGTAGGCGATACCTGTAAGCAATACAATCAGCCAATGCCAAAGATCATCTCTGAGTCGGGTCGTGCGTTAACGGCGCATCACGCGGTATTAATCACCGATGTGATTGGCACCGAAAGCTATCAAGTAGAAGAGATAACTGCACCGGTAAGTGACGCCCCAAGACTGCTACACAATATGTGGACGTCTTGGCAGGCGCTCAACGAGCAGAGCGACGACCGCGCGTTGATTGAAATTTTTCATGATACGCAGGGCGACTTGGCAGAAGTACACAGCCAATTTGCGATGGGCCTATTAAGCCTTGAGCAAAGAGCTTGGGCGGAGCAAGTAAACCTGCGCGTATGTTATGAGCTAAACAAGCGTATGGATAACAAAAACCGTTTCCATCGCCCAATTATTGACGAACTCAGTGCTAAGCTTGCGGATAAATTCTTTGTGAATTTCTCGCTATTTCAATCTTTGCCAGACGCTTGGGGTATTGAACAGGTATTCCCTGTCCTGCCACTCAGCGGGTTAACAGAGGCGCCAAAGCGCCGCGCGGTATTACTGGATATTACCTGTGATTCTGACGGTACGGTGGAGCATTATGTGGATGGCCAAGGTATTGAAGCCACCCTACCAGTACCAGAGTTTTGCAAAGATAAACCCTATTTATTGGGATTTTTCTTGGTGGGTGCATACCAAGAGATTTTAGGTGACATGCACAACCTATTTGGCGACACCCACACCGTTGTAGCCACATTAGATGACCAAGGCGAATTGGCGCTTGGTAATGTCGATGCGGGCGACACTGTTGCCGATATGATGCGTTATGTACACCTTGATGTTGAACAATTTAAGCGTAACTTTGCCAACCTAGTTGAAAGCAAACTACCGCTTGAAGAACGAGCTACTTGCCTGGCAGAGCTTGAAACCGGCCTTGACGGCTATACTTATTTGGAAGATTTTTAACCCATGAGCCACTTATTCGATCACACCGATCATTCTCTGTACTCCAACGGCATGACGTTTTTACGTCAGCCAATGGTACGCAATATCACAGATATTGATGCAGACGTTGTGGTACTTGGCTTGCCATTTGACTTGGCAACCTCTGGACGCCCAGGCGCACGCTTGGGTCCAGATGCAATCCGTCGCGCATCCGTGCACTTAGCTTGGGAAAGTAAAAAATACCCTTGGTCATTTGCATTGTGGGACAAAATTAAACTTCAGGACGCTGGCGATTTCACTTACCCGGTTGGCGATCCTGAGTATTTTACTGCGCAACTCGAGCTAGCTGCTCTGCAAATTTTGCAGCAAGGCAAAACGCTATTAAGCCTAGGCGGCGATCACTTTGTGACCCTGCCATTGCTGCGTGCTCATCAGCAAATTCACGGCAAAATGGCGCTTGTACATTTTGATGCGCACACAGACACGTACAGCCAAGGCTCACGCTATGATCACGGTACTATGTTCTATCATGCTCCGATTGAGGGCCTAATAAGCCCAGAGCATTCAATGCAAATTGGCATTAGAACCGAGTACACAGAGCAAGGCCACGAGTTTGGCGTGATTGACGCTATGGCAGCAAACGACTTAAGTGCCGAAGAAATAGCAGCACAAATCAAAGCACGCGTTGGCGACTTGCCGGTGTACTTAACCTTTGATATCGACTGTCTAGACCCAGCATTCGCACCAGGCACCGGCACCCCAGTATGCGGCGGCCTAACCAGCGACAAAGTGCTGAAGGTTTTACGCGCATTGCAAGGGCTAAACATGATAGGTATGGACGTAGTAGAAGTCTCCCCTTCCTACGACCAAAGCGAGCTCACCGCAATCGCCGCCGCCACCATTGCACACGAACTACTGCATCTGTGGGCTGTAAAGCATAAATAACCGGATGCGGGGTTAGATTAAGCCACCTTAACCAGGTGGCTTTTTTGTTTGGATTTTACTGTAAAGTCGTAGAAGATCTCACATGCAACTTATTCTCCTTCGTCACACCTAAAAAACATACTTCTCGGCGGGTGAACCGCCTCCCACAAAAATATTTATACTGCGAATTTGGAGCCTCAATTTTCTGAACTTGTAAACGACTCTATTGCTATTGAGAAAGTGGAAATCCACAGGCGACTTATTCCCCCTCCATCACACCCGAAAAGTATAAACCAATATGCAATGTGCCGACAGGATGTTGGCTAAGTCTTGTCTGGCATAGGGATGTGCCTTACATGATGGTTGCACTATATCGGGTTAGGATTTGAGGATTAAGTGTGATGTCGGGGCGACGTTTTCTTGGTTCGCTCGACCGCGTCGTTTCAAAAGAATGAACGAGGAACGCGTGGATGCGCTTTGATATTAGCCAAGGAAGGCTCTACTCATTAGTCAACTCGAAGTGGTCGCCTGCAAACTCATCATCAACAATAGCTTGAAAACATAACTTCTCGGCGGGTGAACCGCCTCCCACTAGATTATTTACACTATGAAACACTTGTGGTGGTGCTTCACTTATTCCAACCTAACCGACATATTACAAGACTGTTTATATCCTCACTCAAATTGCGTTAACCACTCTTTTAACACACCATTTAACAAGGTTTGCTGCTCTTTACTCATCCCTTCAACCAATTGGGCTTGAATGGCGATATGCGGCTCAATCAGCTTTTCAATCAGGGCGAGGCCTTCTGCTGTTAATTCAACTGTTACACTGCGGCGGTCTTCTTTACAATGCTCACGCTTAATAAGGCCTTTTGCCGCTAGCTTATCTAAACGATTGGTCATCGCGCCAGAGGTGAGTAGCATGGTTTTAAATAGCTCTGATGGGGTTAAGCGAAATGGTTTGCCGCTGCGGCGCAAGGTAGCTAACACATCAAATTCGCCCAAATTTAATCCGTATTGCTTATGTAGCTTTTCAACTTCGGCTTCCATATGTTTAGCTATGCGCACTAAGCGACCCATTATCGCCATGGGCGTTGTTTCTAACTGTGGTTTTTCGCGAGCCCACTGCTCTTGTACTCTATCAATCGCATCCATCAATATTTGCCCCGACAACAAACTTTGTAAAGAAATATCTTAACATAAAGATACTTTACAAAAAGTGTTTTTAGTAATACCTTACCGCAAAGTATCTCAACATAAAGATAGTTAATGTGAACATACTCCTCGCGATGATCCCTGCATTTTTATGGGGCACCACGTACGCGGTAACACAATACACCCTCGCCGACTGGCCGCCTCTTTTACTTGGCGCTATTAGAGCGCTGCCGGCTGGGCTTATTTTGCTGGCAGTTAAGCCAAGTTTGCCAAAAAAAGCAGACTGGAAAATACTATGCGGCCTTGGGGCGATTAATATCGCGGCTTTTTTTAGCATGATTTTCGTGATGTCGTTAACGCTACCATCTGCCATATCGAGCGTGGGCATGGTGTCTGTGCCGGTGTTCGCCATGCTTTATCATTGGTTGGTCAATAAGCAACGCCCAGGATTGGTGCAAGCGTTATGCGGTGCGGCGCTTATTGTGTTGGCCTGGTTGCTATTTGATCCGAGTTCACTGAGTTTAAACCCTCTTGGTTTAGCGGCAATACTTGCGGCAATAACCTGTATCGTGATCGGCAGCTCAATCACTAAGTCTCTTGGTGGTCGCATGCATTGGTGGACAGTGTTAACCTGGCAGCTCATTATTGGCGGCGTTATTCTCACGCTCGCATCTAGCGTTCACGGTGTTATTGCACCAGCTAAGTATATTGCGGCTTTTAACAATTTCTCGATGACTAATCTCAGCGGCATATTATGGGTTGTGCTCCTGAACACCGCGCTAGGTTATAGCTTGTACGTGTGGTTACTACAGCGGATGTCTGTGGTGGACTTTACCTTTGGTGGTATCGCAAATCCAATTGCGGGTATTTTGACGGGGTTGGTGCTACTGGGCGAGACGTTCACGCCGCTTCAGTATAGTTTGATGGTTGGCATGATTGTAATGCCGCTATTACCGCAAATTATCGTCACTACCCTACGAAGCCGAGCTGTGCCTGCTAAGTGTGAGGTAAACTAATCAGTTGAGCGCATAGCAACTATGCGCTCATTCCCTCAAATAGAAGAAATTAGAGTGCGAGTCGATAGATATATAGCGACTCGTCACCTGCTACGCCCAAATCATTGACACAGGACTCAACAAACTGGCCGCCTATTTTTTCAATGATCCGCTGGCTCGCAATATTTGACTGTAAGCATTGAAACTCCACAGTTTTAATATCACTTACCTCTCGAAGCTTGGCAATAACCTGTTCAAGCACTAGACCGATTAAGCCGTGACCTCTTGCCTTTTCGCCAAGCCAATAGCCAATTTCAGCAGTTTGCGTTTGCGCATCCATATATTTGATCCCAAACACACCACAAAACTCGCAATTAAATTCAATAGCAGACCAAAGTCCGCCGACTTGGTTGTTTATACGTGTGTCGATGTATCGCTCTGCATCAGCCTCGGTATGTAATGTCGCAACCCACGGCAGCACATTTTGTAAACTTGCACGACTGCTTTGTACGCAATAAAATAATGGCTTTGCATGCGTCACGGCAAGGTTTTGTAGTTTGAGATTGGCAGAAATATCTAGTTCCACGAGATGTTCAGCTCCATTTACTCACCTCTATTCAAATACAGGTCTAAAGAAGCTGCGTTCATAGCTGATTATGCAACCGGTATCTTCTGCAAATTTAATTGCAGCCTGACACTGTGCATCTTGAAACGACTCATTACGATACGTTTCATAGGCCGCCAAACTGGGAAAGGTGAATAATGCCAAAGCAATATTACTTGCACCTTCCGATGGTAAAAAGTAGCCATTATGCTGCCCACCAAAGCGATTGACGAGTGGGATCCACATTTTCGCATATTCCTCAAAGTCAGCAATTTTTGCCGGATCAACAACATATTTTAAGTAGCAAGTAACCATACAACCTTTCCTTTTTGTTAAAAACACCAGTTTCACATTGCTCTACACACCGATAGACAGTGTGCGAGATTACTTTAAGCGTTAATAACATGAAGTTAAAGTGATATGGGACTATCGGTCTCGATTAAATGCTCAAACTCCTGTTTTGGACTCAGCGTAAAGCTACTGACAGTAACTGACACACTAAGAGCGTATCTTAGCTGCAACTTTTAAAAAATGATGGAATCCCATGATGATCACCATTGATTCTTTGGTGTTATATGTAAGCGATATCAAGCTAAGCGAAGCGTTTTATAGACAGCTATTCCAATGTGAGGCAGCGCAGCTTTCTCCAACTTTTGTTTCTATGAAATGTGCACACAACGTCTCCATTGCACTTAAACAAAACACAGCCCTTACACCACCAAGTTGCATTACCGGGGGCGGTTCTGAAATCTCTATTATGCAACCAAGCCAAGAAGCGCTTTTGGCTTTATACGATACATGGAAATTACTAGATATTGAGTTTGCTCAGGTCCCGCAAGCCGAGGGATATGGCGCTAGTTTTGTCGTATTAGACCCTGATAGACATCGTATTCGCGTGTTTACTAGTGATAAGGTATAGCGCTATTTCTAGCTCTATACCTTTTTTCCATCGAATATGGAGTTCAAATTTATAGTTTGTAGTGAAGACTCAAACTAATATTTCTTGGCTCACCATATGCTAGCTGCGAGTAGAAGCCGATCTGACTGTAATATTCTTTATCAAAGGCATTATCAATATTTAGTTGTACTGATAGCGCCTCGTTGTGTTGGTATCTAGCCATTAAATTGATAAGTGAATAGGCTGGCTGTTCAACTCGTACATTGCCTAATGGTGATTTTATGTCAGTGTAATTTTCACCCTCCCAAGAAATACCTGCCCCCAATGTAAATTGGTTATATTCAAAGGTATTGAATAATCTAAATATTTTTCGAGGAAATCGCGTATTAACCGTATTTGATGTGCCACTACTATCCTCAGCCGTTGCTTCGAATGCAGTATAATTGGCATTAATCTTCCAGCCGTCCATGATCTGACCGACTACTTCGAGCTCGTAACCGTCGCTTTCAACACCATCTGCTTCCTTGTATGCAGCTAACTTATCAGGACGTGGAACAAAATCAGGGTCAACAACCGCTAAGTTTTCCTGCTGTGTTTGAAAGTAAGTTATATTGGTATGTAACGCATCATTGAAATAAGTGCTTTTCAAACCAATTTCATAATTGATCCCAGTGAGGGGGTCTAAGTAATTGTCATCAGCGTCAACCGCATTCTGCGGCTTAAAGATTTCCGTATAACTTGTATAAATCGTATGACTGTCATTTAAGCTATACAGTAGCCCCGCATAGGGAATAAATACGTCATCATCGCCATAGTCTTGGTCTGTTCCATAGGATACACCCTGCCTATTCCAACTCGCTAACCGAGCACCAACAATTGCCTTAAATTTATCGCTCAAATGTATTCGTGTCGCAGCAAAGTAACCTGTTTGCTCAGTGGTGTAATCCTGGCTGATGTATTTTTGACCCCAATCTGGCTGGTCAAATTCCCCGTTCCACTCAAAAAAGTTTGTGACTGGTTTGGCAGTTTTGCTCCCCCCACCTTCATAGCCGTAATACACAAAGTCCTGATCGCTCTTTGCAACCCCAACTACAAATTCATGTTCGTGGTCAAATAAAGAGTACATGCCTTGTAATCTGACACCAAAGTCAATCTGCTCTCTTTCATTTTCTAGGCGCGATCCAGAAGCAGTCATCCCAGCCCCCGTCACAGGATGAGGAAGTCCGGATACCCAAAGTAAATACATGTCTGCAGTGCTGACATTTTTATTCGCATGGGCAACCAACTCCCATCCATTACTAAAACTGTGATGTAGGTTTGCAAAAAATGTTTTGTGTGTACTGGCCCAACTACTCCATTTTGCGGCCACTGAAGCTGAACGATCAAAGTCTGTACGGCTGAGATCAGAGTTGAATATTGGCAGCCCGCCCCATTGAGAGCCTTTGGGTTCATTGTCTTGAATGCTATACCCTAATCGCAGTAAGGTTGCATTCGACAAATCTGCATCAACGGTGGCATAAAAAACCTGTTTACTCTTTTTTTCATAGTCGACAAAAGAGTCGCCTTCTTGCAGCACCATAACCGTTCGACCTCTAACAGATCCGCTTTCGTTTAGCCCGGTGCCCAGATCAACACTCGCATAATAATTGTTCCAGCGCCCTAAGCGCGCAATTACCTTGCCACTAAGTTCACTCGAATTTGCGTGTTTACGAACCAAGTTAATCGATGCCGACGGATCTCCTGCACCGGTCAACAACCCTGTTGCTCCACGCACGATTTCAATACGTTCATAAAGCGCCGTGTCGGTGAGCGACTCACCAGCACTCTGCGCGCCATTCCACTGTACTGGCACCCCATCAATTTGGTAGTTGTCAACATTGAAGCCTCGAGACGAAAACGCATTCCTTGAGCTATCGTAAGCTTTGGCCGAAATGCCAGAAGCATTATTAATCACATCGGTTAGTGACGTTAACGCCTGATCTTCAATACTTTGCCGGGTAATAATATTCACGGTTTGCGGGGTTTCTTGCAATGTCAGACCCAAACCTGTTGCCGTGTCTATTGGTTCATTGACCACATAACTGCCCGTCACCGCAATACGTTCAATTTCATTATCACGCGCGAGAGCTGCGCCTACTTCATGGATTGAGAAACGATTTTCGCCAACTTTAGTTGCAACAAACCCGCTTCCTTTCAAAAGAATTTCAAGTGCTTTTTCCGTCGTATAGTTTCCCTTCACTTGTATCGTTCTTTGCTCTGCTAGCGCGACACCATCTGTAATAATGTGCTGCTGCGTTGCAGCCGACAGTTCGGTTATCGCTGTAGAAAGCGTTTGGGGTTCTATATTCAGTTGGTACGTAGTATCGCTAGCATAAACGTTCGCAGTTGCCAATATGAGTCCTGCGCTAGAAATAAATAAGCTCCGTCTACATATATTTATCGCATGCTGAAACTTATTTATTCTAAAAGTATGGCTTTTCATGGTCATCCTCTATTTTCATGTACCCATTTATATAATTCATCGTTAAGACGTCTACGAATTAGCAAACCCGTAAAAATCTTATAAAAATCCGCTTTAACGTAACGGCGAGCATTAAGATAAGTAGTAACTGAAAGGTGTTCGTCATACTTTTTATGTGCGAGCAGCGAAAGTGCCACCTGAACTTAACGAGACAGTACCTCTTTACAAAAGTTGATTGCTACGGTGAGACGCTTTTCTACATTTGACAGGCTAATTGCTAACTGTGTGGCAATATCTCGTTGTTTAACACCCTTGATGGTGTACATAAAAAATATCTGCCGGGTTAACAATGGCAGCTCGTCCAGTGCCAAGTTTATGCAACGAAGCTCACACGAGCTGATATGGCACTTTGAAATATCGGCTATTTGACTATCAATACATGTCGTCATGTACGCTTTTTCATACTGGGTTCTAGCCTGTTCAGTACGGAAGTAATTAATGACTTCATTGTGGGCGGAGCGATACAGATAGGCAGTTGGATTTTCTACATTTCGATTTGTTTTCATCTTTAACAGCTTTTCAGCAATGATTTGTAGAATGTCTGACGCTGTATCTGAGCAACCAAGCTTGCTAGTCAGAAAACGTTTAAGTGCACATTCATTTGAGGAGAGTGACTGTAATATTTCTTGTGAATACATCATTTATAAGTCAACACGCAAGCCCTTGCAAAAATTGCGAATGATAATAATTACCATTTATGAAAATTGCAATACTTCTGAGATATAAAGCCTAAGTGGGTGAAGGTAATCCATCACCCTTTATTTAGAAATCCTTTGTCTCAGGCTCACACCAACTGATATTCATTACCAGAATGCGGATCTGAACTGCGGATAATTTATACTTGAGTGTTGAATAACAAGGGCAAGATCAAACTGCTTTTCGAGTTCAAGGAGAAACAGGCAGGGTGATAGTAAAACAGCTTCCAATCCCAACCTCACTTTCTACTACAAGCTCGCCACCATGCTCTTTAATAATGTCATAACTTATTGAAAGGCCTAAGCCTGTCCCGTTGCCAATGGGCTTAGTCGTAAAAAATGGGTCAAATATTTTATCTTTTATTTCTTCGGGGATCCCCAACCCATCATCTTGAATTCGGATCAGTACACGCTGTTGTTCTAGACTTGTTGAGACGCGGATCTCTCCTTCGCTTTTCAATGCCTGAGCCGCATTGATCAGTAAATTCGTTAATACTTGAATTAGTTTACCTTGATTACCGAGCACTTGAGGGACTTCATTCAGTTGTGTGATCACATTAGCATGATATTTGAGCTTACTCTCCACCAGATTTAACGTTGTCTTAATACAGGCGTTAATATCACAAGGTTGCAATTGAATAGTATCTGCCCTTGAAAACTGTTTGAGGTCGTTCACAATCGCAGACACTCTTTGTAGCCCAGTCATCGACTCGTCAATAAGCTCAGTACAATCGCTATTAATAAAAGCAAAGTCTTTGTCTTGAATAAACTGATTAAACGCTACGAGTGTACTGGGTTCAAGTTCAAGCTGAATCGCACGCTTTGCAAGTTCGGCATAATCGCCATGATAGTGACGCATCACATCGAGATTACTCATGACAAAACCGAGCGGATTATTTATTTCATGGGCAACCCCGGCGGCTAATTGACCCACCGATGCCATTTTTTCTGAGTGAACAAGCTGTTGCTGTGCGGCTTCAAGCTCTCTATTGGTAGCCTCAAGCTGCTGATTTTTCTGATTCAGTTTTTCAGTTCTTTGCGCCACTAATTCTTCTAGATGTTTATTTAGCTCAATCAAGTCATGCTTATATCGCTCTCGACGCTCATGCTCTTCGGCTAAGGTTTGTGATAGCTCATCAAACGCCAAAGATAGCTCTTGTAACTCATCTTTACTCTGTATTGGTTTCCATTTGAAATCAAACACGCCGTTTTTGACATTCCGAGCGATAAATTTAGCTTGATTCTTCAGTATATACAGATTGGTTGTGAGATATATACCGAGAAAATAAGAGAAAATAGCAACTAACGCCATTTCAAACAGCGCGATGGAAACCGTCCAGCGTTTTACCTCTGACATAGCTCGATTTATGGTGCCAATATCTATGCCTATTTGAATGGTGCCAAACAGGGTCCCACCCTCAACAATATCAGCATGAATATCAAAAATACCGTCGGTAACTGTTTCAACTAACGTATCACCTTCAAATGTACGTTCTTTTAAGCGCTCGTTACCTGCAAAAGAAAGAGTTTGGTTTTCACCATCGATGACTTTAACGTAAAGGATATCTGGGTTACTTAATAACTCATTGGTAAAAGCATCCAGTGTGGCCAAATCGTATGACAGCACCGCATCTTTGGTCGCACTCGCAAACAGGCTTGCGGTTGTCGTTGCGCGTTTATTCATGGCGTCATTTGCAGACTCCATCATAAAATCAATCACTACAAATATGAGCGCACTCAACAACACCGCTTCAATAATAGCGGTGCCAATCATGGTTTTGAGTCTTAACGATAGCCTTTTCATTCAGTTGTGGGGCTTCTTAATAGTCCGCGTACTAATTGCCAACTAAGGTTTCTAATTCTAATGCTTTTACGTCTTGCCAGTCCTCGTTCGACGCCGCCATAATGCCTTTGAAATTCACCGCTTCGAGTAGCCTAATGCCCTCTTCACTCAGTTCAAGAGAGGTCAACGCCTCTACTAATCTTTGCCTTGCATCTTCTGGCATTGTTTTTTTTACGGCAAATGCATGGGGCGTATAACCTTTTGTCGTCCAGAGAATGTCGAGTTGTGATTTAATTTTGGGATCGGCGTTGTTGAAAGTACGCATAACACCACCGCCCGCTTTGACAAATCCTCTCGACACGTTGAGATAAACAGAATCATGGGAAGAGACATACCTTGGTGTAAATTCAATACCTTGTTTCACAAGTTCACCACGGGGCAAAATGCTTGCAGCGAATGCAGCAGGAGCCGGAAAAGCAAGCGTCTCTCCTCGCAACTGCGATAAGTCAGTAATACCCGTTCCCTTTTTAACCACGATGATCCCTTTGATCATTTTATCTCTTTGCTTGGCGATAGCTTGATAACCTGCCTGCTCATTAAATACAACAAAGTGATAGGGATTCATGTATGCTACATCATACTCTTGCTTCAACACCCGGGCTTCAAAGGTTGGTATATCTTTAGCGGTTTTAAACGTGTAGTTATCTTCGGTCTTATCACTGAGATAATCGAGAATAGGCTGCCAATTTTTGGCTAACTTATTTGCAGACTGCTGCGGCACAAAGGCGAAGGTATAATCACCACTCAAACATAAAGCGGGAAATAAAATGAGACTCATCAGCAGGATTTTTATCATCACATCACCACCTAGCAATAAACACTTTTCGAATAAGGACTTAAGCTCCACAAAAGTATAGATCAATATTAAAAAACGGCTTATTTGCTCATTGATAAAAGTGCCTGTCCTTTATCTTTTTATCTTATGTCCTTATCTTTGTTGGCCTTGATATTTTGTAACGCGCTTGCCAGCCAAATGGCAAACTGGTGAACAATCGCCGAACTCTTGCGATAAGTCGTTTGCCTGAGCCAATAGCCATAGCCTGAAAATTCCTCCATTGTTGGGCTTTTACTTAACCACCCCTGTATTACTGCTAACTCTGCTAATACATCGCTCAATAGTGCCAGCCCTTGCCCGGCCACAGCCGCCTGCAAGACAAAGTGTTCTTGCTCAAAATAACGCAAGTCATAATGGCTTTCGTCAATGTGCGCTCGCCAAGGAATATTTTCAAGCCCCGTTTCGTCTTGCCAATGGGTGAGAAATAGTACAGGTTTACCTTGGTCTGGCACCCGATAATTTGGGCTAGCATAAAGCCCAATTTTCTCGGTAATAAGATGAGTTTCATTAGAATTCGGATCCTCTTTGCCATAACGCAGGGCGATATCAATATGCTTCTCTTTATTTAAATCAATGAGTTGATCGCTCGCGCATATTGTGACGGTTTGGTTTGGGAAAGCATGATTAATGGCAGCCATATTCGGAGCAAGCCAAAGTGCAGCAAATGAATTACAACATGAAATAAGCAAATCATTCTTTTGCTCGGTAAACTCAATAAACGCATTATCGAGCATATTGAGTGAATCAATACACACCTTTGCAAGTGCCTGTCCTTGTAATGTTAATTGCACTGCTCGCGTTTTTCGCTCAAAAAGCTGAACCCTTAACTGTGATTCCAGTGACTTTATCTGATGTGACACTGCCGTAGGCGTAACATTAAGTACCCGCGCCGCATCTTTAAAGCTCAAGTAGTGCGCAGCAACCGCAAAGGTTTTTATGTTATTCAAAGACGGTAAATGTGTGAACATAGCAAACCTATAAGTTAGTTTATCTCATCTATTTATGGATTCTTCTCAGTTGTCACATTGCTCTCGCAGGCACAAAATAAAACACAAGACACAACTGGAGAAAAGCCATGAAAAACATTCTATATATAAGTAGTAGCGTAAGAAAGTATAGTGAGACGAGTTCGCAACATCAGTCAATTAGCCGGATGTTAGGTGAGCAATTTTTGACAAAATTTAGCTGCTTCACACATGAAGTGGAAATCACCCATCGCGACCTCTCCGTGAAACAACCTGCATTCATCGATGAAGCATTTATAGCGGCTGCATTTGCAAAAGGCGTGTTGAGCGAAGAGCAACGCTTAGTACTCGCTGAGTCTGACGAAATTATCAAAGAAGTGACCAATGCCGATATTATCGTGATCGCAAGCCCTATGTATAACTACGGCATGCCTGCCGTGCTAAAGGCTTGGTTTGATCTGGCGATCCGAGTAAATAAAACCTTCAGCTTTGATTTAGCACGAGGTGATAAACCACTTGAGCCAATTTTATCGGGTAAAACTCTCGTATTACTGGCATCTTGGGGAGAATTTGCATTTAAAAAAGGTGAGTCACAATATCATTTGAATCATCTAAGTAGCCATATCGAGCAGTTGGCTCCATATTTAGGTGCTGAGGCGTTTTATGAAATCGCATCTGAGTATCAAGAGTTTGGAGATGACAGGCATAAGCACTCAAAACAACGTGCTATTGATGATGTACACAAACTAGCGCAAATACTTAGCGCTAAGTAAGAGCACAAGTGAGCGTATTACGCTCACGCAGCTTAGTGCTTATAGCAATAGGTAATCTTACTTTCTGAGTTTGGGCTTTCCTTTTAAACTGATTTGGATTATTACAGTAGTAACCACATTGATTAGCATGCATATACTTAATGAAATCATAGCGCGTTTTCTACCCACTTGCTGACGCCAATGGCTTCCATAATGAACTCTACTGATAATGCTGCGAGTATCATGCCCATAAGTCGAGTAAGTAGTGACGCTCCTGCAACTCCGATAAATTGAAGTATTCGCGTGGAATAAAGTAACATTAAAAGTGTGATAAATAATACAACCAACATAGTAGTAGCTGTAACTAGCTGTTCTTGAATGGTATAAACGTGATTATCAGTAATTAAAATTACTGCCAAAATTGCACCAGGAGATGCAGTAGAAGGTATTGCTAAAGGAAAAACGGAAATATCATGCATCGGCTCTTTCGTATTCTCGCTGGATTCTTTAGAAAAAACCATTTGTAATCCAAATAAGAACAATATAACTCCACCAGCAACCTGAAAAGAAAGTAGGCTAATACCCAAAGCTCCTAATAGAATTTGTCCAATAATTATGGACCCTATCAAAATGATGGAAGCATAGGCTATAGTTTTGATCGCCGTCTTCTTACGTTCTTCAGTAGAGAGATTAGCTGTAAGCGCAACGAATATCGCCATAGTGCCAATAGGGTCGATGGTGACCCATATGGTTAGAAAGTCGTGCAAAATTTTTTCAGTCATAAACCGCTTCCAATTTAAATTATCTAGGGGTGTAGAAGCTTGCCTTTCACTTATTATCAATATCTTACTAAAATTAACAGTATCACAAGTTGTTATAGATAGATCTATAAAATAGCTTTTCTTAACTAAATTTTTCGTGCTCATTACTAAAGCTGATATCAAGCAAGTTAATCATGTCTGATGAACTTAAGATTTAGGTGGGTTTGAAAGTGATTGAGCTTGTATCAGGCCGAAATCAACGCAATCCAAATATATAATCAACAAAGTAGCGATAACAAGGAGAAAAATAATGGAAGGTCTTGATTCGGAAAGAGGCCAACTCAAACCGCACGGTTTAAGTTGGCTGTATAGGAAGTTAAGCGTTTAAGACCGCCAATAATCTCCCCTTTGAAGTCACTATATCGGCTTTTTCAGCCTCAGCTAGATAACTGATAAGGTAAGTCTCAAGGCTGCTTTCTTCACCTTGCAGTTTTGCATCCAGCATCGCGACTTGCTCAGACATTCTTTCGCTTTGCAACGCTTCCGGTGATGACTGATTCGTTAAAATCTCAAGCCTCAATAGCAACTGAGCAGCGTTTAGCGAGGTTTTATTATTGCCTTGCCAAGAGCTAGGAATATCACCGTCAGTGTCTACTGCTTCCACCAGTTCATTGAACTTTTCACGACGCTGTGAAGAAAATAGATCATCTAATTTCGACTTCACTTGAGACAATAAACGATTCTTTTCTTGCTTCAGTCCTGGCACTACAATAAACGTATTGAGTTCGTTACGAATAGCAACCAGTTCATTTTGAGTTACCGCTTCTATGACCTTGTTGTCGAACTCTGCTAACAACTGACGCTGCTCGGCTTCCTGCGACTTCTCCTGTGCTTTTTGCTCTGCATATTGTGCGCTGCGCTTTTCAAACACGGCATCATTATGGGCACGAAATGCTTTCCACAGAGTATGCTCTTGTTTGGCACCAGCAAAACCAATTTGCTGCCACTGTTTTTGCAATGATTTCAGTAAGTCACAAGCTGCTGCCAAATCTTCAGCCTCTAGCTGCTGCTGTGCAGTTTCAACTAGCTTGGTCTTTTCAACGGCATTGGCTTGATGGAAGGCTTTAAGTTTCTCGTAAACCGCTTGATGGTGCTCACGGTAAATCGAATTCAGCTTTTGATAGACTTTGGCATCCACATTGCCAGCATTTTTCCATGCTTTGGCTAGGCGATTAAATTGTGCTTCAACTTCTCGCCAATCAATACCTTCGTTATCCAAAGTACCAAGCAGCGCTTTCACTTCCTCGATCAGCGCTTCACGTGCAATTTTTGCCTGCTCACGCTGTACTTCTTGCTCCGCAAAGTAAGTGCGACACGGTACAAACAATAATTCAATTTTTTCATCAAATTGAGCGGCTTGTCCCTTTTCCTGTTCCGTTTCAACATGACCAAGCTCGTTCCAACGTACTCTAAGTAATTTTACTTCCTCAGCACGCTTAACTGGGTCAACCGCCTCCTCAGCGAGTTTGTTATCAAGCTCCGCAAGCAATTCTTCACGTTTAGGTGTAGCAGCATACTTTTGCCAATCTTTAAGATCTTTTAATGCTTGAGACAAGCTTTCATGCTGGTTTTCGAGCTGCTTTTTGTAGCTTGGCGTTAGCAACTCAAACTGCTCGATAAAGCCATTAAAAACGCCAAATGCCACGTTAAATCGGCCCTGATCAATTAATCGTTGCACATCGCGTGCTTTCTTCTTCGCGATTTTGAGTACTTTTTCTTGCTCATTTTTCAGCGGCTCGATAGCTGTCATAAACACTTGGCTTGCATCTGATAGCTCAGCTTTTGCTGATCTATGCAATACCTTAGGCAGTGAATCTAGTGCTTTACGCGCTGCAACATAGCGGTCTTTTTGTGCTTGCACTTGGGTATCAAGCGATTCTAATGAAGTTGGTACTTCAACTGCTTTCAACTCTGCTAAGGCATTATTGAAGGTTTCACTTGCAGCAATAAGTGCGGGCAAATCGGCAAGATCACGCTCAATATTTTGCAGTTTTCGGGTGAACTCGCCAAGCGCTTCAACGGTGACATATTGAGGTGCAGACACTTTGCCTTTTAATACTTCACTACGCTTAACCAGTACATCGTGCGAGGCTAAGTCTAGTGTTTTACATGCAATTTCGACCGATTTTTCAATGGCTTCAAGTTCAGCAGTTAATTCAGCAACCTCTAGGGCTTCATTTTGCTTTTGCATTAACTCAGCTTGCTGCGCTTGATGTTTAACTTGTAACTCATTGAGATGACGGTTTAATTTATCTGCTACTTGTTGATACTTTTCATCTAGTGCAGTTACCGTTTCAGCATCTAACCACTTAAGCTCAATGCTTTGCCACTGTGCAAATAACTGTTGTGCTTGCGCGTTCACAATTTCATAGCTTTGCTTATCTCTTAGCGCGTTTAACTTGGCAAGTACAACCCGCGTTTGCTCAGCAACTTGAGTAGGCATTTCTTTTGCTAATCGCTGCTGCTCCAGTGATCCAGTAAGAGAAGTCAGCGCTTCACCTTTGGCTGCTTTTAGGACACTCTTTTCAAGTGAATGCTGTGCAATCAGTTCCAACATAGCGATCTGAAGTGCTTCATCACCTTCTTTGAAGGATTTTTCGATTAACGTGGCGTTCGCAAGGCGCTTAAGCAGTTTAACTTTGTTCGTTAAATCGGTTTCAATTAACGCGACTTTCTCAAGCGTTTTAGCTGGTGCATAGCGTTCAATGTATTCATCACGAATGTTGCTCTGCAGTGCGGTGTCTTGATTAATAACCGCACTCGAAATTTTCTGCTCAGCAAGCTCTTTTAGCTCACTATCTTGCTTATAAACTTTCCACCAAAGACCAAGGTCATTTACCTTAGTAAGTACCTTTTTTCTGATCTGTGCAGACTCGTCCTCAAGTGCTAGCGTATGTAGTAAAGTTGCGTCTTTGCTTAAGTCTAACTTGTCCACTGCTTGTGAGCGAACGTCAACCTTAGGGTGTTTCCATTTCGGTGTAAAAAGGTGTTTAAAGATCATTTTCACTGAACCTAGCTATTTCGTTGTCGGCTTTGAATTCTTGTTGTAATTCGCGTTTGGATTTTTGCACCATTTCACCTTTTTCGTTGATGGTGAACTGCTCATTGGACTTGGCTACTTTTGCTTGATATAGCATGACCAACTGCACGGTTTGCTCTTTTTGCGCATCACTTAGCGACGTACCATCAGGCCACTTTCCAGTTGACGCGCCGTATTGCAAACGCTCGAATACTTCAGGGGTAATATTTTGAACTAAGCTATCTACATTCATTACTACTTTTTCTTTTTCAAAATAACGAGGATGACTCGATTAATTAAGTACCAAACCGCACCTATGCCTATAGCGCTTTTGCTTGCGATCATTTCAAACGAGTTAGGTTCAGGCTGCTGCCAATAGATATATAAGAATCCGCCTAGCACTAAGATCAGTGCAATAAACGAGTAATTCATTACTGATTGCTGACGTTTTACACGGTTTCTAGAGGCCGCTCTCTCTCTGTCTTCTTGAGAAAAGTCTGCTAAATTGGTTTCACAATGCGGGCAGGACTTATGTTTGGAGGAAATAGATTTACCGCAGCTTGGGCACTGTGCTATTGCCATCGTGTTACTTCTCCATAATACAAAAAAGGGCACCTGTGAGGCGCCCTATTCTACTACCTTTGCAAACTCTTGTCCTTAAATGACAAGATAATTTTAATTAAAATTCACTCACTGTTTGTGTTCTTTGTTGAAATCTTCCCAGTATTCTTTAACTGAAGATTTCATTTCTTTTCTGAGTAGTAAAATACCAAATAAGTTAGGTAAGGTCATCACTACAATGGCCACTGCAGCCAACTTCCACACTAGTGTCGTATCAGCAAACGACGCCCAGAAGAAACCTGCAACATAGAATACGCGATATGGCATGACCGAGCGGCTACCCAGAAGATAAATCATCGCGCGGTCGCCATAGTATGACCACGCAATTGCCGTAGAAAACGCGAATAACAACAAGCCAATCGAAACGATGTATTTACCATTTTCGCCCAAATAACCTCGGGTAAATGCTTTGGTTGTCAGCTCTGCCGAATGCACTAAAGAGTAACCAATCACGCTGATGCTATTGTCTGTTGGCAAGCCGTCTTTCACTTCGACGGTACCTGTGTACTTGTGACGCTCTGTAATACCAAAACGTACTTGCTCACCAATAGAACGCGAGTGGATCACGGTAAAGTTTTCTGTTACCGCCTTACCCTGTACGACTTCAATCTCACCATTGAAAGGTTTGACAGTATGCTCTTTTTTACCATTCAAGTAGGCGTACAATGCATCTCGGTCTTGTTGATTCGATTCGTCATATTTACCGTCTAAGATAACCATAGACGAGCGCTCAAAATGAGTTTCGAACTTTTCGGTCCACACACCCGATGACAAAATAACCAATCCCGTCAAGGTACAGATAATAATTGTGTCAATAAACGGTTCAAGAATGGAAACCATACCTTCAGACACTGGCTCATCGGCTTTTGCCGAGGCGTGCGCGATTGGCGCTGAACCTTGACCCGCTTCGTTGGAAAACAGACCTCGGTTAACCCCACGGTTAAATGCATACGCAAAAGAAGCCCCTAAGAAACCACCCGCTGCCGCAGATCCCGTGAAAGCATCTGTAAATACAGAAAGGAAAGAAGGAACGATATTCTCAATGTTGTAGAAAATAACGGCAAAAGAGCCAAGAATATAAATCGCAGCCATTAATGGCACAACGCGAGAAGTGATGGCAGCAATACGCTTGATACCACCAAGAATAACCAAAGCAAGTAGAATAGAAAGCACCGCACCTGTTGCCATCGGTGCAAAACCAAAGGTCGCTTCCATACCTTGAGCAATGTTGTTGATCTGCGGCAAACTACCTGTACCAAATGAGCTAATCACAGTAGCAATTGCAAACAATACCGCTAGCCACTTCATGTTTAAGCGGCGATCCATATAATACATTGGACCACCAGCCATTGTGCCATCATCTGTTTGTACACGGTATTTATGCGATAGCGTGACTTCCACAAATTTGGTTGTCATACCAAAAAAGGCCGTCATCCACATCCAAAATAATGCTGCTGGCCCGCCGATTGAAATTGCCAGCGCCACCCCACCAATATTACCAGTACCAACTGTGCCAGAGAGTGCCGTTGCGAGTGCTTGGAAGTGTGTGGTATCCCCTTCTAGGCCCTTTTTATCATATTTTCCGGTAACGACTTTACAAGCATGTTTGAAATATCGGATCTGTGGAAATTTCAAGTAGATTGTAAAAAACAAACCTACCCCTAACAGTACATACGGGAACCAAGGTGAACCACCTAACATTCCATCCAAGCTATCTAATAAGCTGCCTAACGCATCCACGAATATTCCCCTTTATTGTTGTTATTACACCCTGTTGAGGTGTTCTACCTTATTATTTTTAAATATTATTTTGTTGTTCTTTTAAACGCACAAAAATAAGCGGGTAATCAATATGGTGATTACCCGTCTTTAAGCTTATCTTAAGTCGTCAACCACATTTAAGATTGCAGCTAAGGTGTCTTGACCAAACTGATATGAGCGTCGGTCTGACCAACCGAAGTATGGATCCGGCAGATTTGCATTATCCTTAAACGGCATTTCAACGGTATAAGCCAACGCTTTGAACGCTTCACCAACAGCACATGATGCTACAGTAAGGTTTGCTTCACCCGGTGCATCTTTATCGTAACCAAATTCATCTTGGAACTCAGGTGTGATAGTTAACAGTGCCGCCTTGAAAGACTCTTCCAAACGCTGTAGGCGCTCATCATAACTCGGAATACCTTCACTGCCCGCAACGAAGTTATACGGTAGTGCTTCGTCACCATGAATATCTAGGTACATATCCAACCCAGTTTCATGCATTTTATTTAATACATAATAAACTTCAGGTGAGTTCTCAAGTGTCGGGGTTTGCCATTCACGGTTAAGGTTAACGCCTTTTGCATTAGTGCGAAGATGACCACGAACGCTGCCGTCCGGATTCATATTTGGCACGACATAAAATATCGCTTTCGATAACAGTGCAGCAGCATGTGGGTCTTCGTCATCCAATAGTTTGTGAAGTAGACCTTCAACAAACCACTCTGCCATCGTTTCACCCGGGTGCTGGCGCGCCGTGATCCAAATCTTTTTCTTCTCATCTGACGGCTCACCAATAGTGAGTAAGCTCATATCACGGCCGTCAAGTGTTTGACCTAGCGTCTCTACAACGCACGCATCGTGGGCTTGAGCCCAGTAGACTAAGTCTAAATGGCGCTCATAACTATAAGGAGCAAAATAAGCAAAGTAGGTATGAACACATTCAGGCTCAAAATCGATAGTTAATGTGCCATTCTCATAACGGGTTGGCACACGGAACCAAGTTTGACGATCGTAAGATGCAACCGCATGATAGTCATCCCAACCTTCAGGGTATGCTGAGTTTAGTAGTTGGTTGATATGAATTTTGTGCTCTAAAAAAGGCGTAGACTCAAGTCTAAAGTGAAACCATTGAAAAAAGTCAGACTCATTGTCTTTATTGATTTCTAGTTGAATATCCGCAGGTGATTCTGCTTTTACCACCTTGATATTACCACTATCGAAATTACTCGTAATGCGCATAGGTTTCCCTAAATAAGTTAAAAACTGTTGTGTAAATACACTGTTACCATACTCAACTTTGCTTCAGTCTAGAACAATATTAAGCCTCAAAAAGAGGTAATACTGTGCCTGCCTTTGCACAAAGTTAAGGTGTAACTTTTTGTTAGCTAATTGTAGCTGACCTATCTTTGCAAGCCTACCACAACCAATTTGTTTCAAAAACTAAAAAAGCCAGCTGGTGCTGGCTTTTTGTCGTAAATTTCGTGTTAGCGAGGTAGGCTCGGGAATTTTACTTCCGCCATGTCTTGCATTACACGTACAACCTGACAGCTGTAACCAAACTCGTTATCGTACCATACGTAAAGTACTACGCGGTCGCCATCAACGATGGTTGCTTTTGAGTCAACCACACCTGCATAACGGCTACCCACAAGGTCAGTAGACACGATTTCTGTTGATGCAGTGTAGTCAATCTGGTCACGTAGTTCAGAGTAAAGTGAAGACTCACGAAGGAATTCATTTAGCTCTTCAGCAGTTGTTTCTTTACCTAGGTTTAGGTTAAGAATTGCCATTGATACGTTTGGTGTTGGTACACGAATTGCGTTACCAGTTAGTTTACCAGCAAGCTCTGGAAGTGCTTTAGCAACCGCTTTCGCAGCACCGGTTGAAGTAATAACCATGTTCAATGCTGCACTACGACCACGACGCTCAGCTTTGTGGTAGTTGTCGATCAAGTTTTGGTCATTGGTGTAAGAGTGAACCGTTTCAACGTGACCATTCTTAATACCAAACTTGTCGTTAAGTGCTTTTAATACCGGTGTGATTGCGTTAGTTGTACAGCTTGCTGCAGACACAATCTTGTCTTCAGACTGAATGTCTGAGTTGTTAACACCATAAACGATGTTTTTGATGTCACCTTTAGCTGGCGCTGTAAGTAACACTTTAGACGCACCGATTGACTTAAGGTGCTTACCTAAGCCATCTTCGTCTTTCCACACACCTGTGTTATCTACGATAAGCGCGTTTTCAATACCGTATTTTGTGTAATCCACTTCTTCAGGTGAGTTTGCGTAGATAATCTGAATGTAGTTACCATTTGCTTTAATCGCACCTTTTTCATGGTCTACTGTGATTGAACCATTGAAAGGACCATGAATTGAGTCACGGCGCAATAAGCTTGCACGTTTCTCGAGATCACCATCGCGGCCACCGCGAACAACAATTGCACGAAGGCGTAAATCAGCGTGAGAGCCGCCACGTTCGATAAGTAGGCGTGCTAATAAACGGCCAATGCGACCAAAACCATAAAGAACGACGTCACGAGGCTCTGGACGTGCACCTTGGTTTAGTAATTCTGCAAGTTCTGCATTTAAAAACTCTTCGATTGAGCGGCCTTCACCTGCATTTTTATAAATGTAGGCATAAGCTAGCTTACCAAGGTCAACACGACCTGGTGCTAATTCCATTTTGCTGATCACTTCTAAGAATGGAAAGCTTTCACGAAGACGTAGTTTACGCTCTTCAAAGCGTGCTACTGTTTTGTGTGCTTTGATAACATCAATGGTGCTTGCGCTCACAAGAGGACGACCGTATACAGAGATTTCAACGCCTTTGTTACGGTATAGACGACCGATTAGGGGTTGCATGCTTTCTGCATAATCTTGACGCTCTTGCCAGCTGTTTTGATATTCTTGCTCGTGAGATAAGGTCATTTTTTCTGCCTAATAAACAATTTTCTTTGAACGGATAGCCCGAATGGGCACGGCTATTCTAATTTAAACTGCCGTGATTCTCCACTGTTACCGAACAATTCATTGCGTTAAACTAGTAAACTATTAGCTCTACCCTGTTTATTCGGGCGTAACCCCCTATAATTATAAAAAATCATTGAGGTCAAACTATGGCGTTTAAAAAGTCGCTAGTCTTTGCAGCGTTACTACTTGCTGGTTGCGACGACACCCTAACCTTGAACCAAGTGTGTAGCGAAACGCCTGGTTTTTGTGAAGACTTAAATAAAGACAGTCACTGTAAAGACGAACGTGCGTCGCTAATTTACGCGCGCTACCACGAATACAAGTCTCCAACGGACGAAAACAAATATGACTTGTTGCAAAATTTAGAAAGCTACAACCAATGTGTTTCTCGCGCCGCCAAAATTGAGCACATCAAGTTAAAAGAAAAAACCACTTCACGAGTGGAAGGTCATCTCACCGCACTAAAAGAAATGACGCGTATTTACAATGAAACAAAAGGCAGTAACCACCCAGGCCTGCTCTATTATCATTGGTCTCGTAACAGTGATCGCACAGCAATGAACAAGCTACTGAATATGCAAGACGACCCTAGGGTCCAAAACGATCCCGAAATTCAGCTTTTCCTCGCAGAGTTTTATGCCAAAGTAGATGACGATAAAACCGTTGATATTCTCTACCGCGTATTAGAGCTAAACAAGAGAGGCCATACCCCTAACCCAGAAGTCTATTCATCTTTAGTCAGTATTTTCTACAAACACGAAAAGTATAAGCATGCATATACTTTTGCTAGAGTAGCTCAGCTTTCTGGGGTTGAAGATATCGATATTATTCCAGTAACAAACCAACTGGCTTCAATGGGAAAAGATTTAGCCAACTTAGATTCATTGGCGCAAAGAACTTACGAAAGCATTCAAGCTGGGGAGTTTGTTTCCCCACGAGATTTTTGAGCTTAGTTATAAAAATCAAAACGGGAAGCCAATGCTTCCCGTTTTTGAGAATAAATGATCACTACTTTGCCAGTGCTACGTTAATAAATACCGCGGTCATTAAGATTGGGCAAACAAATCTAACGTACTGAGCAAACCAGTAATGTGCACCACGGGATTCTAAGTGGAGCTGATTACCGCGCTTCCAAACCCAGCCAACAGTAATAAAGTAGAACAGCCCCATCAATGGTAGCTGATATTGCGTGAATAGACTGATCACCAATTCGAACAACCAATCAAAGTTTAGAATAATCGTGCTCGATGCTAATAAGATAACTAACGTAACCAACCAAGTCGCTTGTTTACGTTGAAAGCCATGGTTTTCAACCAAGAAAGATACCGGAATTTCTGTTGAAGAAATGGTAGACGTTACCGACGCAATAGACATAAGCACAAAGAAAGTCAGGCTAACTAATAATCCCATTTCACCCATATTGGCAAATAGCTCGGGTAAAATGGCAAAAATCAACCGGCCTTCACCGATTAATTTGCCGTCTTGAAATACTTGAACACCATTTTGCTGCGCAACGAATATTGCAGGGATAATAAGTAAACCGGCCAAAAATGCGACACTGGTGTCTAGCATTGCAACACTAAACGTCAGCTTAGGTAGATTTTCATTCGGTTTTAAGTACGAGCCATAAATCATCATGCAGCCCACACCCAACGACAACGAAAAGAATGCCTGCCCCATCGCCGCAATGATCAAGTCAGGATCGCTAATTTTTGAAAAGTCCGGAACTAAATACGTTCTAAACCCTTCTGCTGCACCGTCTAATGTCGCCATATAGCCAATAAGGCAAAGCAGTAATACCAGTAACAACGGCATAAGTCTGCGCGACCAAGCTTCTATGCCTGATTTTACGCCTTTAAGAATAATGCTCGCAGTCAAAATTAACATTAGTGGCGTAAAGATAAAGTTTCTCAGCATCGAATCACCGCTAAGAAACTGATGAGCAGCATCTAGTTCAGCCATTTGCGCAAGAGGATCAAGTGCATGAGACAGCATCCACCCAGCCACAATGGAGTAAAAGCTAAGCATCACGATAGCACCAGCAAGGCCGATATACCCCGCCGCGGCTCCTATTTTCGGATTACCTTCACGCCAGGCTGTCTTAAGTGCTTTAACTGGGTTTGCTTGTGCCTGATGGCCTAAGTACAATTCTGTGTAAAGTGCAGGTAATGCGAGTAAGAAAATTACCGCAAAATAAACCAGTAAAAATGCACCGCCACCGTGGTTTGCGGCTTGTGTGGGAAACCCCCAAATATTACCAAGTCCAACAGCCGCACCAGCTGCTGCTAACACAAAGCCAAGTCGGCTTTGAAATCCATCGCGCGTATGAGCCATGTCTGTAATCAATCATTATTTTTGTAGACGGCCGATTATACGTACTTCCGCTAAAAATGCGAGAGGTTCGAGCCGTGCCTCAAAAACTCGAGTTGGGCGTCTCTAGAAAGTCCATTTCTGCTTCTGTTGAATCGCGATTGAGTATTTCATTTCGATGGGGATATCGGCCAAATCTATCGATAATTTTTTTATGCGCGACTTCAAAATCATAATTGGGCAGGTCGCGAAAATAATGATCTGCGGCACGATGGATGATGCGACTTTCGCTATGCATCATAGGTAGGTATAAAAACATCAATTCAGTATCGTTGAGCTGGCGGTGATAGCCCTTTTCGATAGCGTGTTGGGTGAGGCTTAGCGCCAATGCGTCACTGGCAAACGCCTCTGGAGTGTCTCTGAATATATTGCGTGAAAACTGATCTAAGATAATGATTTCGCACAGCGCGCCAAGTGGTGTTGCTCTCCAGCTCGAAAGCTCACCTTGGTGCGCCATTTGGTGCAAAATACCGAAGCGATTTTTTATTATGCGATCAAAGTCCGCAGACTTCTTCCACCAATCTGATTCAGTGCATTCAACAAACCAGAATTCGTAGACGTCTTTATAATTCATGATGGCACTCCTAGGGAAAAACAAACTTGATGGTCAGCAGACCCTAACCGTTATAAACAAAGTGCCATCCATTACTCAATAATGCAACTTTTTTATTAGTTCCTAAAAAACAATAAATTCACTTACGCAACCTCTAGTAATTTAGCATGAATTGACTGCACGACCTGATCTGACTCCTGCTGCTCAACTAAAAAGCACAGATTGTGCTTGCTCGCACCATGGCATATCAATCGAATATTAAACTCTGACAACACATCCATCAGGTTAAGTTGGCACTTCTTCAACTGGATCTCAGAACCTATCATGGCCACCAAAGTAAGATTATTTTCAACGGTCACATGACAAAACTCGCCAAGTTCATCCAAACAAGCTTGTTCTAGCTCTGGTCGAGAAGCATTCGGCGCATTATCCAGCGTAAGTGCAACACTAATTTCCGAAGTCGTTACCAAGTCAACCGATATATTGTAATTGCTTAAAATGGTGAAGATACGAGCCAAAAAGCCGCTAGCAAGAAGCATTTCAGGGCTCTTTAACGTCAATAGTATTTGGTTTTTGCGTTGTGTCACTGCGCGAATGCCTGCTTGCGCCGTTTTCTCTTTTTCAATCCAAGTGCCACCCGCTTGCGGATCACGGCTTGAACCAACAAATACTGAAATACCTTTACGACTCGCTGGCAATATAGTTGCGGGATGTAACACCTTAGCACCAAATGTCGCCATTTCTGCCGCTTCATCAAAACTCAAACGAGGAATAGGTCTAGCCTTTACACACAAACGCGGATCGGTACTGAAAATACCAACGACATCGGTCCAAATATGCACACTTGACGCGTCAATTGCCTCTGCTAACAATGCTGCACTATAGTCAGAACCGCCACGACCAAGCGTAGTCGTCTGGCCGTATTGGTCACTACCAATAAACCCTTGCGTCACCTGCACTGTGTCGCCAAGTAGCGCGACCAAATTGGTTTGCGCAGCTTCACGCGTAGCTGCAACATTTGGATTCGCTTTACCAAATTGATTATCTGTTTTAAGCACTTTACGCACATCAAAGCGCGACGCCTGAACCTGGTTATTACGTAGTATTTGGGTAAACAAATAAGAAGAAAAACGTTCGCCAAAGCTCAACATTTCATCGCATTGCTGTCTGCTAAGTGCAGGTAAACTCGCAAGGCTTTCAAATTCACTGAAAGTTTGCTTGTAACCCTCAGCAAGATCAGCATCCAAAGACACTTGGTCGATAATCGCTTGCTGTATGTTTTCAACCGCTGCAACAACCGCTTTGCGCCCGGCCTCATCTTCCTTTTGTTGGGTTAGCGTTACAAGGTGATTGGTTACGCCAGCACACGCACTCACAACGACCACTCGAACATTTGGGTTGTCACGAACAATGTGAGCACAACGAGACATAGCCTCAAAGTCAGCGACACTGGTACCGCCAAATTTGGCTACAACATACTGCGAATTCATTTTCTCTCCTCTCGACTGTTGGCACAGTCAAATTTTATAAGGAGAACTCGGCATGGGATTTCTAAAAAGACGAACGCTTGAAATGACCTTTGCCAGAAGCTCTCCACCAATACGGTGACAGTTCCGAGGATTCAGCCTCGTAAACCGAAGAATCGTTGCGACGAGCAACTTTTCTCCTCGGCGAATACTTCCCTCACTAGTGGTCATTGGTCTCGTCACCTCACACTAACTACCTAAGCATCGCGCCTCTTCTGTTTATTTTGCCTTTGTTAATCTGAATAAAAGCAAAATAAAAGCCCGCAATAAATGCGGGCGATGTGAGAAAATTATCTTTTAGCCGTCTAGGTGTCAAGTTATTTATGAAAAACTTATCCCAAAGCGCTAAAAAATTAAATCCATTGGTCTTAAATAAGCTGACCCGCGAAATACGCGCCACTATATCCAATGGTATATGCGATAAGCAGGTAGATACTCATTTTAAGATAGCTTGAGAAGGTTAACGCTTTAACCTTACTCATTGCAATGATCCCCGCTGCAGAACCAATGATAAGCATAGAGCCACCAACCCCAGTCGCATAAGTAAAGGTTAGCCATTGCGCTGGAGTCATCGTAATATCTGCTTTTAATAGCGCAGCCGTCAAAGGCACGTTATCTACCGCCGCACTCATTAAACCGACCAAGTAGTTTGCGTATTCCGGTGCAAGATGCAGATATAAATCGGTAAACTTAGACAGTACACCGACCTCTTTCAACGCGCCAACTAATAACAGCACACCCACAAAGAACAACAAGGTGTCGTATTCAATTTCACGGATATAGTCGATGATTTTCTTATTAACGTCTTTCTTGCGCATCAAGAATTGCGCCATTAAGAACATCAAAGACAAGCCAAATAAGAAAGTCAGCATCGGCGGTACATGGTATTGCACGCTTAAGAATAACGTAGCAAAAATGGTTGATAAGAAGATGAGCGCAATGGTGATATCGGTCTTTTCAATTCTGCGTAATTCAGCCTTTTCAAAAATGATCTTATCATTCATGCCGATTGATAGCATCGCAGCTAAGATAAATACGCTAAAAATAGAAGGGGCAATTAGTAAAAGCAGATCAGGGATGGTTACTTTATCGGCCAAAAATATCATCAA
The DNA here is from genome assembly GCF_040104525.1 of Pseudoalteromonas sp. XMcav11-Q. Lineage (NCBI taxonomy): Bacteria > Pseudomonadati > Pseudomonadota > Gammaproteobacteria > Alteromonadales > Pseudoalteromonadaceae > Pseudoalteromonas > Pseudoalteromonas sp. XMcav11-Q. Next base: position 219,463 of record NZ_JBECOX010000009.1, read on the forward strand.
GGTGGTTACATCACCGGTGATCAATGATACCCCACCGGAGTTAACACTGAAGATGATTAATGTCGCATATCTAATTAGCTTTTTCGGGTCTAATTTCAAAGACATGACTACAGCTAATGAAATAAGCGTCGCGGTGATGTTATCCGATATTGACGAAAATACGAATGCAAAAGCACCGACCAAAAACATTAGCTTGCGTTCGCTAATATGGGTTGGCATGATCCGGTGAACAATATTTTGGATAAACCCTTTTGAGTTCAAGTAGGCCACAAACGTCATGGCAGCCATTAAAAACAGCCAAAGCGTCGCGATTTCCAAAATGTTATGGTCTAGTTCAATTTGTACAATTTCTGGGCTTTGACCATGAATTGGAGAGATAAAGGCGATAATCCAACATAAAGTACCAAAAAAAAGCGTTGTTTTGGCCTTGTTTACGTGAATAATATCTTCTATAACGATGAGTATAAAAGCGATGGCGATCAGGGTTAGAATAATGGGCGTGACCATAATGCGCAAACAACCTGTAATTAAATGTAACAAGGGGTGGGTTCGATTTCGGGGCGGATTCTAGCACCATCGCAGGCCCCATGCCACGTACAATAAACATTTTGTGACAATTTGATGAAGTGGTGATGAAACTTCTCTACTACACACTGGAAAGTTATGATCCCAGCAAAAAAATTATTAAATACGATAAATGAACACTGGAGCGTACTCGAGCTACTTTTTAAACGATTTAAGCTCGCAGATTTCAGTCTAAAAGATGTACAAAACATCCTAAAGCAGAAAAATTCTAGCTGGTCGAGTGAACGGATATATAAAGAAACCAATCGATTACTCCAACAAGAAATTATTATTCCTTTAGCTAAATCTTCACAGTTAGAAATCAACCGTGCAATCGCTGACTTCGCCAGCTTTCTTTTACAAGAAGAAAGCCTCGGTTTAGCGGAAGAGATCACGGTGCTGGTAAAAGACTTAGAAAGATTAGGTAATCGCATCGCACAAGCCGGTGAAGAGGCTGACTACTCTGAGCTACGCCGCTTTAGCCGCATTATGGACGAACGCGTTCGTAAAATTGTTAAGCTGTTCGAGCATAACGAAAGCGCTATCATGAACTTGGTTGAACAAGCAAAGTCTGACACCTCAACGCTGTCTCTTGGCATGAGATATAAAGCCGTATTAGAAGCTTTTGACGAATATATCGAACCTATGTTGGAAATGGTTGATATTCATGGCCCTTTCCAACGCTGCTTCGATCAGATAGAGCTTCAGGTCAGTGAGCAAATTGACGAGATTGAACAATTAGGCCGTGGTGCTGCAGACAAACGCATGCTGGAGCAGCTCAGAACACGCATTTTAGATATGCACCTCATTGGTAGAGAAAGTTTAAGCCGCAGTGCCGATCTCCTCATGCCGTTACGTGAAGAGCTACGCCGCAATACACTCATTACGCGGCAAGCCTCTAAAGTCCTTGGACAAATTAGAAAGCGCGGTGTTGACCGTTTACTCTCACCAGTTCAACCAGAATTTGTGTCAGACATTCAACGTTTTAACCTTGGGCAAAAGCGTCACATGGTCGCATATATGGCAAGTCTCGTTGAATTTGAGCATGAAGAATATCAGCTGCCCGATCACGACGATGTGCCAGCTTATCAAAGCCCTAACATTCCAGATTACAACTCGGTAAAAACGAGATTTCAACAAACCGGTAAAAAGCGCCAGGCACTATTGGGCTTTTTAAGCGATAGCTACCCTGATCTTGAAGCAGACGAAATGCTGTTCCTTTATCAAAAACTGATCAACGAATCTGACTTGGCACTTAGCCAAGAGCAACAAAAGAGTAAGATCACTATCGCATCGCATACCTTCTCTTTATATCCATTTAGTGCCAAAGCAAAACAAGATTAGCATTATGACGACAATTAACTTAGACATGCTCAATGAACTCCAAGCCATTAATAAAAAACTGGTGAGCGGGTATCATATCAGTGAGCAAGACACTACCCTTTGGCAAGAGTTAGATCAGCAAATTGATAGCTATCAAGCGCTATTTTCAGCTTTAGGCCATGACTTACAGCACGATGCCCGTGGTTTTTATTATTTGGCAAGCGATGAAAGCACGCCAAATATGGGGAAAATTTCCCGTGCGATTGCCCTAACCATTTATATTTTAATTGAGCACTATGCCAACCAAGGTAAAGATCCGCTTCGCGTACTATTTGATGAAAGCTGCGATTTAGAGCTAATGCAAACCATAGTACAGCTCAATAAGCATCTTTTTGACCAGTTGGAGATTTTTTCGGGCTCAGATCTCAGAAAAGACGTGTTTTTACGTATGGTGAGACTGGGTCTAGCCCGTGAGGTTGAGCAAGGCTTTATGCTACTTGCACCGATTTATCGCTACATTGACGCGCTAATGGAAGTAAACGAAGAACAATATGATATTGAGGACGAGCTATGAGCGAGCAGTTGTACGGCCTAAGTAAACTCGCATTATTAAATACCGCCGGATACGCTAAGTGTGTCATTCCTCTGGATAAAAGTGCGTCTATCTGCGCCCCGAATAACACCGGTAAAAGCTCGGTGATCAACGCGCTACAGTTTCCACTTATCAACGATTTAAGACTGACTGAATGGGATGGCCACGATTTAGAAGAAACGCGTAAGTTCTACTTCTCTTCTGATCAATCCTATATTTTGCTTGAAGCCAACCTCCCCCACGGCGATGTGGTCATTGGCGTTGCGGGACTGGGTAAAATCGCCGGTTACGCGCATCAATTTTTTTGCTATCAAGGCAAACTGAATCTTGATGATTACACCCAGGGTAAAAGTATCATCAAGTACACCAAGCTATTTAATCACTTACAGGAAAAACAACTTAAGCCTGTAGAGCTAAAAGCACAAGAACTTAATGCCCTGCTCACAGGTGGCGCCACACCATTTGATGGCGATATCAACCTGAAGATGATCCCACTGAATAATGTCCAAGATGCGCCTGTATATAAAGAAATATTCCGTCGTATTTTGAATCTGCACAAACTCGGTGCACAAGACGTAAAGCGCTTTATGCTCAAGGTGTTCGAACGCCATATGTCGAACTCGAAAGTCGATTTTTATGAAGTCTGGCGTCGCGCTTTTGATAAGGTTAACCGTGCGCGTCGTGAACTAAATGCGCTGGAGTCAATGCAAGAGCCAATTTCAGCCCTTGAGAAAATGCTTGAAAATGAGGCGGTATTAAAAGGTAAACTGGCGGCTTACGCACCGAAACTCGATTTAGCTTTGGTTGAATATGATAACTATCACAATGAGCAAATTGCAGAGCTGGCAACACAGCTAGAAGACATAGAAGCTGAAAAGCGCGAATTTGAGTCTAAGCAGCAGCTGTACGTCCAACAGTCTCGAGATATCGAGCGTAAACAAACCCAAATAGAACAATGGTTTACTGATTTCCACGCGTTAAAACGTGAATTTGAACTAACGAATCATGCAACGCTTAAAACCAATTTAACTCTGTTGAAAAAGGAATATGAGCAGCTTTCCTTCTCTATTAATAGTGCACAGGGGCAAAGTCTCCATACCCTTGATTTTCGCATCAACGAAACGCAAAAGCAGATTAAGAGTTTAAAACTGCAACTCAAGAACCTTGAGTTCAACCTGTTTACTCGTATGCGTGAAGATCTTTCTTTAAAAGAAGTGGAAGAGATCTCACGGATCTTGAATCCGGATTTGTTATCGTTTTCAACCACCTCTCAAGGTGAAATTGATATCACCGACGAAGATGCCTTTGGCGCATTTTTGGAGTCCCTATCTAAGTCAGTTCAAGGTGGTGAGCTTAAAGTACCTGGTGCTACCGTTAAGTTGAAAAAACTGAGTCCAGTACAAATGCAAAGCGGTGAGAACAAAGCCCAACTGCAAGCACAGCTGGAGTCACTACAACAGTCGCTTAACGACTTAAAGCAGCAGCGTGAAGTCGCCGCAAACGTCGCTGAAAAACAAAAAGAACGTGATGCTCTATATGATGAACTAATGGCTACCGAAGCGGCCATGAAACGCTTTGAGCAATATCAAACCATGTTGCAATCCGTCGATGCTCAGCAAGCACTAAAAGAGCAGCTTGAGATGGAACGTGAGCAAGTTGATGAATATTTACATGATATTCAGCGTAATGCCGGTTCGATTTCAGATCGCCGCTCTATCATTAAAAGCAAGCAAGACTTATTGGTACGCCAAGCCGACCGCTTAAAACAAGTAAAGTCAGAACGTATCGATCACACACTAGACCTATACTCGGGTAAACTGGCACCGTACGAAATCGAAATTAATCTTGATTTTGATAACCTGTCTGAAGTGACCCACCAGTTTAATAAAGACTGTAATGAGCTTAGAAACTTAGACGTTAATGTGCGTAATACCTACTTGCATATCTACAATGCTGGGATCACTAAGTTTGAAAACGAGTCAGACGTTACTATTAAGTATCAAAAGCTGATCAGCGCGTATCACAACCTAGATAACGAACGAGATGCCGTCGATAAACAAGCACGAGTGGCGCTCACTGAAGTGGCCGCAACCATTAAAGGACTGCGTCAAGACTTAGACCGCTTACGCCGAGAGATGAACAGCTTTAACAAAGGCATAAGCCAGCATCGTATCTCTAACTTGCAAGCGTTTAAGATTAATGTGATCCCTCGTAAAATGCTTATCGATAGCATAGACACCATTATCAGCACTTCAGATTTATACGAAAAAGGCGAAAGCTTAGACTTACTTAGCGAGCAGCCTAGCTCAGAAAAGTCCGTTAATGAGGCGAAAGATCACATCATCAAACTTGCAAGTGATAAAGCGGGATTGACGTTAACTGACCTCTTTGACATTCGCTTTGAAGTGGTCAACCGCGCGGGTGACATTGAACACTTCGATAAAATTGACTCGGCCGGCTCAAACGGTACACGGATCACCATCAAGCTTTTATGTGGCATGTTATTTATTCGCTATCTGTTATCTGATCAAGAGCAAGCAATGTATCGTATCCCGATTTACATCGATGAAGCCGCGGATATCGACCCACAAAACCAAAAGGCCATTATCGAAACCGCACTAAGCTTTGGGTTTGTGCCAATTTTTGCATCGGTGAAACCACAGATCAGCTGTGACTACCTAGTGCCGATCCGCAGTGTTGCACAAGGTAGCCAAAACTGGGTAGATGAAAAAGACTGGATAGAAGTGGAACATTAATCTCAAGTTAATGTCTTAGATACAATTATTAAAGGGTGCTTGTCTCTACCATTTAACGCCTTAACACGTTAAGGTAGAGCAAACATCCGACTAAGGAGTAAAGACACATGTTTAAGAATATTGTTATCGCCATTTTGGTGCTGATGTTAGCGGCCTGCGCCAAAACCCCTGATTGGGATTATGATAAGTCTGTACAATTCGCTAACTACAAAACCTATGCTTGGTCACCTGAAGCGGACCTAAAAAATAATGGTCGTGAATACCAAGTCAATGACTTAATGGAAAAGCGGATCCGCAGTGCAATTCAAAACGAAATGAGCAAACAAGGTTTCACTCTCACCGATCCGCAATCGGCTGACTTACTGGTTAACTATCACGCATCAGTTGATACAAAAATTGAATCTGACTCGCTTCACACCACATATGGTGCGCGTTGGAATTACTGGGGTATTGGCTGGCAAACACAGACCACAACACGTGAATATGAAGTGGGCACGCTAGTACTCGATATGATAGACAAAGCGTCTAACCAGCTAGTTTGGCGTGGAGCAAAAGAAGGTCGCTTACGTAGCAATCAATCACCGGATCAAAGAACAGAGTCAATAAACAAAACCATCTCAGAACTATTGGCTAACTTCCCTCCCAAAGCACAGCATTAAGTTTTATAAGTGGAGTATGTATTACTCCACTTCTACATCTACATCTACATCTACATCTACATCTACATCTACATCTACATCTACATCTACATCTTCCAAAAATCTATCACCATAATGCAAACTCTAAAAATAGCCAAACAGCCCACCAACAAACCCATAAAATTAACATAAATTCAACACAACTTCATTCTCAGCGTAAGCTTCGCCATGCCCCAAGCTAGGCCCATCAAATAAAAAACCAATAAAAACTAACAATCCAATGACTTACAAAAAATTAAGTTAAAGAAAATAAGTGCAAACCAACGTCATACTCTAACAAGTTAAAATAAAAAATTTGACACTGCATTATCATTTAATGTACAAATATTTCGAGGATGTATCCTCAAGGTATAATTTAACTTTTAAGAAGGAATTAAAAATGATCGTTGAAGCACCAAAAGAAAAAATTTCTGTTGCAGAAAAACTAGATGCGTTAAAAGCTAGCTTTTCAGATCAAACACTAAATATTGCAAACGTTGACCAATCTCGTGTTGATAGCATTGCGATTGCTCCACCAATTACCGCTTGGAACTGGTCTAAGTCGTTCGAGAAGTAACCACCTTTTGGTTGATTAGCTGTTAAAGATGTGCAGTGTTAACAGCTTTATTTAGGACGAATGTTATGAATATTTTAACGAGCGAATTACCCAGTTGTCTGAAGTTTGAGAACGACTCCTTTGTTGAGATATTTACGCGATGTAAATTAACATTAATGATAGATATCATTGAGAAAGAGGTATTATCAAACAAACCGCTCTCAGAATTGTTTGATAAGCTCTCTGAAAGACTGTCAACTAATGATCTGTACCAGCTTTTAAAATTACCAAGATTTTGGAATACATTGATCGCACGCCGTGGTGATGAAAAATATCAATCAACGATAGAGAGATTACTAATTACAGAACTTTCTTTCTTGGAATTTAACCCTGACTATATTATCCAAAGTGATTTCATTGATGAAACCTCAGTCACTTGGAACTTACGCGGTGATCTTGGTTATCAAGCATCCTCAGATAAACTGTTTAAAAATCAAAATGTTCATCCCGACTCAAACATTCTTCTAGACTACTTTAGTGACCTAGCAAGAGGTGTCCAAAAAGATATTCCTTGGGACGATACGGGCATTACTCCAGAGCTTATTCAATGCTCGACTCCAAAAATTTACAATGCGCTAGATTACATAAAAGCGGTTTCAGATCCGTGCTACACAATTTTAAAAGAGAGCATTTGCTCAATAGCAATCCGGTTTGATAAGACAAAAAATCGTTTTAACTGTGCTTCAACTAATATTAGCAATGGCTTAATTGTCTTGATTAATCCTAATCTTAGTGAGGTGAGTGTTGAAACAATTGCCGATGCTATCGTTCATGAGATGACACATAATCTATTTGACCTAGCTGAATTGTATGAGCCGTGTCTACCAACAAAATTTCACTCTCGTATCATCAAATCGCCTTGGACAGGTAGAATGTTAGATCCAAATACCTATATTCAAGCCTGTTACACTTGGTATGGTTTGAAGAATTTCTGGCGAAAGGCGTATGCTTATGAGCCTTCAGATAATGCATATTATTATCTACAACAAGCATCTAGAGGCTTTTCATCATCGAGCTTTTTAGATGCTATCACTGATTCAAAGTTTGAAATAGAACAAAGACTATTCGACACGCTCAAAAATTTGCAGAGTTTAGGTAGTTAAGATGTCTAAACTATTGAGCGATGGAAAAGCACTTTCCGCTGTCACCGGGGTTTTATCTTTATCACTGGGCGCTGTCTTACTTGGATTGATGTTTATTTTTTTTCTAGCAGACAGCTCTATAAATTCTGGACTTTCCAGCGACATATATAAAATTGAAACCCAATTTAACCTACCATCCGGTGAAACCGTGGTAAGCTCTAAAGCGCCTGCTGCACTTATACCTGTATTAGAAAAAGATCAAGCTGTAAAAAGGGTAGGCAAAGTTTATCGTGAGAATATAACTATATTATATAATGATATAGAATTAAAAGGCACTGAAGTCTATGCATTAGATAAAACTGCACAACTCATGCTAAATCTAGGCTCTGAAGAGCTGGGTATAAGTGGAGCTTTCATCTCGTCCACGCTCGCTGAAAAGATAGCGGAAGATAAGAGTAAAATAATTGGAAAAACAATAAAAATAAACAATACTGGTTTATATAGAATAGAGAAAGTAATAAAAATAGATGACACCTTATCAATCCAACCAGATGTGATTGTTAACTTCGATCATTTATATAATGGAAAAATAAAAGAAAGTTATACTGATTGGTATGACACTCATCTTCATCTATTTGTCGAACTGGTAAACAGAAATGACCTAGATCTAGAAAAAATCGTTAGTAGTAACGCACCGCAGAGCCCTGGGGCGCCTTTCACCCCAAGTTCATTTATTAACCTTTCAAAAAGAGCAGTTTCAGATCTTCATTATGATAAGAATCACCCTGACGCGCTTGGAATTACATTTTCAAAATCAAGCTTATATCTAATCTTTGGAATCTGCATATTTTCTTTCATTCTTGGAACCGTTGGATTTTTAAGCTCGACAATCTCAATAAAAATCTCTCAATTAGATCGTATAAAGACATTAACAAGCATTGGCGGTAGCGAAATACAGATTATCTTTATTTCTCTACTAGAAAACAAAAACTCTCTTATCATAGCCAATATCACATCAGCTATATTATTTTACCTTATCCTCCCACCTCTTTCCGGTGAGTTTGATATTTTATCTACGATCAACACAGAGGAAAAATTATTTACATTATCCTTGATAATAATAACAATTACATCCCTATACACTCTATCTAATGTGTTTGTTATTAAGAGAGTTCTGTCGTATCAAAGCAATGAGTCCATCACCAAATCGACAGGACTAAAAACGATGTGGCTTACAAAAGTCACTGTGTTTCTTCAGATGTTAATCACTTCTATTGTAATTTTTATCGCAGTTAGCTTAACTTATGAACTGTTTACCGAAAAAAAGGCCGACTACGGCTACGATATCGCAAAAATCCACTTCATAAAGCTAGATGGTGTTAATGATGTAAGTCCTATTACACTGAGAAATAAAATCAATGCCGAATATGGAGAAGTTTCTGCTGTAGCTAGCTGGCACCCATTTGATAAATCATCACACTTTGTCACGGTTTCCACAGCACAACAAAAAATAGATCAGAATATCACACCAATTAACTACTTTTATGCAGGTGAAGAATTTATAAAAGTATTTGGTCTAAATCCGCTAGACTTAGACAGTATCATTCACTCAAATTATGACAGCCATATAAATGGAAAGACAAGGGTTGTAGTAACTCAAGCATTCGCAAATTTATATGACAATATTCCTATCGAAAAGTTATCAATGCATAAATTTTATGCTGACTTGGGGAATGGCGTAGAAGAAATTGAAATAGTTAAAGTAGTTAGTGACTTTTTTTTAAGTAAGGTAAAACCATTTCATGATCCTATTATGATTGTCCTTAATGAAGAGAAAGCAACATCGGTATTACTTAACACTTCTAACCGAATTGTCGATCGTATAAGCATAAATAATAAATTAGATTTTAGCTCAAGCTATGCAGCACTTGAGTCAGAGTATTCAGACTTATCAAAAATCGCCAATTATTTACTTTGGGTTGTCGCTCTGAACATAGTTTTGATTTCCCTAAATACAATTGCCAACAGCTTAGTTGATGTAGAGCGTAATAGTTACACTCTAGATATAATGAAGCAACTAGGAGCTGGATTGAAAGATATCTTTTCTTACACCCTAAAAAACAATATTTATTTATATACTTTTTCTTCTTTAGTTGGAACTTGCATTGGTTATTATATTCTTAAAGACAACCTTTTGATATCTGATAACTTCTCCTTTGGTTTTACGAGCTATATATTTTCTTCTATGGCCATCGCAGCCATCTTCATCAGCGTGATAATTCTTAGCTTTTTTGTTGTTAGCAAAAAGTATCTAGAGAGGCAGTAAAGATTTAAATGGACACTATAATAGAAAACCCTAAAGGTAAGCGTAAAAAGATAGTAGCGTTCTTCTTATTAATGACATTCATCTTTTTCTTTCTTTTATTCCACAGCAACAAGTCGATATCAAGTATACCATATGAAAAAGCAAAAATTATTGCCGTAACAAACTCTCATTCAGCAATTACATCTATAGGTACGATACGTCCGATGAAATCTATCAAGCTGTCCTCTGACATTGGCGGCAGAGTAAAAAGCTTTATCAATCGGCAACATACACTTGTAGAAAAGGGAGATGTTATTTTAGAGCTAGAAAACTATGACTACACATTAAAGTTGACAGAAAAAATGGCTCAAATATCAGAACAGATTAGTAATTTGGAAAATATGAGATTAAATTTGAGGCGTGAGCTTACCTCTTCAAAGTTGTCATTAGAAGATGCCCTTTATAACGTAGATGTACTTGAAAGAGAACTGGATCAAAAACTCAGGTTATTAGAAAAGAATCTTTCTCAAAAATCAGATGTAGAAGACATAAAAAGTAACCTGACTCGATGGAAAGAGAAACAAGGTGTTCTGACTAATTACTACCAATCACAACATAATCAGATTACACATCAGCTAAAGCAGATAGGTGAAACGGTGGAAATATTAAATAGTTTGCTACTCAAGCTTCAGGAGAGCGAGCAGCAGCTTCTTATTAGGGCCCCTATCACAGGCAACCTTGTTGGCTTTGATGTCGAGTCAGGACAACAGATATTGCCTAAAGAAGAATTTGCTTCCCTAGATATGGTGGGTGAATACTTAATTGAAGTAGAGTTAAATGAATTTTATCTAGAGCGAATCAATAAAGAAACAAGAGCTACAGCCAAGATAGACAATAAAAATATTAACTTAAAGATATTAAAAATATTCCCATTAATTAAGCAGGGAAAGTTCAAAATGAACCTTGAGATGCCAAATACCGATGAATGGCAAGGTAACATTAAAGTCGGCCAATCTGTCGAAATAGAACTTGCCAATAGCGATAAGAATATCCTACCTACACTTCCAGCCGAAGCAACGTTTCAAAAAGGTGATACCACATTCGTATATCTTCACTCGGATAAACAGAGTAAGGCTATTAGGACTCCTATCCTTATTAAGGAAAGGATTGGGGATCGAGTAGTGATTGATGCTCCTATGGTGTTAGGTAAAAGCGTCGTAATTTTAGATTGGAACAAAAAATATAAGGAGGAATTATACATTGAATAGCGTCATTCAACTTGAGTGCGTGTGTAAGCACTTCTATACAAATAAAATTAAAACTACTGCCTTAAATAAAGTATCTCTACAAGTTGATAAAGGTGAATTTATTGCCATTACAGGAAAGTCAGGTTCAGGAAAATCAACATTACTCAACGCAATTGGATTATTCTCGAATATTGACTCCGGTAGTTTACATTTAAATGGTTTTGATGTTTCAGCGATATCTCAAAAAAAGAAATTAAAGTACAGAAGAGAACATTTAGGGTATGTGTTCCAGTCTTTCAATTTAATCCCTGATCTATCAGTGTTGGATAATATTATGTTGCCACTCAAATTTAGGGGTGTGCCACACAAAGATAGACTAGGACTGGCAGAGCAAGAATTAGAGCGTATGGAATTAATTGCGAGGAAAGACCATTATCCTAGTCAATTATCTGGCGGTCAACAACAGCGGGTTGCGATTGCCCGAACAATGGCGTGCAAACCAAGTATTATTCTTGCGGATGAACCGACGGGAAATCTGGATGAAAAAACTGGCCAGCGGGTCTTAGATATACTGCTGGAAGTAAATGACACAAGCGCTTCTACAATCATAATGGTAACGCACAGCGCTGCTGCAGCAAGTGTTGCAGGTAGGCGAGTAAGTATGGTTGATGGTGAATTAGTTAATTAAGGAAAATAAATTATGCTCGGTGATATTTCTATTAAAGTTATTGATGCTGCAGAAAACAGTAAAGAAACCGTAGACATAGAAGTGAGTGATTATCAGTACTCTCGCTTAGCATCTCAACTTATTGGTGAGATCAAAGACTATGATATTTTAGACGATGAAGAATTAGCTCTTTTCAGAGAAGAAAAAGCAAGCGATTTCAAAGCAAAGCCACTAAAAGCAAGTAAAGTTGTAGTTGTACTCAAGGCTACACGTCTATGCAACTTACGCTGTACATATTGCCATTCGTGGGCAGAAGGACCAAATCAATCTATAAAATTCGAAAACCTCGTTTCAATTGTTAAACGAATATTAGCAATCCCAAATGTATCTCGAGTGGAGTTTGTTTGGCACGGTGGAGAAGTAACACTTCTTAGACCATTGTTCTTCAAAAAGTTGATTTGGTTACAAGAACAATTTAGACGCCCAGATCACTTCATCACCAATACTATGCAATCAAACGCAGTTAATATATCGGATGAGTGGCTCACTTTCTTAAAAGGCATTGGCATGTCCGTGGGAATTAGCTTTGATGGTGTACCAGAAATCAATGATACTCGGAGACTTGACGTCCGAGGAAGACCAACCAGCATTAAGGTTGCTGAAGGAATTCGACGGCTTAAGCATCATGGTATAGCCTACGGTGCTTTAATAGTCGTCGACAAAGATGTATACAACTTAGATCCTGAACGACTTTTAAGCTATTTACACTCAATTGAATTAAATGACATAGAATTTCTGAACATCGTCCCAGATAACCGAGCAAAGCCTGGTGATGATATCGGTAATGCCTACATTAGCTACAAAGAATACATTGAATTTTTAAGCTGCGTTTATCGTGTTTGGTACGGGCACTACAAAGACAAAGTTAGAATCAGAATGTTTGAAAATTTTATCGATGTTTTATCGGATAAAACTAAGCAACTTTCCGCTTGTTATTGGGCAGGAAATTGCTCTCAAGAAATAATCACTGTCGAACCAAACGGTGATGTTTCACCTTGTGATAAGTATGTTGGAGATATTGGCAGTATTTACGGCTCACTTCTAAATTCAGATCTAGCCACCCTGCTCGAAAAGTCAAATCATAATCAAGCATCTGTAAAAGAAGAAATTGACGCGACGGATCGTATGCGAGAGTGTGAATGGTTCTCAATTTGTAATGGTGGTTGTCCGCATGACAGAGTGATAAATGCTCGCCATGTCGAAGACTATAATGATAAATGTTGTGGAACTGGTAAATTACTTAGAGTTATCGAAGAGTCAATATAAAGAATGATATTTATCCCAGAAGGTATTGTTTTTCAAAAACTTAAAACTCTATGTGCGAAACAGCACTTTACGCTATTCATTGTGGCTGTACTTAATGTTTTAGTCGTCATCAGTTCATTTGGCATTGCCTATACTGTTGAGCTACTGTTTCAAGAGTCAGTCACGAGAGAACGTTTAAACTATTTTGTCTCATTTATCTTGCTTTTATTAATTACATTCGTGCTTTCGAATGGCTTGAGGCAAAAACTCGTATTTGATATAAAGGAGATGCTAAGCAATAAACTACTTAGCTTTGCGATGGGGAGAATGCTATATAAGCAACAAGAGTTATTTGATGTTACTTCCCCTTCCAAGCTTTATTCTAATATCGACTATGATGTTAAAGCTATAAACACCTACGTCCACTTTATTTTAAGCATTTTCTTTCAAGCTTCCGGCACTTTATTGTGTGGCCTAATTTATTTATTAGCCACCAGTTTGTATATGACTTTGCTTTCAATAGTCACCGTTCCGCTGGTTATTCTCATCATTTTTAAAGTAAGCCAGCGAGTTTCAGAGGCCAACACCCATAAACGGGAAACCGTTGCTAATCTAAACTCGACAATCATTGAATCATTATCAGGTATACAATCAATAAAAATCCATAGAATGGAAACTTTACTGGGAGAACAAATAGAATCGGGAGCGAGTCAAGTCTACAATGCAACTAAAAGACTTCATTCTTTAGAATCTATTGTATCTGGATTAATCATTTTTGGCAGTTTCTCTAGCGTGATCTTTGTTTTGTGGGTAGGCGGGTTGAATGTCATAGAAGGTTCAATGGCGTCGGGAGAATTAGTCGCGTTCATTATGGTATTATTACTGATGTCGTACTCTTTCGCCTCAATAAGTGACATAAACTCCGTTACAACGAAGGCTCGAAACGCAGTTAGCAGCTTAGATAGTTTACTAAATCAAGAGCCCGCTGAACGACTAGCTTCCGCCACCAAAGATACGTCAACACACAATAAAATTGAATTAACCGACCTGTCGTTTAAATATCAAAAGGCAGATTCTGAATCATTATGTGCTATAACGCATAAATTTAAAGAGCATAAAGTTTACTCTATTATCGGCCGCTCAGGCTCCGGGAAAAGCACTTTAATAAAGCTAATTGCGGGTTTATATCAAAGCTATCTAGGTGAAATTCTCATTCATCAGAATCAAAAAAACTCACAATCGACTCACCAAAAGGTCACGATGGTCGAACAAGATCCTTTCTTTTTCAGTGGACCACTTTGGCAAAATATCACTCTACAACTCAGTTTTGATAATGTCGACGAGTTAAAGCTCAAGCGAGTGTCTCAGCTCTCAAACTTTGATGTCGTCATGCAAAGCAATGGCTTTACCTTTAATAGCGAAGTCACCTTGAATGCCGCAAATTTATCTGGTGGAGAAAAACAGAGACTTGCGATAGCAAGAGCGCTATATTCAGACAGTGATATACTCATTTTAGATGAAGCTACAAACTCTCTCGATCTCGCCACTGAATCCGGTCTTCATAGTCACTTAAAAGAAATAGCAAAAAATAAAACTGTACTAATAATCACACATAACCTAAATAGCATCTACCTTTCAGATCAGGTTATCGTAGTTGATAGCGGGCAGATCGTGGCTACTGATACGCCACAAAATATAATAAAGAATGAACACTTTAGAAAAATAAGCAAAAACCCCGAAACCTTACAAAAGGAGTGTTGAGAATGGAGTTAAATTATAAAGTCATCATCATTGGTGCTGGACCTGCGGGCTTACAATTAAGCTATTATCTTAACAAAGTAAATGTGTCCCATATTGTTTTGGAACGTACAAAAGTTGCAGGAAGCTTCTTTGAAACTTATCCAGTCCATCGTAAATTGATATCGATAAATAAGGTAAACACGGGCTTTGATAATAAAGAGAAGAACCTTAGATGGGACTGGAATTCACTACTAAATGGCGACGATAAGTTTTCTTTTAAAGACTTTGATAAATCTTACTATCCGAGTGCGGACAACCTTGTCAAATACCTTGGTGAATTCGCGACAAAGTACGAGTTACCTATTCATTACGAAACCCACGTTGCAAAGGTTACAAAAGACGACCACCAATTTACAGTCGTCGATGGTAACGGTAAAGAATATGTAAGTGAGATCTTAGTTGATGCCACAGGGATCGGCGAACTCAACATTCCTAATATAAAAGGCATTGAGCACTCTATAGCCTATACAGAAATGAATAACGACGTAGCTCAATTCACAAATAAGAAAGTACTCATATTAGGGAAAGGTAACTCGGCATTTGAAACAGCTGATAGCTTATTAGAAGTCTCATCAAACACCCATTTAATAAGCCCAGATGATTTCAATTTTGCTTGGGTCAGCCACTACCCCGGGCATTTACGCTCAGTGAATCAGGCGTTTCTAGATACTTTTTTCTTGAAACAGCAAAACGCGATCTTAAACGGAAAAATTGCATCAATTGAACAGTTAGATTCTGGGCAGTATTTGGTAGATATGATTTTTTCAGAAGATGGAGAATCAGAAAAAAACACTTATGATTACGTCATAAACTGTACAGGGTTTAAGTGTAACTTCGATCACTACGCACCAAGTACTTTTCCTGAGTTGTGCTTGAAAAACATGTTTCCTAAGCTTAATCATAAATGGGAAAGTAGTAATATTCCGAATCTGTTTTTTTGCGGAGCGAATATGCAATGCAATGACTACAAAGATTCCTCAACTCCTTTTATACACGGAATTAGGCATAACGCGGAGTCATTATCTGAAATAATTATCAAGAAATTGAATCTTGTAGCCCAGCAAAGTAGAAAGCAACTTGATTCTTCTTCAGAATTATACAATGAGATCAGCGAGCGTATAAAATCAGCAACCACAATTTGGTTTTTGTTTGGGAACGCTTATGATTTGTATTCAAAGAAACCAAATGGTGGCTTTGAATTTTTTGAAAGCGTCCCAAAACTTGTTTACGAAAATGAGGAACAGTTTAAGCAATTTTCAGGTTTTAGATTGGAATTTAGCTACCGCATACCAAGTGATAAAGATGAGCAACTCAAGTTTTCTCAACATGGTTTTTTACATCCTGTAGTCAGCAAGTATAAAAATGGAGAGCTAGTCGATGAGGTTCATATGTTAGAAGATATCTATGGTGAATGGGAAGATTTAAGCAAGTTGGACAATGGTATAAAGGAACTAATTGTATCTAATTTCGCGTAAGTATTAACAACGCAAGTAAGCTAGGAGTTCCCGTTAGTTTACTTGCGTTGATAGGATTGCCTAACTAGCTACTTGTTGCAACTGCTTTAGTATCATGACTTTTGCGAGCGCCACTTAGCATAAATAATAGAGACAAAATATAACGTCGACTCATAATGCTTCCTTACTTAGATTTTTGGTTTTTAACTCATTAATTATCTTTGCATCCATCCAGTAGATGTCGACATTGGAATTCTCGTTATCCATCCCTCGATTAAACAATATGTATTTACCATCCCAAGTAACGTAAGCGTACGGCTAACTACACCTAGAGGCTAACATGCCAGGGCAGTAAACTGTCGATATCGCACTGTGGCTGGGCTAATTCGTTTAAGCAATGCATCACATAATCGAATGGGGTGTGGCCGTTTGCTCTGGCTGTTTCGATCACGCTGTAGAGGATTGCGCTACTCTCAGCGCCACTTGTGGTGAAGCTAAACAGCCAGTTCTTTCGCCCTATGACGAAC